>NZ_JBQCEE010000001.1:0-14115 GCF_051960575.1 Jatrophihabitans sp.
TGCCCGCCCTCGACCTCGTGGTAGGCGTCCGACAGCGTCCAGCAGACCTGCTCGGTCCAGCGCCGCGGCACGCTCACCGCGACGCGGCCGCCCGGGCGGGTGACGCGCACGAGCTCCGAGATCACCCGCCGGTCGTCGGGGATGTGCTCGAGGATCTCGGACGCCACCACGCTGTCGAAGTGCCCGTCGTCGAAGGGCAGGTGGTGTGCGTCGGCGTTGAGCGTGACCGGGCCGGACGGCGGCTTGATCTCGCCCGCCTCGGCCATCGCCGCGACCATCTCCTCGATGCCGTGCAGGTCGTCAGCGTTCTGGTCGAGGGCGACGACGTCGGCGCCGAGCCGCAGCGCGGCGTACGTGTGCCGCCCCGCGCCGCAGCCGAGATCGAGCAGGCGGTCACCCTCGGCCCCACCGAGCCGGTCGAAGTCGATGGTCAGCATGCGGCGTCCTGCCTGTCGGAACGAGCACTGGCGCGGTGGAAGCGGGCGATCTCGGCCCGGTAGACCTCGGCGGTGGCACGCGCGGTCGACTCCCAGCTGAGCCGCTCGACGGCACGGGCGCGGGCCGCGACGCCCATGGCCGCACGCCGCTCCGGCGCCTGCAGCAGGTCGGCGAGGGCACGCGCCAGCGCGGCCGGGTCGCCCGGCGGCACGAGCACCGCGGCCGACCCATCGCGGCCGACGACCTCCGGCAGCGCGCCCGCGTCGGCCGCGATGACCGGCGTGCCCGACGCCATGGCCTCGGCCGCCGGCAGCGAGAACCCCTCGTACAGCGAGGGCACGACGAGCACCTCCGCGGACGCGAGCAGGTTCGCCACCTCGTCGTCGCTGATGCCCTTCACGAACTGGACACGCCACCCGATGCCGAGCTCGGCGATGAGCGTCTCGGTGGGGCCGCCGGGGTTGTGCCGCCCGACCACGACGAGCTGCGCGTCGACCTCCGGCGGCACCAGGTGCAGCGCGCGCAGCAGCACGTCGAGCCCCTTGAGCGGCACGTCGGCGCTGCACACCGCGACGACGCGGCCGGGCACCTTCGGCAGGCCGGGGCGGAAGCGCTCGATGTCGACGCCGATCGGGATCGACACCAACTGCTCGGCGCGCAGCCCGAACTCGCGCGCGGCGTCGTCGACGCTGTTCTGCGACGGCGCGATCATGATCGGGAACTGCCGCGCGACCCGCGTCTGATGGCCGAGGAAGCCGTACCAGCGCCACAGCGTCGGCTTCTTGCGCAGCGGCGCGGCGGCCAGTGCCAGCCGGCGGTCGACGGTGATCGGGTGGTGCATGGTGCCGACCAGCGGCAGCCCGTGCCCGGCCAGCCGCAGCAGCGCTGGGCCGAAGGTCTGGTTGTCGTGCACGACGTCGAACTCGGCAGCGCGGGCGGCGAGCAGCGGCACCACCCGGCGCGAGAACGTGCGCGGCTCGCCGAAGCCGGCGGTGCACATGATCGCGTACTCGAGCACGTCGTCGCGGGTGCGGAACTCGCGCAGCCTCGGCCGCCGGAACGGGTCGGCGTCGTCGTAGAGGTCGAGGCTCGGCACCTCGGTGAGCCGCACGCCGTCGGTGAGCTCGGGGTACGGCGGGCCCGAGAACACCTCGACGGTGTGGCCGAGCCCGACGAGCGCCTGGGACAGGTGGCGGACGTAGACACCCTGGCCCCCGCAGTGCGGTTTGCTCCGGTACGACGTCAGCGCGATCCGCAGCGGCTCGTCCACCCTCATCCGGCCCCCGGTCGGTGCGCAAAGATCCCGAAAATGCGCATCATATGTGGCGCTCCCGGCGCGTCCGGAGGCGGTACGCCGGCGTCCCGTCGCCGGCCGACGGGGCGATCAGGTCGTGGCGGTGCCCGCCAGCTCGTCGGCGAGCGCGCGGTAGTCGACCCGCGTCCCCTTCTCGATGTACTTGTGCGCACCGAGGTCGATCACCCGCTGCGCCACCGAGCCCTCACCGAAGCCGGACAGCACCACGACGCGCACGTTCGGCACCCGTTCCAGCAGCAGCGGCAGCGCCTGGTAGCCGTCCATCACCGGCATGGCGAGGTCGAGGAAGACGACGTCCGGACGCGTGGCGATGGCCAGTTCCAGGGCCTCGGCGCCGTCGACGGCCTCCCCCACGATCTCGAACCTGCGGGTGCGCGCGAGCATCCGAACGATGGCGTTGCGGATGTCGTCGTCGTCGTCGACCAGCAGCGCGCGCAGGGGCGGCGGGTCGTCCGGCTCGGCACCGGTGCCCTGGCCGCCGCCCGCGGCGGGCGGGCCGGGCAGCGGGTCGCTCGACGCGGTGTCGCGCACGAGGTCGCCCGGGCGCAGCTCGTCGCCCCCGACCGGATGCAGCCAGTCGTCGATGAGCCCGCGCGCGGCGGTGAGGGTGCGGTCGACCAGCTGCATCGCGTGCTCCGGGTCGTCGATCTGCAGTGCGTACGCCGCCGCGGCGAGCCCCTGCACGACCGTGTCGTTGATCTGCAGGGCCTGCCGCCGGCGCACCTGCACCTCGCGCAGCGCCGCCGCCGCCTCCTCGCTGCGCTGCTCGGCACGCACGCGTTCGGTGACGTCGACGCAGGTGCCGCGCATGCGCACGGGGGTGCCGCCCTCGTCCTGGATGACCTGCCCGTTCGACTCGAGATACCGGATCTCGCCGTCGGGCCGGACGATCCGCTCGAGCATGTGGTACGGCTCGCCGGTCGCGTACGCACGCTGGTGGATCGCACGGACCTTCTCGCGGTCGTCCGGGTGGATCCGGGACAGGAACGCCTCGTACGACGGCTCGAAGCTGCCGGGTTCGTAGCCGTAGATGCGGAACAGCTGGTCCGACCAGCGGTTCACATCGGTGGCGATGTGCCAGTCGTAGTCGCCCATGTTGGCCAGGCGCTGGGCGTTGTCGTTGCGCTCGGTGAGATCGGCCAGGTCGCGCGCGAGCGACGCCGCCTGGTCGGGCGGCGGGGCGGGCGGCGGGGCGGGCGGCGAGGCGGTTGCGGGGTCCGACGCCGGGGTCACCGCCCCATCGTCGTGCCGGTTCAGGGCACTCGACACGGACGAAGGTCCCGTCGCGGGTGTCGGCCCGGTCGACCGACCGGCGCGGCGTACGGTCGGCCGGTGGTCGAGATCCGCGCCTTGCGGGTGCGCCGCGGCGGCACCGAGATCCTGCACGGCATCGACACCCGCTTCGCGCCCGGGCGGGTGACCGCACTCGTGGGCCCGAGCGGAGGCGGCAAGACCACCCTGCTGCGCTGCATCGTCGGTACGCAGCGCATCACGAGCGGCTCGGTCACCGTCGACGGCCGCCCGGCCGGATCGCCGGCGTTGCGCAGGGTGATCGGTTATGCGTCGCAGCAGGCCTCGGTCTACGACGACCTCACCGTGACCGAGAACCTGCGCTACTTCGCCACCGCCATCGGCACCGACCGCGCCGAGACCGAGCGCGTGCTGGCCGTCGTCGACCTGGTGCCGCACGCCCACCGGCTCGTCGACCGGCTGTCCGGCGGCGAGCGGTCGCGGGTGTCGCTGGCCGTCGCGCTGCTCGGCCGGCCCCGGCTGCTGGTGCTCGACGAGCCGACCGTCGGGCTCGACCCCGTGCTGCGCGAGCAGCTGTGGTCGCTGTTCCACCGCCTCGCGGTCGGGGGCACGACATTGCTTGTCTCGACCCACGTGATGGACGAGGCCCGCCGGGCCGACGACCTGGTGCTGTTGCGCGACGGCGACGTGCTCGTGCGGTCGACGCCGCACCAGGTGTTGCGGGACACCGGCGCCGACGACCTGGACGGCGCGTTCCTGCGGCTCGTCCGGGGCGCAGGAAACGGCGCAGACGACGCAGACGGCGCAGCCGACGACGCAGGCAGCGACCCGACATGATCGTCGCGACGACACAACGGGTGTTGCGGCAACTGCGCCACGACCCCCGCACCGTGGTGCTCATGGTCGTGGTGCCGAGCGTGCTCATGGTGCTGCTGCGTTACGTGCTCGACAGCGCCCGCGTCTTCGCCGTGACCGCTCCTGCCCTGCTCGGCTTCTTCCCGTTCCTGCTGATGTTCCTGGTGACCTCGGTGACGACGCTGCGCGAGCGCACGTCGGGGACGCTCGAGCGGCTGCTCACCACGCCCGCGCGCAAGCTCGACCTGCTGCTGGGCTACGGCGCGGCCTTCGCCCTCGTCGCCGTCGTGCAGGTCGGCCTCGCCGTCGCCGTGTCGGGTGGGCTCGGCCTCGACCTCGGCGGCGCCCTGGGCCCGCTGCTGCTGGTCGGCCTGCTGGACGCGCTGCTGGGGGTGGCGCTCGGCCTGTTCGCCTCGTCGTTCGCCCGTACCGAGTTCCAGGCCGTGCAGTTCATGCCGGTGGTCGTGCTCCCCCAGCTGCTGACGTGCGGCCTGTTCCAGCACCGTGACCAGATGGCGACCGTGCTGCAGTGGCTGTCCGACGTCCTGCCGCTCACCTACGCCGTCGAGGCCCTGCAGCGCTCGGTGGCACCCGCCGGCGCCGACGCCGTCTACTGGCGTGACGCCGGCATCCTGCTCGGCGCGACGCTCGTGGCGGTGGCCCTCGCCGCGGCCACCCTGCGCCGGCAGACCCCCTGAGCGCCGGCCGTCACCGCGCCTCGACCACCACGTCCGACCACGGCCGGCGCAGCGACATCGGCGACACCGGCGCGCGCCCGACCCGCACGAGCACCACGGGCGACCAGTCCAGCCGCAGCTCCTGCGCCAGCTGGGCGCGGGCAGGCGCGACCTCGACGACCTGCGTGAGCGGGCCCATCGCAAGGCCCCGGCTCGTCGCCTCGAGCCACATCCGCTCGAGCGCCTCCCCCGCCCGCAGCCAGCCGAGCGGGGTGTCGCTGCGGGTACCGAGCAGCAGCAGGCACTGGTGCCGCGACGACTCGGTGCGGCTCGGCAGCCACCCCGCACCCGAGCTGTCGAAGTCGCGGATCGGGATCTCGTCCTGGGCGCTGCCGTCGACATGCGGCACCGCCATGGCCTGCACACCGTCGCGCCGGGTCGGGTCGCTCGTGGTCCACCGGCGCAGCTCGCTGCGGTAGGCGGGGTCGAGCAGCTGTACCGAGTCGGCGCGCTGGCTGAGCCGCGCGACCGTGACGCGGTCCTCCTCGCGCGTGATGGGGAACAGGATCGACCCCTCGGCCTCGACGCCGGCCGCGAGCGCGTCGACGACGTCCTCGGGCACGGGCGTGTCCTCGAAGCGGCGCCGGTTGGTCTGCCGGGTGCTGATCCAGTGGTCGAAGCGCGCGATGTCGGTCTCCACCGGCGTCCCGGCGGGCCAGGTGACGCGGGCGACGACGTCGTCCGGCCCGTCGAGCCGCTCGACCCGCGTGCCGACGCCGTCGGCCGCCAGTGCGGCGCGCAGGTTGAACAGGGCACAGCCGAGGCTGACCGCCAGCTGGCGTCCGTGCGGGTCGAGCGCGGCGAGGTGCCGGGTGCGGTCGGCGACGAGCTCGATCCGGTCGGCGCGCAGCACGAACTGCCACGGTTGGGTGTTGTGCACCGAGGGTGCGAGGGCCGCGTGGTGGGCGGCACGGTGCAGGGCGCGGTCGAGGTCGACGTCGGTTCCGGTGCTCATCGGGCTCTCCTTCGTTGGTCCTGCGGCGCCTCGGGGACGGGTCGGGTGATCACCGACGGCAGGGCGTACTCGCGGCCGACCACGACGACCGGCGCGTCCAGCTGCGTGGCCAGGCGCGCGGTCGCTCGACCGCGTCGCGACCAGCGCGCATGCCGGCCGGTGCAGTACCGCCCCACCACGACGACGTGCGCGTCGGCGGCCTGCGCGACGAGCGTCCGGCGGACGCGTCCGCGCGCGACGACGGCGGTGACGGGCACGTCCGGGTTCCACTGCCGGGCGAAGCCGATCAGCACCTCGATGCGGTCACGCGGCGGCCGGCGTCGGCCGGACGCGTGCACGACGCGGATCGGACGGCCCGTCTGCTGCGCATAGCGTGCGGCGAACAGCAGCACCGGCAGCGCGCGGGGGTCCGACGGCACGGCCACCACCACGGGGCGGCCGTCGTCCCAGGTCGCGTCATCGGCGGTTGCGCCGATCAGCACGGTGGGGCAACGGACCCGGTCGAGCACCGCCGGGTCGTCGGCACGCAGCACGAGCAACTGCGCGTCCTGCGATGCGGCCACGGCGCCGTCGGCGGCGACGTGCTCCGCGTCCTGGACGACGGTGTGCAGCACGGCGCCGGAGGCCGCCGAGAACCGACGGGCCCACTCGACGGCCGCCGGCCCACCGGCAGCGGCCACGCGGGGCGTGGCGCCGGTCTGCCTCATGGCCCCTCCCGAGCGCTGCGGATCGGCCTGTCCGGCCGGGTTGCAGCGAGCCTGACGCGCGCGCGAGCACGCGTCCCAGGGCCGTCTGGGGGGTCGATGGCAGTGCTGCACACGGGACGAAGGACTCAGGGGTCGGGCGCCCGCGGATGTCACGCTGCAGGGGTGGAGGCCGCCCGCACGGTCTCGTCGGGCCCGGGCGGTGCGCCTGTCGCGCACGACGAGCAGTTCCGGCTGCTCTTCGAGCACTCGCCAATCGGCATCGCCCTGCTCGACCTCGACGGCCGGTGGGTCGACGTCAACGACGCGGTGCACCGCATCACCGGGTGGACGCGCGACGAGCTGCTCGCCCGCGACCTCCGGTCGATCACCCATGCCGACGACCTCGCCGCCGATGAGGCCCAGGCGGCACGGCTCGTCGCGGGCGAGATCGACGACTACCGGCTGGTGAAGCGGTACGTGCGCCCGGACGGCACGGACGCCTGGGTGTTGCTCAGCATGGCCCTCGTGCGCAACGGCGACGGCGCCACCCGCTACGCCCTCGCGCAGATCGTGGACATCGACGCCGAGGTGCGCGGGGTGCAGGAACGGGCCGCCGCGGCCGAGCGCGAGCGCGAGGAGCGCGCGACCCTCGAGGGCATCATCGCGCTGCAGCAGCAGACCGCCGCCGCGCCGCCCGACCGCGACACCATGCTGCAGCTCGTGCTCGACTCCACCCTCGCGCTGCTCGGGCGCGCCGAGGGCGCCGCGGTCGCGGTCCGCGACGACGACGGCGGCTTCGTGCACGTGGCGGCCGGCGGCACGCTCGAGCGGTTCGGTTCCCTCCGGCTCGACCGGGACGCGTCCCTGGCAGGTCTCGCGTTCACCACACGCAGCCTGGTGTGGAGCGACGACACCGAGACCGATCCCCGGGCGCAGCATGCCGTCTCGCGCGAGGTCGGCGTGCGGTCGTTGATCGTGGCGCCGGTGCTCGCCGACGACGCGGCGTTGGGCACGTTGATCGTCGTGAACGCACGACCCGCCGCCTTCCACGACAGTGATCGGCCGATGGCGATGCTGCTGGCCAACTGTCTGTCGACCGCGCTGCGTCAGGCCGAGGACACCGCGCACATCCAGCGGCTGCTCGTGTCCGCGCGCCGGACGAACGCCGCGCTGCGGGCCAGCGAGGAACGCTTCCGGCTCGCCTTCGCCCGCAACCCGCTCGGCATGATCGTGAGCGGGATCGACCCGGACGGGCCCCGCCGCCGCCGCGTCAACGCCGCCATGGCCCGGATCACCGGCTGGTCGGTCGACGAGCTCGAGACCTGCGCCGACAGCGCGTACGTGCACCCCGACGACCGGCCCGGCTTCGAGCAGCGGATCGCTGCCCTGCGCCACGGCGCCACCCCCGATCACGAGGCCGTGACGGTGCGCATGCTGCACCGCGACGGCCGGCTGCTGCATCTGCGCCTGCACGTCGGTGCGGTGCGCGACGACGACCAGCGCGTCACCGGCCTGGTCATGATCGTCGAGGACATGACGGCGGAGCTCGCCGCCCGGCGCGAGCTGGCGGAGCGGGCCCGACTGCTCGAACTGGCGCGGGACGCGATCGTCGTGACCGACCTCGACGGCCACATCCGGTATTGGAACCCGGGCGCCGAGCGCATGTACCGCTGGCCCGCCGACGCGGTGCTGGGGCGGCACATCGACAAGCTGCTGGTCACCCGCTGGAACGAGGGCTGGGACGCGGACTCGGTGCGCGCCCATCTCATGGCCAACGACAGCTGGGAGGGCGAACTGACCCACCTGCAGGCCGACGGGCGTCGCGTCGTCGTCCTCACCCGCAAGGCGTTGCAGCGTGACGACGCCGGTCGGTGCACCGGCATCTTGAGCATCAACTCCGACATCACGGCGCGCCGTGCGGCCGAGTCGCGGTTGCGGGCGAGCGAGGCGCTGTTCCGGTCGCAGTTCGAGCACAGCGGCGTGGGGCAGGCGATCCGCGATCTGGGCGACCGCGTCGAATCGGCCAACCCGGCGCTCGCCGCGCTGGTCGGCGTGGCCTCGGCGGCCGACCTCGTCGGCCGACCGGTCTCGTCCTTCGCCCCTGACGACCCGGCGTCGCTCGGACGCACCGAGCGCGCCGATCTCGTCACCGGCGCCCTCGACACCCTCACCGGCGAGACGACCCTGGGTCGCGCCGACGGTGGTGAGGTCGACGTGCAGTACACGATCTCGGTGTTGCGCAACGACGCCGGCGAGCCGCAGCGGCTCATCGCCGGGTACCAGGACATCAGCGACCGCCGCGCGGCCGAACGTGCACGCGACGAGGCCGCAGCCGCCCTGCAGCAGCGCAACGACGACCTCGAGCGCATCAACCGGCTCACCACCGACCTCATCGGGGTGGTCGGACACGACATCAACAACCCGCTCACCGTCATGCTGGCGACGGCCGAGATGGCCGCGACCGACTGGGCCGACGCACCGGCCGAGTACCGCGACTTCGTCGAGCTCGTCCGGCGCAACGGGCAACGCCTCGAGGGCACCGTCCGCGAGGCGTTGAGCATGGTGACCATCGAGGCGGGCCGGCTCATCGCCCGGCCGGAACCGGTGCGGCTCGCCGAGCGACTCGGTGAGCTCGCGTGCTCGGCGGTGCCGCCGGCGGCGCTCGTCTGCGCCGACGACGTCGTCGCCCGGGTACAGCCCGAACATCTCGACCAGATGGTCGCGAACCTGCTCACCAACGCCGGTCGGCACGGCGCAACACCCGTTGAGATCAGGGTGCGCCGGCTCGACGACCGGGTCGAGATCGCGGTCGTCGACCACGGGCCCGGCGTCCCCGAGGACGCGCTCGAGCGGCTCTTCACCCGCCTCGAGCGCGACGAGCGCACCGGGACGCGCACGAAGGGCACCGGCCTCGGCCTGTACATCGTGCGGCAGCTGGCCCGCGCCAACGGCGGCGAGGCCGAGCACCGCCCGACACCGGGCGGCGGCGCGACCTTCGTCGTCTCCCTCCCTGTCTGAGCGGGTTCGTCCGTCGGCCGAGAGATTGCCCGAACCGGTACCGCCCCTGGCCGAAGGTCCCTTCAGACTATCTCGGCGTGATGCCACAGTGAAGCCGAGACGGCGGAGGTGACGGCATGTCCGACGACGACTCCGCCGGCACGGTGCCCCAGAGCACCGGCGCGGAGGGGCGGCGGGCGCGGATCCGCCTGTTCCTGCTGGACGACCACGAGATCGTGCGGGCGGGTCTGGCCGACCTGCTGCGCACGGTGGGACCGTTCGAGATCGTCGGTGAGGCCGGGACGGTGGCGCAGGCCCGCGAGGGCATCCTGGCGACCGTGCCGGACATCGCCGTCCTCGACGTCCGGCTGCCGGACGGCAGCGGCATCGACCTCTGCCGCCAGCTGCGCTCACTCGCGCCCGAAGTGCGCTCGGTGCTGCTGACCTCGTTCGAGGAGACCGACGCCGCGGCCGCCGCCGTCATCGCCGGCGCCTACGGGTACTTCCTCAAGGAGGTGCACGTCAGCGACCTCGCCGAGGTGCTGCAGCGGGTCATCGACGGCGAGCGGGTCTTCGACCCCATCGTCGTCGAGCGGGCGCTCGACGCGCTGCGGGGCGACCCGTTGCGCGACCAGGGCGGACGCGAACTGTCCGAGCGCGAACAGCTCGTCCGCGACCTGCTGCTCGCCGGCCTCACCGACCGCGAGATCGCGGCACGGCTGCAGGTGCCCGAGCGCACCGCCCGCATCCTCGTCGCCGACGTGCTGGCGCGGGTGCTGTCGGGCGCCTGACGGGCGCACCCGCGTCAGCGGATGGGCACCGACCAGGTGATCGTCGTGCCGGTACCGGCTGCGGTGTCGATCGTGCACGTGCCGCCGAGCTCCTCCGCACGTGCGGCGATGTTGGCCAGGCCGCTGCGGTGACCGGTCTCATCGATGCCGATGCCGTCGTCGCTGACGGCCACGCGCAGCGCGCCGGCGTCGGCGTGCACCCGCACACGTGCCTCGCGCGCCTGGGCGTGCTTGGCGATGTTCGCCAGCCCCTCCCGCACCACTGCGGCGGCCGCCTCGCTGATGTCGTCGGTGACGACGATGTCGACGGGCCCGCGGAAGTCGAAGGTGGGTCGATGCCCCAGGGCCTCGGTCATCTCGGTGCCGATGTCGAGCAGGCGGGCGCGCAACGAGGCGACGTCGCCGGGCTTGCGGCGGATGGTGAAGATGCTGGTGCGGATCTCGCGAACCGCCATGTCCAGCTCACCGATGGCCTTGGTGACGCGGGCCGCGGCCGGGTCGTCGGGGTCGATGGTGGTCGCGAGCGCCTGCAGCCCCATGCCGGCCGCGAAGATGCGCTGGATCACCAGATCGTGCAGGTCGCGGGCGATCCGCTCACGGTCGGCGAGCACCTGCCGGTCGGTCTCGGCGGCGGCCAGGCGGGCCTGGATGCGCAGCCGCTCGGACTGGTCGCGTACGACCTCGCACCACCCGAGGAACGCGCCGAGCGGGTCGCGCATCGCCGAGACGGTGATCGCCACCGGCACCTCGCTGCCGTCGCGATGGCGACGCGCGGTGTCGAACAGCGTCACGCCCTCGCCGTTGCGCACCCGCTCGTACAGCTCCTGGGTCTCGTCCCGCAGCCGGTCGGGCACGAGCTCGAGCGCGTCGTGCCCGACGATCTCGGCCGGCCCGTAGCCGAGCAGCACCTCCGCCGCCGGGTTCCAGCTGTCGATGCGCCGCTGTGCCGTCGCCGACAGCATCGCCGCGTCGGACGACCGCACCAGCGCCGCGAGCCGCGCCGCGGCGCGGTCGCGCTGCCGCTGCTCGGTCATGTCGCGGACGACGGCGATCACCACCGGCGAGCCGTCGACCGTCGGCAGCACCGAGAGGCTGATGTCGACGGGGAACGTCGTGCCGTCGCGCCGCGCCGCCTCGAGCGACAGGCCGGCGCCCATCGGGCGGGTGTGCGGCGCGGAGAGGAAGCCGTCGCGCTGCCGCCGGTGCACCTCGTGCAGTTCGGCCGGCACGAGCGCCTCGATCGGCTGCCCGACCAGGTCGTCCGGCGACCAGCCGAACAGGTCGGCGGCCCGCGCGTTGATCCGGTCGATCCGGCCGCCCCGGCCGACGACGACGACGGCGTCGGGACTCAGCAGCAGGAAGGGATCGAGCGCGCTCACGTCCGCGATCGGCTCTGCGGGCGGCACCGGCATGCGCACCACCGTAGGCCACGGCACGTCGGTCGAAACAGTACGAGCACCGCTGGACGCCGCGTGGATCGGCGCCGTCACGACCGCGCGAGCAGGCCGTCGTCGACGTGGGCGAGGAACGGCACGACGGCGAGCGGGCACTGCGACTGGTGCAGCAGCCAGGCCGCGACCGGGCCCAGGTGCGGCAGGGCCGCGTCCTCGTCCCGGCGCGTTCCCACGACCATGAGCGAGGCGTCCCGGCTGGCGGCCTCGAGCGCGCTGAACGGGTACGCCGAGCTGATCGCGCCGCTCACCGCGACGTCGGGGAACTCCTGCCGGGCGATCCGCAGCACGTGCTCGAGCTCCACCCGCGCCGCCGACTCGAGGATGTCGAGGCCGTTCATGCCGCCGGTGAGCCCGTACCCGTGGCCACCGGCCGCCCAGCTCTCGGCCGTGACGGCCCGCACGACTCGCAGCGGCACGCCGCGGCGCCGTGCCTCCGTCGCCGCGAAGCGCAGGGCGGCGAGGCCGCCACCGGTGTGGGCGGCACCGACGATCACCGGTCCGTTCGGGGCCTGCGCCGCGTGCCCGACGGTCACGACCGGGCCGCGGGCGTGGGCCGCGACGTGCTGGCTGACCGAGCCGAGCACGAAGCCGCGCAGCCGTCCCGTGCGGTGCGTGCCGACCACCACCACCGCGGCGTCCTGGCTGAGGTCGGCCAGCACGGCGGCCGCGTCGCCCGTCACCGCCTGGAACTCGGTGCGCACGTCCGGGGCGACGGCGCTCGCCACCGCCAGCATCGACGCGACGGGGGCCGGGTCCGATGCCGCGTCGTCGGTCGCGGGCCCGGACGCGTGCACCACCAGCAGGCCGACGTCGCGCAGCTGCGCCTCACGCGCGGCGAACCGCAGCGCGTCGAGCGCGACCTCCGAGTCGTCGACACCGACGACGACTCGCCCCGATGCGGTCATGGCCACTCCAGCTGACGTGCGAACAGGTCTCGTCCCATCGTTCGTCGCCACGCCGCCCAAGATCAGGGACGGTTGGAGGGGACAGGTCCTGCCGGTGTCCCGCCTCCGGGCAGGCAGTGCGCACACCGGGCAAACCGCTCCATGGCCGCGATTCGGGACCAAGGTCCGCCCCAACGGCCCTGCCGCGCCGGCTCCCGGGCGGGCAAGGTCCTGACCGACGCGACCGTCCCGGACGGTGGAGTTCGACGGCCGCGAGGGGTAGGAACGGTGCACCGGGTCGGTCAGCACCGGGAGGGGAAGCAGCATGGGTCGCCACGAGCGTCACGCCGCAAAGGAGTCGGCCACGGGATCGGTGCGCGTCGTCACGGACGCGCGCGGACGCACGGACCTGCGCATCACCGGGCCGTTCTACGACGTCCCAGCACGTCCGGCCGCCGTCCGCCGCCGCCCGCGCGGCACCACCCGTTCGGCCCTGCGGCTGATCGGCCTCGCGCACTGAGCCCAGGGCTCAGCCGTGCTCGTGCAGGATCGCCGCGTACACCGCGGCCTGCGACCGTCGCTCCATGCCCAGCTTGGCGAGCACGCTCGACACGTAGTTCTTGATCGTCTTGTCGGACAGGAACAGCCGCTGCCCGATCTCCTTGTTCGTCAACCCCTCGGCCATGAGGTCGAGCACCTCGCGTTCGCGCTCGGTGAGGGCGTCCAGCGTGTCCTGGTCCGGGTTGCCGGCCTGCAGCCGGGTCATCACCCGGGCGAGCAGTTCGGGTGAGATGAGCGACCGGCCCCGCGCGACCTGGCGCACGGAGTCGATGACGTCGAACGAGACGAGGTCCTTGAGCACGTAGCCCGACGCGCCTGCCAGCACCGACGCGAAGGTCGCACCCTCGTCGTCGAACGAGGTGAAGACCAGGCAGCGGGTGGCCGGCAGGGCGGCGCGGATGTCGCGGCACAGGTCGACGCCGCTGCCGTCGGGCAGGTGCACGTCCAGGATCGCGACGTCGGGCCGGGTCGCCAGCACGCGGGCGAGCGCGTCGGCGACGGTGCCGGCCTCGCCGACCACCTCGAAGTCGTCGACCGTCGACAGCATGTCGGCGAGCCCGCGACGCACGATCTCGTGGTCGTCGACCAGGAAGATGCGCACCGGGTCGACGGCCGGGGGCGGCGGGACGGACACAGGACCTCCTGGGCGTCGGGTCGTTCTCCGGCGAGCGTAGGCACCGGACGTGAGGTCGTCCCAGGGTCCGAGGCGACGACCTCACCGGGACTTCCGCCGGGCCGGGTCCCGGAGTCGGCAGGGCGCCGATGACCGAAGGTCCCGTGCGGCGGGGTGGTCCACGCGCGCACGCTCGAGGGGTGACCGACGGGGCGGCTGTCGAGGGGCGCCGCCCCGGGTACCCGCCCGCCCCACCGCAGGGCCTCGTCGCCGTCCTCGACGGGCCGGCACCGACGACCGCGGCGCTCGCGCGGCGCTACGCCGAGCGGCTGCCCGCCGCGCCGGCCCTACGGCGCAGTGCGCACGGCTGGGAGGGGTCCGTCCTCCCCGCGGCCGACGTCGAATTCGGTGGACGGTTGCACCACGTGCGACTGCCGTCCCCGGGCTGCGACGCCCAGCTCGAGGCGCTGGTCGCGCGGGTGCTCACGACGCGGCTCGCCGGAGCGTCGCCGCCGTGGCGGACGTGGCTGGTCGACGGCCTCGCCGGGGGCCGCTGGGCGCTGGTGTGCGTCTTCGCC
>NZ_JBQCEE010000002.1:0-8557 GCF_051960575.1 Jatrophihabitans sp.
GACGTCTGGTGGCACGACCTCGTGGACCGGCAGAGCGAGCAGCACGAGGCGGAGCCGCACGACGCGGAGCACCCGCTGTACGTCATGTACACCTCGGGCACGACGGCCAAGCCGAAGGGCATCCTGCACACGTCCGGCGGCTACCTGACCCAGGCGGCGTACACACACCACGCGGTCTTCGACCTCAAGCCCGACCAGGACCTCTACTGGTGTGGGGCCGACATCGGGTGGATCACCGGCCACAGCTACATCGTCTACGGGCCGCTGGCGAACCGGACGACCTCGTTCATGTACGAGGGCGTCCCGAACAGCCCGGACGAGCACCGGTGGTTCTCGATGATCGAGCAGTACAAGATCTCGATCCTGTACACGGCGCCCACGACGATCCGCACCTTCATGAAGTGGGGGCCGGAGATCCCGGGCGCCCACGACCTGTCCTCGCTGCGGCTGCTCGGCTCGGTCGGTGAGCCGATCAACCCCGAGGCCTGGATGTGGTACCGCGAGCACATCGGCGGCGATCGCTGCCCGATCGTCGACACGTGGTGGCAGACCGAGACGGGCGCGATCATGATCAGCCCGCTGCCGGGCGTGTCGGCGACGAAGCCGGGTTCGGCCACGCGGCCGCTGCCGGGCATCGGCGCCGACGTGGTCGACAACGAGGGCACGCCGGTGCCGAACGGCGGTGGCGGGTTCCTCGTGCTCACCGACCCGTGGCCCTCGATGACGCGCGGCATCTGGGGCGACCTCGACCGGTTCAAGGAGACCTACTGGTCGCGGTTCGCCGCGCAGGGCTGGTACTTCGCGGGTGACGGCGCCAAGAAGGACGAGGACGGCGACCTCTGGTTGCTCGGCCGCGTCGACGACGTCATGAACGTGTCGGGCCACCGCATCTCGACCACCGAGGTCGAGTCGGCGCTGGTGTCGCACCCGTCGGTCGCCGAGGCGGCGGTCGTCGGCGCCACCGACCCGACCACCGGCCAGGGCATCGTCGCCTTCGTGATCCTGCGCGGCGGCGGCCCGACCGACGACTCCGAGGGCGAGGCGCTGATCAAGACGCTGCGCAACCACGTGGCGACCGAGATCGGCCCGATCGCCAAGCCGCGGCAGATCATGATCGTCCCGGAGCTGCCGAAGACCCGCTCCGGCAAGATCATGCGGCGGCTGCTGCGCGACGTCGCCGAGCACCGCGAGCTCGGTGACGTCACCACGCTCACCGACGACTCGGTGATGAACCTGATCAGCGAGAAGCTCCCCGCCGCGCCGTCGGAGGACTGAGCCTCCCAGCGGCCGGACCTGATCATGTCGAGACCCGCCGGTGTCCGCCGGCGGGTCTCGACATGATCACCAGCCGCGTGCCGAGCGTGGTGAGACGCGCGGACGCCGCCCGGCGCGTCCGCCCATGATCGCGAGCGTGGCGACCGACGAGCCGGAGCGCTGACCGGATCGGCCCCGGCTCTCGCTGCGTCGACGTGTGTGGCGACCGTGCGGGGTGACACGCCGTTCGAGGGCCCGCAGCGTGGCCACACACCGGCCGGGCCGGCGGCCGGACGTGTGTGGCGACCGTGCGGGGTGACACGCCGTTCGAGGGCCCGCAGCGTGGGCACACACCGGCCAGCGGGGGGTCAGACGACGATGCGGGGGGCGGACGCGGCGCCGTCCGGCAGCACGAGCGCCTCGCCGCGGGCGCGGCGCTGCGCCGTCCAGACCAGCACGGTCGCGTCCAGCACGTCGTCGACCGGCACGACGTCGGGCGCCTCGCCGAGGTCGACGTCGAAGCAGCGTTGCAACGCGCGCAGCCGGCGCCCGGCTCCGCGGGCGGTCTTCTTCCCGCTCGCCCCGATCGCCGGGTCGAGGGTGCGGAACGAGCACTCCGGGTGCGCCTCCACCACGTCCGCCGGCACCGCGGCCAGCGCGTCCCGCACATCGACGATCTTGGGCAGCAGGTTCCAGGCCTGCACCGACACGCCACGGATCGCCCCGCGCCGCGCCATCGCCTCGGCGTGCGTGCGTCCGAGCTCGAAGTCGGCCAACGCGGCGGCGGTCGGCGCGTCGAAGATCGAGCTGCCGGACGCGCCGTGCTCGACCAGGTACCGCCGGGCGGCGCGGTCGCACGCCCGCACCTCGTCGGTGATCCCGAGCGGCATGTCGACGGCGATCGTCGCCGTGCCGAACCGATCCAGCACCTCGCCGAACGACGCCACGCTCGACCAGCACACGCGACGCCCGTCGAGCCAGGCGACGACCCAGCCGCTGCGCCAGCCGTCGACCCCGACGACCGTCGCGTCAGTCACCCGGCGCGCGCATGATCGCCTTGCGCGAGCGCGCCGACATGATCGCGCGGTCGCTCAACGCCGACATCAGCGAGCCGACCGACAGCACCGACCCCACCGAGAACGCCGACAGCGCCGACCCGATCGACCCGATGGACGCGACCGAGCCGATCGATCCGATCGACAGCACCGATCCCTTGCTGCAGATGCTGAGCAGCGAGTCCTCCGAGCGGATCGACCACCGCGAGCCCGAGGTGTCCATGGCGGTCATCGTGCCGTGGTGGGGGAGTAGGCGTCGAGCCGGCGGGCCAGGCCCATCGCGTCGACCGGCGCCCGCACCTTCACGTCGTTGTCGAAGTAGGCGTAGGTGTCCAGACCGGCGTCGAGCCACGGACGCACGGTGGCGGCCCACGCGTCCAGCGCCTCGTCGGTGTAGCCGCTGACGTAGAGCTCCTGGTCGCCGTGCAGCCGCACGTACGCGAAGTCGGCGGTCGTCTCGCGCAGCAGCGGCCACTTGCCCGCGGTGTCGGCGACGACGACCGCGATCCGGTGCTCGCGCAGCAGGGCCAGGAAGTCCGGCGTCACGAACGACGCGTGCCGCACCTCGAGCGCGTGCCGGATCGGCCGGTCGGCGTCGGTCGTGAGCAGGGTGCGGTCGGTCATCCGCTCGTCGTGCCGGTGCGCGAGCGCGACGGCCTCCATGGTCGAGCGGGGCAGCTCGCTGAAGAAGGTGGCGAGCCGGGCGGCGTCGAAGCCGAGGTTGGGCGGCAGCTGCCAGAGGCAAGGCCCGAGCTTCTCGCGCAGGGCCAGCACCCCGGACGCGTAGAAGTTCGCGAGCGGCGTGCGCACGTCGTTGAGTTTCTTCATGTGCGTGATGAAGCGCGGGCCCTTCACGGCGAAGACGAAGCCCGGCGGCGTCTGGGCGTACCACGACGTCCACGCCGACGGCCGCTGCAGCGAGTAGAACGACCCGTTGATCTCGATGCTGCTCACCCGCGACGCCATGTAGGGCAGCTCGTCGCGCTGGCGCACGCCCTTCGGGTAGAAGACGCCGCGCCACGGCGGGTAGGTCCAGCCGGACGTGCCGCAGAACAGGCGTCCGGTCATGGCTCGAGACGCCGCCGCAGCCGCTCGCGCGCGGCGGGCCAGTCGTCGTCGGTCATCGAGAACTGCGCCGTCGTGCGCCAGCTGCCGTCACGTCGCAGGCGGTGCTTGCGCAGCAACCCTTCGGGGGTGGCGCCGAGCCGGGCGATCGCGTCGCGGCTGCGCCGGTTGAACTCGTCGGTGTGCCAGACGACGCGTACCGCGCCGAGCACCTCGAACGCCCGGGTCAGCAGCAGCAGCTTCGACTCGGTGTTCGCCGGCGTGCGCCACCAGCGGCACCCGAGCCAGGTGCTGCCGATCGCGAGCGTGCGACTCGCCGGTACGACGTCGTAGTACGACGTCGTGCCCGCGACCTCGCCGGTGGCCGCGTCGAGCTGGACGAAGGCCAGCCGCTCACGGCGTTCCCGCGCGGCGAGGGCGGCGGCGATGTCGGCCTCCGCGTCGGCCCGGGTGCGGGGCGCGCCGGTGGTCGAGCCGGGGGTGTTCAGCCAGCGGAACACCTCCTCGGCCTCGGCGCCGGTGCCCGCAGCGGCGAGGTAGCCGTCGGCGTGGGCCTGGGTGAGCGGCTCGAGCCGGATCCACTGCCCCGCGAGCACCGGCAGCTCGTACCAGTCGTCGGGCGGCGCGGGCTCCACGAGGCTGATCGTAGGCTGGTGGTGATCGACCTGGACGAGTCCGACGGGGGAGTGGCGTGCGGCTGACCGACTTCTGGGCGCGCATGTACGCGCGCTTCGGTGAGGCCTACGCCGAGAGCCTCGCCACCGACTACCGGCTGCCGCAGCTGGGCGCGACGGTGCGCGAGGCGCTCGCGTCCGGGGTCGCGGCGAAGGAGGTCTGGCGGGCCGTCTGCGCCGAGTTCGAGATGCCCTCACAGCTGCGCTGAGCCCCCGTGTCGCGCGCGCGGCGTGTCGCTTGTCGGTCGAACACGCGTTCGCCTACAGTCGGATCCACGCCGCTCGTCCACAGATCCGCGCCGCTCGCAGTTTTTGTCAGAGGTCGGTTCTAGCGTCAGCGCCATCGAAGTTCCGACGAAGCAGAGGTGTCCCATGGCAGCAGCGTTCGACCGTGATAAGGCGCTGGACGTCGCACTGGCGCAGATCGAGAAGCAGCACGGCAAGGGCTCGGTGATGCGCCTCGGCGAGCGCGCGGCCGTGCCGATCGAGGTGATCCCGACCGGGTCGATCGCCCTCGACGTCGCACTCGGCATCGGCGGCCTCCCGCGTGGCCGCGTCATCGAGATCTACGGGCCGGAGAGCTCCGGCAAGACGACGGTGGCCCTGCACGCGGTCGCCAACGCCCAGGCGGCCGGCGGTGTCGCGGCGTTCATCGACGCCGAGCACGCGCTCGACCCCGAGTACGCCCGCAATCTGGGCGTCGACACCGACTCGCTGCTGGTCAGCCAGCCCGACACCGGTGAGCAGGCGCTCGAGATCGCCGACATGCTCATCCGTTCCGGCGCGCTCGACATCATCGTCATCGACTCCGTCGCCGCGCTCGTGCCCCGCGCCGAGATCGAGGGTGAGATGGGCGACTCGCACGTCGGCCTCCAGGCCCGCCTCATGAGCCAGGCGCTGCGCAAGATCACCGGCGCGCTGAGCAACTCGGGCACGACCGCGATCTTCATCAACCAGCTGCGCGAGAAGATCGGAGTCATGTTCGGGTGCTTCTCCTACAACACCCGGGTGATGCTCGCCGACGGGACGACCGAGAAGATCGGGAGGATCGTCAACAAGAAGTTGGACGTCGAGGTGCTGTCCTACGACCCCGAAGCAGACGCGATCGTGCCGCGTCGGGTCGTGAACTGGTTCGACAACGGCGTCACCGACCACTTCCTGCAGTTCACGGTGGAGAAGTCCGGCGGGAACGGCCGGTCGCAGTTCGCCGCGACCGAGAACCACCTCATCCGGACGCCGGGCGGCTGGCGTCACGCCGGTGAGCTCATGGCCGGCGACCGGGTGATGGCCACGGAGGAGCACCGGCTCAGCGCCCAGCAGTGGCAGGTGGTGCTCGGGTCGCTGCTCGGCGACGGCAACCTGTCGCCGAACCGACGTGGGCGCAACGGTGTCCGCTTCCGGCTCGGTCACGGGGCGAAGCAGCGCGACTACCTCGACTGGAAGGTCTCACTGCTCGGCAACATCCCGTGCTCGCGCCGCGAGAACGCCAAGGGTGCGGTCTTCGCCGACTTCACGCCGCTGCCCGAGCTCGGCGAGCTGCAGCGGGCGGTCTACTTCGGTGACGGCAAGAAGACGATCGGCTGGGACTACCTCAAGGCGTTGACCCCACTCGCGCTCGCCATCTGGTTCATGGACGACGGCTCGCTGAGCGTGCGGTCGAAGGGCCTGCAGGCCCGCACGGCAGGTGGCAGTGGCAGGGTCGAGTTTTGCGTCGAGGCGATGAGTGAGGGATCGCAGGCACGCCTGGTCGAGTACCTCCGCGACACACATGGTTTCACGGTGTCGTTGCGGCACGCCGGGGCGCGGGGTAAGGCCGTGCTGACGTTCGACACGGCCTCGTCGCGTCGTTTCCTCGACCTGGTCGCGCCATATGTGCACCCGTCGATGGGGTACAAGTTGCTGCCCGAGCAGCGCGGGCGATTCGCGGTCGAGCCGAGCTTCGTCGAGCCCGTGATGCGGCCGGTGCCGGCGCGCATCCTCGACATCCACGTGAAGCCGCCGACCCGGTCGATGCACCGGTTCGACATCGAGGTCGAGGGCAACCACAACTACTTCGTCGACGGCGTCATGGTGCACAACAGCCCGGAGACCACGACGGGTGGCAAGGCGCTGAAGTTCTACGCGTCGGTGCGCATGGACGTGCGACGCATCGAGACGCTGAAGGACGGCGGCGAGGCGGTCGGCAACCGCACCCGCGTCAAGATCGTCAAGAACAAGGTCGCGCCGCCGTTCAAGCAGGCCGAGTTCGACATCGTCTACGGCGAGGGCATCAGCCGCGAGGGCTCGCTCATCGACGTCGGCGTCGAGCAGGGCATCATCCGCAAGTCCGGCGCCTGGTACACGTACGAAGCCGACCAGCTCGGCCAGGGCAAGGAGAACGTCCGCAACTTCCTGCGCGACAACCCCGACCTGGCCGACGAGGTCGAGAAGCGGATCAAGGAGAAGCTCGGCATCGGGGCGCGGGTCGACGAGATCGAGGCACCGCTGCCGGCACCGGTCGACTTCTGACCGGCGACCGACCCGAGGTGGCCGGCCGGGGAGCGACCCGGCCGGCCCGGGAGAGTCCATGAGCAACGCACCACGCAACGGGCCGGTCCGCATCACCGACGTCGAGCTGCCACAACGCGCCCCCGCCCGCCGCACGCCGGACGGGTCATCCGGGCCACGCCCGGACGGGCAGGCTGTCCGACGCCGCGCGGCCCCCCGCGCAACCTCGGACGCGCGGTCGGCCTCCGACGCCGGCTTCGATGCCTTCGATGCCTTCGATGCCGACGTCGACCGGCCGCCACCACCCGACGACGA
Organism: Jatrophihabitans sp.; assembly: GCF_051960575.1. Classification (GTDB taxonomy): domain Bacteria; phylum Actinomycetota; class Actinomycetes; order Mycobacteriales; family Jatrophihabitantaceae; genus JBQCEE01. The sequence goes on from NZ_JBQCEE010000002.1 coordinate 6,851, forward strand.
GGTCGACGGTGATCCAGGCGATCCGGAGAGCGTCGCCCGGGCCATCTGCCTGCGCCTGCTGACCCAGCGCGCGCGCAGCCGGGCCGAACTCGCGACGGCGCTCACCAAGCGGGGCGTGCCGGACGACGCAGCCGCGGCCGTGCTCGACCGGTTCACCGAGGTCGGCCTGATCGACGACGCCGCGCTCGCCCAGCAGATGGCGGCCGCCTCGCACCGTGAGCGGGGTCTGGCCGGCCGTGCGGTCGCGCAGAAGCTGCGCCAACGCGGCCTGTCGGGTGAGACGGTCGAGCAGGCGGTGGCGGGGATCGACGGCGAGAGCGAGCGGCGGCGGGCCTTCGAACTGGCCACCAAGCGCGCCGCAGCACTGCGGGGCCTCGACCCGGCGGTGGTGCAGCGAAGGGTCGCCGGTCTGCTCGCACGGAAGGGCTACGGTCCCGAGATCGTCTACGACACCGTCCGTCAGGTGCTCGCCGAGGCTGAACCTGAGGTCGAGGCTTAGCCGCGCCACGGGATGACGCTTACTTGCGTCCGTCGCCTGGCGTTCATAGTGTCGAAAGACCAGAAGGAACGCTGAGTGCGCCGCGGTCCGTCGCGGGCGGTGTTGCCGCGCGGTGGCCGCGACGACGGATAGTCCGTGTCCGCCCGTCGGAAGGAGAGCCGCACCGGTCGTCGGGTCGAGCCTGCCCCACGCCTGCTCGAGCGGGTCGTGGTCCGAGGTGCCGTCCGCGTCAGTCACGTCCTTCGGGTGCACGAGCAAGTGCGGTCGACCGCCAGGGTCGACTGCACGGTCACGGCGGCACGCTGCCGGGGCCGACCGACAGGAGGCGACGACGATGACCACCGGGGTGCTCTACGCAGCGATCGGTGTGGTCTTCGTCCTCGGTCTGCTGTTCGTGGTCGTCACTGCCCGTCGGCAGTCCGGGCCCGGCGTCCGCGGCGCCCACGCCGCGGCACGGTCGGCCGTCACCGAGCAGCCGCCGGCCGATGTCGAGGCCCTGCGCCAGGCCGCGCGCCTCGAGGCGGACGCGATCAAGCGCGCGGCCGAGGCCGAGGCCGAGTCCACCCGTCGCGCCGCCGAGCGTGAGGCCGACCAGTTGCGCGCCCAGGCCGAGGCCGACCGCCGGCAGGCCGACACCGCCCGCAGCGAGCTCGCCGAGCAGCGCCGCCGGCACGACGCGCAGCTCGCCGAGGTGCTCGCCGAAGCCCGGCGCACGGCGGAGTCGGAGGCGGCCCGGCTCACCGACGAGGCCCGCCGCGTGCTCGCCGACCTCGACGCCCGCAGTGCCCGCCTCGCCGACGCCGAGGCGCGGCTCGAGGCCCAGGCGGCCCGAACCAGCGCGTTGGCCGGCGAGCTCGACGACCGCCGCCGGGTGGCCGAGCAGCGCCAGGCCGAACTCGCCGCCCTGGCCGCCGACCTCGATGTCCGCCGCGCCGACCTCGACCGCCTTGCCCGCGACGCCGAGGCCGAGCTCGAGCGGGTTGCGGGCCTCACCGCCGAGCAGGCGAAGTCCGAGCTGATGGGCCGCGTCGAGGCCACGACCCGACGCGACGCCGCCCTGCTCGCCCGGTCGATCGAGGACGAGGCCCGAAGCGAGGGCACCGAACGAGCGCGCGCGATCGTCGCCGAGGCCGTGCAGCGGGTCGCCAGCCAGCAGACCACCGAGAGCGTCGTCAGCGTGCTGCACCTGCCGGGCGACGAGATGAAGG
>NZ_JBQCEE010000003.1:0-9270 GCF_051960575.1 Jatrophihabitans sp.
CGGCGCGGCGAAGTGGGTCGCCCCCGCCCCGGCCAGCAGGCCGGCGAGGCGCAGCGCACGGCGGGAGTTACGGGACACGGCAGTCACCTTCTCACGCCCGGAGCCACTCTGCGCGGCGTTGCTACCCTCGAAGTTGGTTCACCGGGAGGTCGGACGTGGGGCGGTTGCGACGCGGACTCGGTCGGCCGGGGCGGGGCGCGTCCAGCGACCGCTTCCCCGGCTTCGCCGACGTCGCCGAGATCGGCGTAGGGGTGCTCGCCACCGTCTACCGCGCCCGCGAGGTGGACACCAACCGCTTCGTCGCCCTGAAGCTGCTCAACGTCCGTGATGCGTCGCCACGCGCCCTGGAATCCTTCGAGCGGGAATCGATCGCGCTCGGGGCGATCAGCTCTCATCCGAACATCGTCACGCTCTACCGGTCGTTCCGAGCGGCCGACGGACGCCCGGTGCTGGTGCTCGAGCTCTGTATGGGCTCGGTCGCCCAGCGGGTCGGCAACGGCAGCGGGATGCCCGCGCCCGACGCCGTCGCAATCGGCATCAAGATCGCCGGCGCGCTCGAGACGGCGCACCGGGCGGGCATCCTGCACCGCGACGTGAAGCCGCAGAACATCCTCATCACCGAGTTCGGCGAGCCGGCGCTGGCCGACTTCGGGGTCGCCATGCTGCAGAGCTCGACCCAGACGACCGCCGGGCTGTTCGACTTCACGACGCTGCACGCGGCGCCCGAGCTGCTCGAGGGCGGCGAGACGTCCGCCGCCACCGACGTCTACGAGCTCGCCTCGACGCTCTACCAGCTGATCGCCGGACGATCGGCCTTCCGCGCCTACGAGGGCGAGTCGCCGGCGAGCGTCATCCTGCGCATCCTGCGCGATCCCGTGCAGCCGCTGGTCGGTGCGGGCGTGCCGATGGCGCTGTCGGATCTGCTCATCCAGGCCATGAGCAAGGAGATGGACGCCCGCCCCCGCACCGCCGCCGAGTTCGCCGCCGAGCTCGCGGCCGTCGAGCAGGCGCAGGGCTGGCCGCGCACCTCGTTCCTGCTGCGCGACGCACCGCGTCCGCCGCAGGAGCCGGTCGTGCTGGTGCCGCCGCGAGCGGCCGAACCCGCCGCCGGACCCGCTGTCGAGCCCGCTGTCGAAACCTTGGTACGGCCCACCACCGTCGTTTACGAGCCCCACCAGGGGTCCGGCGAATCGGTGACCGACCGGTGGGCACCCCCGCCGACCGACTGGGTGCCGGAGGCATGGGAGCCGCCGGCCCCGCCCGCTGCACCCGAGCCGCCCGCGCCACCGGCGTCCTCCGCGCCCGAACCCAAGGTCGAACCCGCCACCGACCTGCCCGAGCTCGAGCACGACGTCGAGCTCTCCACGGATGTGGAGGAACGGTCGGTCGTCGACGACGCGCCTGCCGGGCAGGTGACCGCCCCGCCGGCTGTCTTCCCGGTCGCACCGACCCTGCCGCCCGTCGAGGCGCCGCCGCCGCCCGCCGTGCCGGTGTGGAACGCGCGCGCCACCGAGCCCGCACCGGCGCCCGCACCCGTGCCCGCCGGCGACGAGCGGCGGCTGAGCATCCGCGCCGGGCTGTCGTCGCTGACCGCCGAGCCGACGGTGCTGCGCATCCGGTCGGGATGGCGGCGCACCGACCTGCCCTGGCGCGAGATCGACGGCTTCGAGCCGCAGTTCGCCCGCAACGGGCAGTCGCCGCACGAGCGCGCGTACCTGGTGGCGCTGACCAGCAGGGGACGCGTGCCCCTGCGCGCGACGAGGCGGCCGGCCGCCGAACTGCAGCGGCTGCACGGCATCCTCGACGACTACCGCCGCCGCGGGGGCGGCCGCCGCTGAGCCTGCGCGGGACGCAGCTCGCCGGATCATGATCGGCCCGGCCCCCGGTCGCGCGTCAGTGCCGGCGCACGCCCGTGCCTGTGTTGCGGCGACGTCGCCGCCGGGTGCGCACGACGTCGGTGCGGTCCGACCACGAGGCGGGCGTGACGAGCGTGGGGTCGACGTCGAGCCGGTGGTAGCGGGTCGCGACGACGAGCCGCGTGCGCCAGCCCAGCGTGTGCTGCACCTCCGTGCGCAGCAGCCAGTGCTCGCTCCACACCGCAGCGGCGTCGGCGCTCGTGACCGCGGTCGACGGCGCGAAGATCGCGGCGTTCGCCGAGTCGCCGAGCGACGCGACGCGGGCGCCGACCCGGGCCCCGAAGCGCCGTTCCGCGGCGACGGCGATCTCGTGGTTCGTCCACGCGTCGGGTTCGTCGAGACCGGCCTCGACGAGCACGTCGATCGTCTCGTGCCACGCGCCGAGCAGCGACGCGCGCGGGTCGTCCACGCGCCGCCGCCGGGAGGCCCGCCACCGCTTGCGCAGCAGCAGCACCAGCACGAGCACCAGGGCGAGCAGTGCGATCACCAGCAGCACCACGGTGAGCACCGAGAGCGGCGCACCGCTGTGCCGCTCGGTCACCCGGCCCGGCGGGGCGACGGCGTTGCCGCTCGTGTTCGCGGTGGTGATGGTGGCGTTCGGGGCCGACGAGCTCGACGGCGACGAACTCGAGCTCGACTCGACGCCGACGCTCTGCGGCGGGCGGGTGCCCGCGACGGTGTCGGGTGCCGCGTCCAACACCGTCCAGCCGTGCCCGGCGACGGGCACCTCGACCCACGTCCACGCGTCCTGACCCCTCACCACGGTGCGGTCCGGCCCGAGCCGGAAGCCGGTGGCGATCCGCGCCGGCACCCCGACCTGCCGGGCCAGCAGGGCCATCAACGTCGCGTACTGCTCGGGCGTGCCCTCGCGGGCGGTGCCGAGGATCGACTCGAGCACGTCACGGAAGCTGGTGCCGCCCGTGCGCGCTCCCGCTGGGAGCGAGGGCGTGGCCGAGGACGCCGACCCCGACGACACCGACGGTGACCCGCTCGGCGTCGTCGCGGTGACCGGCGGGGTCAGCGAGTAGTGGTCGTGCAGGTCCGCGGCGACGGCCTGCAGGAAGGCGATCGCCCGCCCTCGGTCGGCACCCGTCTCAGTCGCGAGCGAGCCGACGATCTGCTGCAGCTCGGTGCGGATCTGCCCGGGCACGTCGCGGTCGACCGGCGGCGTCGAGGTCGCCGGCAGCACGTCCGGCCGCAGTGCGGTGAACGAACGGCTCGGCACGACCGAGTCGACGCGGTACGAGACACCGCTCGAGAGCGGCTGGGCCGGCACGATCATGCCGCTCGCGGGGTCGACGTCGACCGCGATGCCGATGACGCGGTCGGGCCGCGTGAAGAACGGCATCCACCGCGAGCCGTCGAGCCGCGGGCTGATGCCCGAGACCGACAGGCGCACCTGCGTACCGCCGCGCAGGGTGGGGTCGGTGTCGGCCGGGATCACGCCCCCGGACGGTCGGAACACTCGGTCGAACGACCAGGTGTCGCCGTCGTAGGTGTCCAGGGTCGCGATCGGCAGGTACCCGGGCGTCGCACCGCCCTGCAGGCCGACGTGGAAGAGTCGGGACGACGGGTCGCTGCGCAGGTCGGCGATGAAGGCGAGCGGTGTGACCGGCTGGTCACCATGCACCGTCGGCGAGCGCTGTGGCGTGGTGGGTGGTCCGTGGAAGGCGGACGCCTGGACGGCGACGGCTGCGGCGGCGGCCAGCACCACGGCGACGGTGACGCCGCTGACGAAGCCTCGCGCCGGCAGCCGGGCCGCGGCGTCGGCGGGCGCGGCGGCGGCGTCCTGCTCGGTCCAGGTCTGGGCGGCGCGGATCACCAGCAGCACCACGAGCAGCCCGGCGCCGACGAGGGTGTCGACACGGCGTCCGGTGGTCGCGTCGGTGACGCCGCGCACCGAGCCGGCGTAGCTGAGCCCGAAGCCGGTGAGCCAGGCGACGTAGGGCACGACGGTGCGCCAGTCGCGTCCGAGGCACTCACCTGCGATCGCGCCGCACACCCAGGTCAGGGCCACCGGCGCCACGAGCAGCGACCGGGGACTGACCAGGGGCAGCGCGTAGGTCAGCAGCTGCGACGGCCCGTGCAGCAGCCCGGACGCGAGCTCGTGCAGCCCGCTGGGATCGCGCAGTACGACGAGCAACTGGTACAGCACCAGCGCCACGAGGTCGAGGATCGTGGTGACCCACAGGCGGGTGGTGAACAGGGCCGTCACCGCCACGGGCAGCAGCACGCTGATGACCGCCGCGCCGAACAGCGGGCCGGCCATCACGTCCGCAGGGAACGTGCGCAGCCACAGGCCACCGCCGAGGGCGGTGGCGATGACCGCGAGCGGCAGCAGCGTCCACGGGATGATGCGGCGCAGGTCGGCCCTCACGGCTGGGCCGCCAGCAGGTTCCAGGCCTGCGCGGCCTCGTCGGCGTCACGCGCGCTGATGACCCGCACGCCCGGGAAGTGCGGCGGGGGAGGGGCGGTGACGTCGATCGAGACCAGCACCAGCCGGTCGAAGCGACGTCGCAGCGCGGCCATTGCCGGCAGGTCGTCGGGGTCGAGCACGCCGGTCACGACGACGAGTGACGTGCCACCCTTGCCCCGACGTTCCAACAGCAGTTGAGCCTGCAGCGAACCGTCGGGGTCGGGGCCGACGCCGGTGAGGTGGTCGATGATCGGCGTCGGCTCGCGCAGCCGGGCACCCCCCACGACCGTGCCGTCGGTGAGTCGCAGCTCGACCGGCGCCTTGTCGGCCGACGCCGACGTCACCACCGAGGCGACGACGTCGACGGCCTGCTCGAAGGACTCCTCGGTGTAGCGGTTGGGGCGCTGGTCGAAGATCACCGCGCTGTAGGGCTGCGAGGTGTCGACGTTGTGCCGCACGACCAGCCGGCCGGTTCGGGCCGACGAGCGCCAGTGCACCAGCCGCAGGTCGTCGCCCGCCACGTAGTCGCGCAGGCGGTGGAAGGTGATGTTGCCCTGCGGCGCGACGTCCGAACTCGGTCCCTCGAGATGGCGCATCTGGCCGCTCGACAGTCGCCGCAACGGCAGGATGCGCGGGTAGACCCAGATGCGTTCGACGTCGGCGAAGGTGCGCGCGGTGCGGAAGAACTCGTACGCGTCGCGCCGCGTCACCTCCAGCGGCGGCACGTCGAAGATGCCGCGGCGGCTGGTCGGCAGCCGGTAGGCCCGGCTGCCACGTTCGCCGCGGCGGAGCCGTGGGATCACCGTGCGCACGTCGCGTCCGCCGAACGGCTGGGTGGCGACCGTGGTCGCGACCGAGCGCCGCCCGCGGTTGGCGAAGGTGAGGAACGCGATCGCGGGCGAGCCCTTCGGTACCCGCGGCGGCTGGATCTCGCGGTCGATCTGCAGCGGCGACGGCCGGCTCACCACGCCGAATGCGAGCACGACGGCGGCGAGCAGCCCCAGCCCGACGAGGTCGAAGGTCAACCAGTCGAAGCTGAGGCCCAGCACCAGGGACACGATGCCGGCGACGAGGGCGGCGAGGCCGTAGAACGTCATGGCCGGGCCAGGGTCAACCCGCCGGCGCGATGCGCGGCACCGGCACGGTCTGGACGGCCCGGGCCACCAGTTCGGCGCCGGTGCGGCCCTGCAGCTCGGCGTCCGGCTGCAGGATCACGCGGTGCGCCAGCACGACCGGCGCCATCGCCTTCACGTCCTCGGGCAGCACGTAGGCACGGCCCATGGACGCGGCCATCGCGCGCGCGGCGCGCAGCAGGGCGAGCGACCCGCGCGGCGAGACGCCGAGGCGCAGCTCGGACATGCCGCGCGTCGCCGCGGCGACCCCGACGATGTACTGCTCGAGCGCCGGCGAGACCTCGACCTGCTTGACGATGTCGATCATGCCCTGGACGTCGCGGGCCGAGAGCACCGGCGCGAGGTGGGTGACCGTCGCGCCCATCTTCTCGGTGCGCAGGATCGCCGTCTCGGCCTCGGCCGACGGGTACCCGACGCTGAGCTTCATGAGGAACCGGTCGAGCTGGGCCTCGGGCAGCAGGTAGGTGCCCTCCATGTCGATCGGGTTCTGCGTCGCGACCACCATGAACGGACGCGGCATCTCGTAGGCCCGCCCGTCGGCGGTGAGCACGCCCTCCTCCATGACCTCGAGCAGCGCCGACTGGGTCTTCGGCGAGGCCCGGTTGATCTCGTCCGCGAGCACGATGTTGGCGAAGACCGGGCCCGGGCGGAACTCGAACTCGTGGGTGTCCTGGTTGTAGATCGACACACCGGTGACGTCGGACGGCAGCAGGTCGGGCGTGAACTGCACCCGGTGCCACGACACCGACAGCGACGAGGCCATCGCGCGCGCCAGCGAGGTCTTGCCCGTGCCGGGCACGTCCTCGAGCAGCAGGTGGCCCTCGGCGAGCAGGCAGACGACGGCGTTGCGGATGACGTCGGGCTTGCCCTGGATGACCTGGCCGATGTTGGCGCAGAGGCGCTCGACATCGTGCGCGAGCCGGCCGAGGGCGTCGGTCACGGTGGTCATCGGGCGCTCTCTCCGTCGGCGGGCGGGATCGGGGTTCGTCGGGTCGGTCCGGAGCCGACAGTCTGCCGTACGCGGGTCACTGTGGCACCGGCCCGGTGATGTCGACGTCGACCGAGTCGGTGTGGCCGTTCGGCCGCTGGAAGGTGATGTGCACGCTCCAGCCGTCCGACGGCGCCGTCTGGCAGGTGAGGTTGATGCGGATGTCCGGTGACTCGGCCGAGGGGGACGTGTTCTGCGGGCCGTCGCCGCAGTCGGCGGTGTCGGGCTGCGGCGTCTGCACCGAGTATGTCCAGCCCGAGCAGCCGGCGACGTCGGCGTCCGCACCGGTGAACTGCAGGTGCGCGACGGGCGCCGCCGCGGTGCCGTCCCACGTTGCGGTGAACGGGGGATTGCCGTTCGCGATGTTGCACGGTCGGTACGTCGGGGGCGTGCCGACGAGCGTCTCGGTGTAGGTGTGTGTGTTCGACGTGCCGGTGTCGGCGTAGCTGAGCTGCACCTTCCAGCCAGGAGTCTGGCCCTGCGTGTCGATGCAGCTCTGCTGCGTCTGCACCGTGATGCCGTCGTGCGTGGGCTGGCGGGTGCCGCTGCCGCACGTCGTCCCGTCGGGCGCGAGCAGCGTCTCCTGCCAGTCCTGGGTCAACGCGGCGACCTCGTCGTCGCGGTGGCTGCCGGTGTACTGCACCTGGACGTCGGAGGTGGACGTCCACGTGACCGCGAAATCGCTGCCCTGCGCGTCCAGCGTCTCCGGCTGGCCGAGCGCGATGTCCTGGTCGGGCAGGGTGGTGGGGATGCCGCCGAACAGCTTCGGGTTCGGGGTGCCGGGTGACTCGACCAGCCCGAGGTGCACGGTGCAGGCGCCGTTGTACTGCAGCAGCGACACCGACGACGTCAGCTGCGCCGACGCGGGGTCGAGGCCCGACCCGCTGATCGGCTGCGCGCGGTTGCCGCACTGCAGGCGGCTGTCACCGGTGAGGTCGAAGGTCTCGCCGTGCGCGTCGCTCGACGCGAGCCCGCTGAAGGTGATCGTGAGCTGGCAGCTCAGCCGCACCAGCCCGTTGTCGGGCGGGCAGCTGGCGTGGAACGCGAGCGCCGCCGGCCACGAGGCGCTGGTGCTCACCGGCTGGGTCGCGAGCTGCACCGCGGCCTCGGGGTGTCCGGGCGGCACCAGGAACGCCGTCGCGGTGTAGGCCGCACCCGGTCGGATGCCGTCGAAGGTCGCCGACAGGATCGCCGACGAGCCGTCGTAGACCACCGGCCCGCGCGTGACGACGCCGTCGGGACCGGTGAGCTGGAAGCGGACGCCGCCACCGAGTCCACCGACCGCGGCCTGCGGCGTGCTGCCGAGGTTCACCGTCAGCTTCGCGCTCACCGTGCCGCCGAGCGTCGCCGACGGCGGCTGCGCGGCACTGAACGTGACCCCGGCCGGGTTCGGCGGCGCCCAGCTCTGCGCGCAGCCGGACAGGCCGGACGGGGTGCCCACGGTGCCGTCGGCGCCGTGGCCGAGCACGCGGAACTGCAGCGACCGGCCGAGCAGCGCCCCGCCGCCGGCATAGGTGGCGCTGAAGCTGCTCAGCGTCGGGTCTCCGATCACGGTGATGGTCGCGGGCGGCGCCGACAGTCCTTTGCCGTCGCAGTACGCCGGCACGATGTCCCAGCTGGACGCGGGCACGCAGCCCTGCGCGACGGTGCCGCAGCTCTTCCAGCTCACCGTCCAGGCACCGCTCGCGGTCGGCTGCGCCGTCACGCCGGTGGGCGCCGCCGGGCCCTCGGGGCCGGTGGTGACGAGGATCGGCTGGGTGCTGGTGCCACGGGTGTTGAGGACGGCGGTCAGCGTGACGCTGTACTGGGTGTTGGGGAACAGCCCGCCGATGGTGACGCCGGTCTGACCCTGCACCGTGACGGTGCCCTGCTGCGGCTTGGGGGCGCCGGGGCTGACCAGCTCCACCGAGACCACGTAGGTCGACGGCACGCAGTCCTGCGCGTCCAGCTTCGGGTAGTGCCACTCGAGGTGCAGCGACCGCGAGCCGGCGTCCTCGAGGGTGAAGGCCGGCTGGTGCGGGGTCTGGGTGGTGTCCTTGCACGCCAGGGCGTTGTCGATCGGCTGCACCGGCACCGGCGCGGGCGGTGGCGCCGAGGGTTGCGGGACGGGCGTGGGCGCCGACTGCCCCGGCTTGGGTGCGGGCGCAGCCGCGTGGGCGCGGGCGATGGCCTCGGCGCCGCCGCTGGCGTTCACGTCCACCGCGGCGTTCTTGTCGATCAGCTGCGGGGCGTCGCCTCGACGGTCGGTGAAGAGCGTGATCGCGTAGATGTGGTTCGGCGAGTCGACGATGACGCGCGGGCCGCGTCCGAGCAGGTAGGCGTCGCTGAAGTCGGGCGTCTCGATGCCCTGCACGACCTGGTAGGTCACGACGGGGGTGGCGGTGCCGTCGTCGGCCAGCTTCAGCACCTGGCCGTTCGACCGGTCGATCGTGTAGGCGCGGTGCTCGCTCTCGACCGGCACGGCGAGGTTGGCCGTCGCGGGCACGCCGCGCAGGGCGGTCGGCCGGACCGCGGTGCGTGCGTCCGGTGCGGTGGTGAGCAGTGACCACCCGGCGCTGCCGTGGACGAGGAACTGGACGCGGTCGGTGGTGCCGGTGATCGGCAGCAGCCGGTCGAGGCCGGCCGTGGCGGGGACGGCGATCGTCGTGCGGCGGCCGTCGGGGCGGATGAGGTCGATGCCACGGGCGGACGCGATGGCGATTGTGTCGCCGGCGGCCCCGGTCATCACCCCGAGGGCGACCGGGCCGGCGTACGGCTCGGACGACGTCGCGTCCAGCTTCGCCCCGAGCCCGCTGTCGCTCGGCAGGTGCAGGTGCT
>NZ_JBQCEE010000004.1:0-2879 GCF_051960575.1 Jatrophihabitans sp.
GTGGCCGCGGCGCGGGTGCCCGCGCCGAGTCCGGGTCGGACAGCGGAGCAGAGGGCGGGTCGAGCGCGGCCGACGCCGGCGAGTGACGCGTGCTGCCGACCGTCGGTGCCGACGAGGGCTCCGGGCCCGCGCCTGAGCGTCCCGCGACCGCCACGGCCGCCACAGGGCCGGCGGTCGCGCTCGCGGCGCACCGCGCGCGCCTGCGGCGGCTGCGTGTCGTGTACGCGTCCGTCCTCGTCGTCCTCGCGGTCGTCGGCACGGTGGTCGTCGCCCGCGTCTGGGTGACCGGCGAGGTGCACAACAGCCGGCTGCGGGCCGTGGCCACGGCACCGGCACCGGTCGCGTCCGCGGCGCCGACCCCGACGCTGGTGAAGGCGTGGGACACGACCGACACCGCAGCGATCGGCGCGCCGCTGTCCGGTGGCACCGTGGTCACCTTCGACGACCACACCGTGCGCGGCCGCGATGCCCGCACCGGCGCCCAGACCTGGTCGTACTACCGCAGCAACCGCGCGGTCTGCACCGCCGCCCAGGCCAACGGGGTGACGATGGCGATCTACCGCGTCAACGGCAACTGCGACGAGCTGACCGCGCTCGACTCCGGCACCGGCAAGCGGCGCTGGACCCGCACCCTCGACATGGACGGCCACCCCGTGAACGGCACACCGACCGTCTCGGCCACGCCGTACACGCTGCTCGTCGCGACGTCCGACGTGATCTACGCGATCGACCCGGGCAGCGGCTACGACCGGTGGGAGTTCCACCAGGCAGGGTGCCGCATCCAGCGCGCGGTCGTCGGCAGCAGCGGCGCCCTCATCAGCCAGGTGTGCGACGCGCCCCAGTGCGACGGCGACCGCTTCTGCGGCGCCGGCCCGCAGCTGCTGCTGCGCGACGCGTACACCGGTCGCGACGACAAGAATTCGGCGATCAACAAGGACGGCAAGAACCCCGACCAGATCCACTGGAACAAGCTCGGCGACACCGACATCCCGGTGTCGGCCGACGGGGTCATCGCGGCGATCAACCGCACCACGCGCGCGCTCGACCAGCTCGACAACCAGACGGGCAACCCGACCGTGCAGGTGCGGCTCAGGCCGACCCCGAGCCAGCTGACCGGGATCGTGGCCGTGCCCACGACCGCCGTCGAGCTGATCTGGATCCACGGCATCACGTACGCCGTCGGCACCGGCGCGACGGACGCGGCCTGGACGCTGGCGTCGTCGGGCCCGCCGACCGTCGTGGGCACCACTCCGACCGAGTGGCCGGCCGTGGCCGACACCGCCCGGGTCACGATGACCGCACCCGGTGGGGCGGTGCTCACCGTCTCGGCGTCCACCGGGAAGGTAACGACCCGCTCGCAGGGCGCCGCGACGGCACCCGGCGGCACCGCGGTCCCGGTGGGCTCCGGGTTCCTGGTGCAGAACGACGGAGGCAGCGTGGTGTACCGGTGAGCGACCAGCTGGCAGCGGGCGGCCGGCGCACCGAGGTGGCCGGGCTCGCGGCGCGGCAGGCCGGCGAGCCGGTGCGCGGCGACGTGCTGCTCGTGCCCGGCTACACGGGCAGCAAGGAGGACTTCGCGCCGCTGCTCGATCCGCTGGCGGCCGTGGGACTCCGGGTCACCGCCGTCGACCTGCCGGGCCAGTACGAGTCGCCCGGGCCGGTCGGCCACGACGGCTACTCCCCCACCGCGCTGGCGGCGGCGGTCCATGCGGTCATCGACGAACTCGGTACCGGGCCGGTGCGGCTGCTCGGCCACAGCTACGGCGGCCTCGTGGCCCGTGCGGCCGTGCTCGCCCGGCCCGCGGCCGTGCGGTCGCTCGTGCTGCTCTGCAGCGGGCCCGCGGCGCTCGACGGCGACCGCCGGGCCAGGCTGGAACAGCTCGAGCCGGTGCTGCGCGAGCACGGGCTCGCCACCGTGTACTCGCTCTCGCAGGCCGCCGCCCGCACCGATCCGGGTTGGGTCGAACCGCGTCCCGAGCTGGCCGCCTTCTACGAGCGCCGCTTCCTGGCCAGCACCGCCGACGGCCTGCTCGGCATGGGCGCGGCCCTGCGCGCCGAGCCCGACCGCGTGGCCGAGCTGGCCGCGGCGGGCGTGCCGGTGCTCGTCGCCTGTGGCGAGCGCGACGACGCCTGGGCGCCGGCGGTGCAGCAGGACATGGCGCAGCGGCTCGGCGCCCCCTTCGTCGTGATCCCCGACGCCGCGCACTCGCCCGCGATCGAGCACCCGGCCGCCACGGTGGCCGTGCTGCAGGCGTTCTGGGCGGACGAGTCGCGGGTCGGCTGACGTCCCCCGCCGGTCGGCCGCGTCAGGCGACCGGCTCGAGCGCGGCGGGCAGGGCCAGCAGTCGTTCCCACGACTCGGCGCCGGTCGTGCAGTCGCCGAGCCGGGTCGTCTTGTTCGTCCCGTGGTAGTCCGACGACCCCGTCGGCACGAGGTCGAGCTCGCGCGCGAGCGCCGCGGCGTGGGCCCGGTCGTCGGCGTCGTGGTCGGGGTGCTCAACCTCGAGGCCGACCAGCCCGGCGGCCGCCATGGCCGCGATGACGTCGTCGTCGACGATGGGGCCGCGCCGGTGCGCGAGCGGGTGGGCGAAGACGGGCAGGCCACCGGCTGCGCGGACCAGCCGCAGCGCGGTGAAGACGTCGGTGTCCTGCTTCGGCACGTAGAACCCGGCCCGCGAGTTGAGCAGCTCGCGGAAGGCGGTGTCGACGTCGGCGACGACGCCGGCGGCGACGAGGGCCCGACCGATGTGCGGACGACCCACCGTGCCGCCCGCGGCCAGGGTGCGCACCTGCTCCCAGCTGATCGGGTAGCCGGCCGCGACCAGCCGGTCGACCATCTGCTCACCACGGGCGAGCCGGCTGGTGCGCAGCCGGCTCCA
>NZ_JBQCEE010000005.1:0-4362 GCF_051960575.1 Jatrophihabitans sp.
GGCGCCGATGGTGCCGCGCAGCTCGCCGGCGGCCACCCCGCGCCGCCCCGCCAGCTCCACCAACCCCGGGGCCGCGGCCGCGGTGTCCGCACCGGCGTCCAGCGCGATCGGCGCGAGGTCGAGGTAGACACCCTCGAGCGCCGCGGCGAGCTCGGCGACCCCGACCCCCGAGCCGGCACCGAGCGGCAGCCAGATCGACGTGGTGCCCGTGGCGAGATCGCCGAGCACCGCCTCGTTCACGTGCTTGGCGTCGGCGCCGACGATGCGCTGACGAACGTCCCAACCGGAAACGGTTGCACCGTCGGCGGTCGCGCCACGCGTGAACGGTGGTCGCCCGGGCACACCGGTGATCTCACTCGACGGGGCGTCCTCGGCCGTGTACAACGGCTTGATCACGATGCCGTCGTAGGTCGTGGCGCTGAGGTGCACCTCGGGGTCACGATCTGCGGCGACACCGGACTTCGCCAGCACCGCCGCCACCGCCTGCCGCCACTCGTCGCGTTCCACGGACGGGAAATCCGCGGCGAGCGGCAGCGACTCGAGCTGGTCGGACATGGCTGGATCTTATGGGCGATGACGCCGCGTCCACCCCTCGAGGTGGCCAATGCCTCGAAGCCCGCGGACGTGATCGGACGAACAGGCGATGCACAGCTGACTCCGGGGTCGATTCCGGGTAGGCCACCAAGACTGGCCTGCATGACCGGTCGGACGAAGGAACCATGATGATGACGGCAGGGAGGACCCGCGTGATCGACGATCACGTGACGCAGCGCCTCTCGCCCGCCCACCTCGCCGCCCTGCGCGCGGAGCTCGAGCAGCAGCGCGCCTTCCGCGCCGACCAGCTGCTGCAGCTGGCGCGTCCCGAGGGTGGTCCGTTCGCCAGCGCCGACCACGAGGTCGCGCAGGCGCTGCGGGCCGGCGCCCGCGCCGCCTTCTTCGCCGTGCAGCGCGCGCTGTGGCGGATCGAGGAGGGCACCTACGGGCGCTGCACCGAGTGCAACGCCCACATCCCCCTCGCCGACCTGCAGGCGGTGCCGCACGCCGACCGCTGCCTGCCCTGCCGCCAGGCGGCCTCACCGGGCTGACGCCCGGGCCGTCGTCGTGCTCCCGGCACGGCCCCGCGCGGGCCTAGGGTGAGCGGGGTGACCGACGACCCCACCGTGCTCGCCCGCGACGCCGCCGCCCAGCTCAAGCGGCTCACCGGCATCGAGCGTCACGACGTCGCCCTCGTCCTCGGCTCCGGCTGGGTGCCCGCGATCGAGCGGCTCGGCGAGACCGTCGCCGAGGTGCCGGTGACCGAGCTGTCGGGCTTCCTGCCACCGGCCGTCGAGGGCCATGCCGGACGCATCCGGTCGGTCGACGTCGGCGGCGTGCGACTGATGGCGTTCCTCGGGCGCACGCACCTCTACGAGGGACGCGGCGTCGACCCGGTCGTGCACGGTGTGCGCGTCGCGGCGGCGTCCGGCTGCCGGGTGCTCGTCCTGACCAACGCCTGCGGCGGGCTGCGGCCCGGCATGCAGGTCGGCGACCCCGTGCTGATCAGCGACCATCTCAACCTGACCTGGCGCACGCCGCTCGTGGGGCCGCGGTTCGTCGACCTGAGCGAGGTGTACTCGAAGCGTTTACGGGCACTCGTGCAGGGCATCGACCCGTCGATCGCCGAGGGTGTCTACGCGATGTTCCCCGGCCCGCAGTACGAGACGCCGGCCGAGGTCCGCATGGCGGGCGTGCTCGGCGCCGACCTGGTCGGCATGTCGACGGTGCTCGAGGCGGTCGCCGCGCGCGCCGAGGGCCTCGAGGTGCTCGGCCTCTCGCTCGTCACCAACCTCGCGGCCGGCCTCGGCGACAAGCTCGACCACGAGGAGGTGTTGGCCGCCGGCCGCGCCTCGGCCACCCGCATGGGGGCCCTGCTCGGCGAGCTGATCCCCCAGCTGTGACGACCGTGCTGGTCACCGGTGCGGCGGGAGCCGTCGGCGGCGCGTTGCTGCAGCGGCTGCCGGCCCTCGGCCATACCGTGCGCGGCCTCGACCGCGTGCCGCTGGACGACCCCTCGGCCGACTGCCGGGTCGGTGACATCACCTCCCCCGCAGACCTCGACGCAGCCATGGCGGGCGTCGACTCCGTCGTGCACCTCGCCGGCCGACCGAACGAGGTGCCGTGGCCCGAGATCCGCGAGGCGAACATCGAGGGCACGTTCCAGGTCTTCGAGGCGGCCCGACGGGCGGGCGTCGGGCGCGTGGTGTTCGCGTCGTCGAACCACGCGGTCGGGTTCACGCCGAACCCGCCCACCGGCGAGCAGGTGCCCGACGACCTGCTGCCCCGCCCGGACACCCTCTACGGCGTCAGCAAGGCCTTCGGCGAGGCGCTCGGCCGCTACTACGCCGAGCGGTACGGGTTGCGGGTCGCCTGCCTGCGCATCGGCTACTTCGGCGACCGCCCGCACGACGAGCGGACGCTGTCGGCCTGGCTCTCGCCCGGCGACTGCGCCCGGCTGGTCGATGCGTGCCTCACCAGCCCCGATCTCACCTGGGCCGTCGTCTGGGGAGTCTCCGCGAACACCCGTCGCCAGTGGTCACTGGCGGGTGCCGAGGCGTTGGGCTACCGGCCGCAGGACGACGCCGAGGCGTTCGCCGGGGCGATCGGTGACGGCGTCACCGCCGCTGCGGGCGCACCGCTCGGCGGTGCGTTCGCCACCGCGGAGTACGGCTTGGACGAGGTCGCCGCACGATGGGCGCACCAGCCGTGGTGACCCGCGCCGAGGTCGAGGCCTGGATCGCGGACGAGGTCGACGAGTCAGCGGCGGCCGAGCTGCAACACCTGTTGAACACCGGCGCCGACGACGAGCTGGCCGACCGGTTTGCGGGCCCGCTCACCTTCGGCACGGCCGGGCTGCGCGGGCCACTGCGTGCCGGCCCGAACGGCATGAACCGCGCCGTCGTACGAAGAGCAGCGGCCGGGCTGGCGGCCTGGCTGGGCACCGACGGCCGGGCGGGCGGCGTCGTGGTGGTCGGCTATGACGCCCGTCATGGCTCGCTCGACTTCGCGCGTGACTCGGCAGCTATCTTCGCCGCCGCCGGGTTCGACGCCCGGTTGCTGCCGCGCACCCTGCCGACGCCGGTGCTCGCCTTCTGCGTCCGGCACCTCGGCGCGGCGGCCGGCGTCATGGTGACGGCGTCGCACAACCCCCCGCAGGACAACGGCTACAAGGTCTACGCGGCGGACGGCGCGCAGATCGTGCCGCCGACCGACGCCGAGATCGAGGCGGCGATCCGGGCCGTGCCGTCGGTGCGCGGCATCGCGCTGGCGCCCGACGGCGTCACCGTGCTCGGTGAGGAGGTCGTGACGGCCTACGTCGACGCGATCGTCGGACTCGTCGCGCCCGGCCCGCGCGACCTGCGCATCGTGCACACCGCGATGCACGGCGTGGGCACCGAGATCGTGCGCGCGGTGCTCGCCCGTGCCGGGTTCGCCGACGTGCGCAGCGTGCCGCAGCAGGCCGACCCCGATCCCGAGTTCCCGACCGTCTCGTTCCCCAACCCCGAGGAGCCCGGCGCGCTCGACCTCGCGCTCGCGCTCGCGGCCGACACCGGCGCCGACCTGGTGATCGCCAACGATCCCGACGCCGACCGCTGCGCCGCCGCGGTGCCGCTGCCCGACGGCACGTGGCGGCCGCTGCGTGGCGACGAGGTCGGCGTGCTGCTGGCCGACGCCCTGCTGCGCAAGGGTGTCCGCGGCACGTACGCGACGACGATCGTGTCGTCGTCGATGCTCGGCGCGCTCGCCCGTGCCCACGGCGTGGGGTATGCCGAGACCCTCACCGGCTTCAAGTGGATCTCGCGCGCCGCCGACGACCTGGTCTACGGCTACGAGGAGGCCCTCGGCTATGCGGTCGCGCCGGGCCTGGTGCGCGACAAGGACGGCGTCAGCGCGGCGCTGCTGCTCGCCGAACTGGCCGCGTCGCTCAAGGCGGCCGGATCGTCGCTGCCGCAGCGGCTCGACGAGCTCGCCACCGAGCACGGCCGCCACGTCACCGACCAAGTCTCGGTGCGGGTCACGGTGCTGGACGAGATCGCGACGCTGATGCAGCGGCTGCGCGCCGCGCCGCCGGCGACCCTGCTCGGGGCGCCCTGCACCGTCGAGGACCTGCTGCCCCGCACCGACGGGGTGCGGTGGACGGCCGACGGCGCGCGCGTGGTGATCCGCCCGTCGGGCACCGAGCCGAAGCTCAAGGCCTACCTCGAGGTGGTCGAGCCCGGCGGCGGGGGCCGCGGGGCCGCCGCTCGGCGTGGCGCGCCGCGCGCGGGGGGGTGCGCCGCGGTGGGCGGGTGAGCCCTCACCCGGTCCAGACGTCGGTGACCGTGG
>NZ_JBQCEE010000006.1:0-28837 GCF_051960575.1 Jatrophihabitans sp.
GGGTCGTTCGGCCCTGCTCGCCGCGGCGGGGCCGACGACACCATTGATCGCGTCGGTGACCGCTGTCGCCGCCGGGTCGATGCGGTCGCGGTCGTGTCGGGTCCGCCCGCGATCGAGAGGGGACGCCGCATGGCGGTCGAGCGCGTCGAGCTCATCGGCGTCGAGCATGCGCACCCCGAGCTCTGGTGCGACGAGTGCAAGCGCACCGTGCCGCACGAGATCGAGTTGCTCGTGCGGGCACCGCACGACCTGCTCGGCGTCGAGACGATCTGCACCGCATGCAACGAGACCGCGCAGCTCAGCGAGCGGCACCGTTACGGGGTGCTGCTGCCGCAACCGGTCCGCGACGCCATCTGATCACGATTCGGCTCAACCACCGTTGAGGTCTGTGCGCCCGACTGGCAGGCTGGCGCCATGACCACCTACGAGGTGAGCGCCGACCCGGCGCGGATCGACATCGACGCCGTCGCCGCCTACCTGCGCGACGAGGCCTACTGGGGTCGTGGGCGCAGCCGGGCCAACATCGAGACGCAGATCAACGGGGCCTGGCGGGTGGTCGGTGCGTACACCGACGACGGTGCCCAGGTCGGCTTCGCCCGCGCCGTCAGCGACGGCGTCGCCTTCGCCTACCTCGCGGACGTCTTCGTGCTCAAGGCGCACCGGCGCCACGGCCTCGGCCGGCGCATCGTCCGCACCATGATCGACGAGGGCCCGGGTGCTGAGTTCCGCTGGCTGTTGCACACCGGTGACGCCGCCTTCCTCTACGCCAGCTTCGGCTTCCGGCCGACCGACCGCACGGTGCTCGAACGCCCGGCCGGCGGCCTGGCGATCGTCGAACCCTGAGCTGCGAGATGATCACGCACTGAGGCACACCCTGGTGTGCATCAGTGCGTAATCATGCCGGCGCCCGATCAGGCCCGGACGAGCCGGCCGAGCGCGAACCGCGCGAGGGGCGCGTAGCCGAGCAGCAGCGGCAGCGGGCCGTGCATGGCCAACCCGGTGCGCGAGCCGCCTCCGGCGGGTTCGATCCAGTGGACGAGACGGATGCGCACCGGCCCGAGCGGCACGTGCCAGGTCCAGCGCCGCGCCGCCTCGTCGACCTCGTCGATCACGAACGGCACCCGCACGCCGAGCGGGCCGACGACCCGCCCGGTCAGCCCGGCCACGATGCGCGGCGCGGCGATCTCGACACCGGTGATCTGCGGTGACCAGGTGCGCCAGAGCCCGGGCTCGGCGTACCGCGTCCAGGCGACGTCCGGTGTCGCGTCGCCCTCGGCGTGCAGCGTGATCGTGCCCATCTCGTCCCCTCTCAGGCGGCAGCGCGCTC
This sequence comes from Jatrophihabitans sp., assembly GCF_051960575.1. Lineage (GTDB taxonomy): Bacteria > Actinomycetota > Actinomycetes > Mycobacteriales > Jatrophihabitantaceae > JBQCEE01. Next base: position 1,328 of record NZ_JBQCEE010000006.1, read on the forward strand.
GGGTTGGCAGTGCGGGCACCACCAGGTGCGCCGTTCGACGTCGGTCTCGGGCGTGACACGGACGGTGTGCCCGCAGCGCAGGCAGGGACGTCCGGCGCGCCCGGTCACCCAGTGTGTCTCGCCGCGGCGGGTGTTGCCGGTGGTCACCTGATACAGGCCCGGCACGGTCGCCGAGACCCGCAACGCGCGCGCCGCGAGCGCGACGACGGCGGGCAGGTCGACATCGCCGACCGGGGTACGCGGATGCAGGCCGCGCAGGAAGCACACCTCGTTGGCCCAGAGGTTGCCCAGGCCGGCGATGCGGCGCTGGTCGAGCAGCGCCGGCTTGATCGGCCGCGCGGGATCGGCGGCCAGCCGGCGCACCGCCTCGTCGGCGTCCCAGTCCGGGCGCAGCGGGTCGGGGCCGAGATGACCGACCACCCGGTGCTCGTCGGCGGTCTCGATCAGCTCGACCACGGGGATCGAGCGTCCGTACGCGGTGGGACCTCCGTCGCTCGCGAGCAGCACCCGGACGTCCGGCAGCAGTCTCGCCGGCAACCGCTTGCCCGGCCCGGTCACCGACCACGAGCCGGTCATGCGCAGGTGGGTGTGCAGGGTCAGCCGGTCACCCCGCTCGTCGCCGAAGCGGGTGAGCAGGTGCTTGCCGTGGGTCACGTGCTCGACCACCGATCGTCCCGAGAGATCGGCCGTTGCGTGCTGCGGCACCCGCAGGTCGCCGCGCGTGAGCACGCGGCCGACGAGCGCGTCGTCGAGGGTGCGGGCGACACGGTAGACGCTGTCGCCTTCGGGCATGCGTCCATCCTTCCCGGACGCGCCCGCCGCTAGACGGTGATCAGCACGACGGACGCGGCCGCCAGTCCGAGCCCGACCCGCTGGGTGCCGGTGGCGTGCTCGCGCAGCAGGCCCATCGCGAGCAGCACGGTGATCGCCGGGTACAGCGCGGTGAGCACGCTCGCCACCGACAGCAGGCCGTGCCGGCTGGCGAGCAGGAAGAAGAAGTTCGCGCCGGCGTCGCAGACACCGGCCAGCACGGTGATGCCCAGCAACCGGCCGTGCAGCGGCGCGATGGCCCGGCGTTGCGCGGCGACAGGGACGATGAGCGCGGCCGAACCGACGCGCGAGATCACCAGCGGCCAGAGCCCGGACGCGTGACCGCCGGCGCGCGCGAGCAGCACGAAGTAGAAGCCGAAGCCGAGCCCCGACAGCGTCGCGAGCGTGAGCACCTGCGCGCTGACTCGGCCGTGCGGATGGTCCTCGCGCGTGCGGCTGACCAGCACCACCGCCACCAGTCCGAGCGCGATGCCCGCCCACGCCAACGCTCCGGGCCGTTCGCCGAGCACGATGCCGATGAGCACGGGCACCATCGCCGCGAGCACCGCCGTCACCGGCGAGATGACGTTGATCGGCGCCACCGCCATCAGGCTGTACATGATGAGCACGCCGATCTCGCCGGCGATGCCGCCGAGCAGCCCGAACAGCACCACACGTCCGTTGAGGTGGCCCGGGAAGAAGGGCAGCAGCGCCGTCATCAGCACCGCACCGATCGGGTAGCTGAAGAGCAGGATCGTGACGGCCTGCCGCTGCCGCGAGGCCACGGCGCCGGCGAAGTCGCCGACGCCGTACGCGATCGCCGCCAGCAGGCCGAAGAGCACCGTCACCCGGCCACGCTATCGACCGCGGTGATCGGGTTCCGCGGACCCCGGCGGCGGTCAGGCGGGCTTGGTCAGGGTGAACTGGGCGACGTCGAGGTAGCCGGTGCGGAACCCGGCCTCGCTGTAGGCGAGGTACAGCGACCACATGCGCTGGAAGGTGGTGTCGAAGCCCAGCCCGCCGATCTCGCGCGAGCGCTGCTCGAACCGCTCACGCCAGCGCCGCAACGTCTCGGCGTAGTGCCGCCCGAAGGCGTACCGGTCGGCGATGCGCAGCGTGGTGTGCTGCTGCAGCGACTGCTCGATCGACTCGACCGAGGGGATCTGCCCACCGGGGAAGATGTACTTGCGGATCCAGGTGTAGGTGTCGCGGGTCGACCGCACGACGTGGTCGTCCATCAGGATCGCCTGCAACCCGACGCGTCCACCGCGCGCGAGTACGCGGTCGATGGTGCCGAAGTACTCGTGCCAGTGGTTGGCGCCGACGGCCTCGATCATCTCGACCGAGACGACGCTGTCGTACTGGCCGCGCGCCTCGCGGTAGTCGCGCAGCTCGACCGTGGCGCGGTCGGCGACGCCGGCGGCCGCGATGCGCTCGCGGGCGAGGTCGGCCTGCTCGGTCGAGATGGTGAGCGAGGTGACCGTGGCGCCGCGCTGGGCGGCCCGCAGCGCCAGCTCGCCCCAGCCGGTGCCGATCTCGAGCACCCGCTTGCCCGGGCCGACCCCGGCGATGTCGAGCAGGCGGTCGATCTTGCGGTGCTGGGCGGCGACAAGCTCGTCGCCCGCGCCCTGCGGCTCGCCGTCGAAGATCGCCGACGAGTACGTCATCGACTCGTCGAGAAACGCCTTGAAGAGGTCGTTCGACAGGTCGTAGTGCTGGTGGATGTTGCTGCGGGCGCCCTCGACGGTGTTGTCATGCTCGGCCGGCTGGCGGTGCAGCACGGTGTTGCGCAGCCGGTGCAGCACCGGCGGGATGAGCTCATGCATGTGGCCGGCGAACGCCTCGATCACGCCGCTGAGGTCGGACGTCGTCCAGTCGCCGGCCATGTAGGCCTCGCCGAACCCGATCGTGCCGCCCGTGCCGAGCCGGTGGAAGAAGACCTCGGGGCGGACGAGGTGCATGACCGGGTCGTCGGCGATGCCGCCGCCGTAGTGCAGGCCGCCGCGCTCGACGACCCGCAGCGGGATGCGCCCGACGGCGTGCCGGAACAGGCGGCGGGCCACCGCTGCGCGGACGCGTGAGCGCGGCACCTGCGCGATGTCGGGCCACCGTGCCGGATCGACGCGCCCGGCCGATGCCGCGAGATCGACTGCAGTCATGCCCAGCACCTCATCCCGTCGTCCTCATCCCGTCGCATTCTTCCCGTCATACGTCGATCTCGGTGGTGCCCGCAAGCACCTTCTCGAGCACATTCGCCGCCTCAGCCCGGACGGTTCCGCCCGGTGGGACGCCACACAGGTTCGCCAGCACGAAACCGGTGGCGAGATCGTGCCACAGCGCCGCGCGCCGCAGCATCGGATGTCCGTCACCCGCCATGCGCACGTACGCCGCCGACCGCGCCAGCGGTTGCGCGGCCTCGATCAGTGCCTCGGACGCACGCGGCGAGGTCGTGCGGTCGCGCACGCCGTGCACGACCAGCACGTCGCGGTCGCGCAGCGGCGCGACCGGGTCGCCCGGCTCGATCCAGGGCGCCAGCCCGACGACCGCGGACACCGCCGGATGGGCCGCCGTGTACACCGCCGTCCGCCCGCCCATCGAGTGGCCGACGACCGCGACGGGGGCACCGGGCAGCTCGCTCGCGATGCGGTCGAGCGCGGCGAGCACGTCGGCGACGGGGGAGCGTTGCGCGCCGTTCCAGCCGCGCACCGCGTACCGCACCCGGGCGACGGCGAGGCCGTGCTCGGCGCCGGCGTGGCGCAGCGAGGTGGCGAAGGGGGCCATCCGCACGACGGCGAGGTTGCGGGCACGCACCGGTTCGATGCTCGTCGCGCGACCGCCGTGCAGCACGAGGGCGACCGCGCGCGGCTCGGTGCGCGGCCGGGTGAGCTCGAAGTGCGACGCGGGGGCGGTCATCGGGGGCAGGTGGTGTCGGCGGGCGGCAGCGTCCGGCTGATCAGGTAGTCGTCGACGTACTTGTCGATGCAGTCGCTGCCCTGCAGGTAGCTGGTGTGTCCCTCGCCGTCCCAGGTCAGCACCTCGGCGTTGCCCATCGTGCGAGCCAGGTCGACCGCGCCCTGGTAGGGCGTCGCCGGGTCGTGCAGGTTGCCTATGACCAGCACCTTCGTGGGCGTCGGCGCGGTGGGCAGCGGCACCGGGGTGCGCTGCGGCTGCCACTGCTGGCAGCTGAACAGACTGGACGCCGACCACTCGCCGAAGATCGGGTACTGCTGCTTCCACGCCGCGGCGGTGGAGCGGATCGTCGCGTCGGTCGGCCCCGGCTTCGAGTCGTTGCACGAGATCGTCGTGTTCGCGTCCGAGATGTTCGCGTAGTGGCCGTTGCTGTCGCGCTCGTTGTACTGGTCGGCGAGCTTGAACAGCCCGGCCGCGTCGCCCTTGCCGGCGTCGATGAGCGCCTGGCCGAGCGACGACCAGAGCGACTGCGAGTAGAGCGCCTGCAGCACACCGGTGTCGACGATCGCCGGCGTCGCGCTACGGGTCTCGCCCGGCTGGCTGCTCGGGATCGGGCTCTTCGCGGCCGCCGCGGTGATCCGGTAGACCGCCTGCCTCGGGTCGCCGAGCTGCTCGCAGGAGGAGTGCTTGCCGCACCACGCGGCGAACTGGTCGAAGGCCTGCTCGAACCCCTTGAGCTGGTTCGCGAAGGACTGGATGTCGTCGGTCAGCGGGTTGACGGCACCGTCGAGCACGGCCACGCGCACGTGGTCGGGGAAGACGTGGGCGTAGGTCGACCCGAGCTCCGTGCCGTAGGAGAAGCCGAGATAGTTCAGCCGCTGGTCACCGACCGCCTCGCGGATCTGGTCCATGTCCCGCGCGGTGTTCACGGTGTTGAAGAAGGGCAGCGCCGACCCGTACTTGCTCGAGCAGTCGGACGCGACCTCCTTGGCCGCGGCGCGGGCCTGATCGAACCCGGCGGTGGTGGTGACGTCGGGGGCCTCGGCGTTGAGCTTGTCCTTCTCGCTGTCGCTGATGCAGCTGATCGGGTTCGACAGCCCGACGCCGCGCGGGTCGAACCCGACGAGGTCGAAGTGCTGCAGCAGGGTGTCGGACACCTGCACGGCCAGACCGACGGCGAGCTCGAGGCCGGACGCGCCCGGCCCGCCCGGGTTCACGACGAGCGAACCGATCGGCTTGGCGCCCGAGTCGTGCACGCGGATCAACTGCAGCTTGATCTTGGTGCCGTCGGGCTTCGCGTAGTCGAGCGGGACGGAGACCTGGGCGCAGCCGAACTGCAGCCGGCTGCCGCGGTCACCGGGGAAGTTCACCGAGCTGAAGTCGAACGGGCAGGTGCTGAAGTCGGCCGTCGGCTGCGTCGGGGCCGGCGGGAGCGCGCTGCCGCCCGAGCCGCTCGACCCGCCGGACGGGCTCGTCGACGCGCCGGTCGCGCTGCCCGAGCCGTGCCCGGTCAGCGCGGACGAGCACCCGGCCAGCACGGCGGCGAGCACGAGGGCGCAGACCAGGGCGCGGAGCGGTGACACACGGGCGGACGACGAGCGGAGCAGCACGTCCTCGACGCTACCTGCGCCCCCTGACAGGAACGGGCGGGCCGCGCGGCGGCTCAGCCCAACACAGGGCTCGGCGGCGCGGCCGCCGACCAGAACTCGCGCCCGAAGTCGGACAGGCGCACGGTCTTGCGCTGGTAGCGCACGCCGCCTTGCCTGCCCGCCTCAGCCGTCACCCTCGCCCGCGTCACCGTCTCGTCGGCGGTGATCGCCTCGTACTGCGGGGCGAGCCGCGCGTCGGCGGGCCCGAAGTCGACCAGGCCGAACCGGAACAGCCGGGTGAGGTAGGCGGCGGTGTCGGCCGGCACCCGCACGCCGGCCGCGTGCCCGACGGTGGACGCGTTGGCCAGCACGGTGCGCACCTGCCCGCGTCCGGGTTTCACGACGACGTCGGCCGCGGCGAAGGCGCCACCGTCGGCCAGGGTCGCGAGGATCCGCGCCTCGTCCGGCACCAACTGGCTGACGATGCTGCCGAACAGGTACTGCCGGCTCGAGGTGAGCTCGGTCGAGCGCTGCAGCAGGTCCTCCATCGCCGCGCGCAGGGGCTCGATCTCGGTCGCGTGCGCGTCGTGAGCACGCGCCAGCACCTGGCCCTCGTCGGCGGTCGCGTACACGGTTGCCGGGGCGGCCGTGCGGGGCTCGTCGATCAGCTCGGCCGCCCGCTCGACGACCGCTCGGGTGAACCGGCCGGCCTCGCGCTCGAGCGTGGCGACGCCGGGCACCTGGCGGGCGAGGCGGAGGTAGCTGCGGCCGAAGATGCGGCCGACCTTCGCGGCCGCGACCAGCGTGCTGCCGGCGGCCGCCAGGGTGTTGGCGGCCGGCACGAGCGCACCGCCGTCGCCGCGCCGCCCGGGGGTCGGCCCGGTGAACGCCAGCGTGGGAGTGCCCATGACCCTCACCCCCGATCGACCTCGCCGGCGCACCCCGCCTGTGCACCGTCCCTGTCGCCGCAGATGGTAAGCCATGACCGCCCCGTCCGGGGCCGTCCCGCGCCGCCGCGCGTCGGCCCGGCCTCGGCGCCGCCGCGGGCAGAATGGGCCGGGTGAAGCTGCCGGTGATGCCGCCCGTCGCCCCCATGCTGGCCAAGGCGGTGCAGACCATCCCGCCCGGGGCGAGTTACGAGCCGAAGTGGGACGGCTTCCGCAGCGTGATCTTCAGGGACGGCGACGACGTCGAGTTCGGCAGCCGCAACGAGCGGCCGATGACCCGGTACTTCCCCGAGCTGGTCGAGGCCGTGCGCCGCGAACTGCCGGAGCGGTGCGTCGTCGACGGCGAGATCGTCATCGCCACCGACACGGGCCTCGACTTCGAGGCGCTGCAGCAGCGCATTCACCCCGCCGTGTCGCGCGTGACCATGCTGAGCGAGGCGACGCCGGCGTCGCTCATCGCCTTCGACCTGCTGGCCCTCGGCGACGACGACCTCACCGGCCGGCCCTTCCGCGAGCGGCGCGCCGCGCTCGAGCGGGCGCTGGCCGACGCCGCGCCGCCGATCCACCTGACGCCGGCCACCGACGACCTCGCCGAGGCGCAGCGCTGGTTCGTCGAGTTCGAGGGTGCCGGGCTCGACGGCGTGATCGCCAAGCCGTGGGACATCACCTACCAGCAGGACAAGCGGGTGATGTTCAAGATCAAGCACACGCGCACGGCCGACTGCGTGCTCGCCGGGTTCCGCTGGCACAAGACCTCGACGGACGCGAACCCGCTGATCGGGTCGTTCCTGCTCGGGCTCTACGACGACAGCGGCGACCTGCACCACGTCGGCGTCGTCGGCGCGTTCACCGCGGCGCGGCGGGCCGAGCTCGTGCACGAGCTCGAACCGTTGCGGCTGCGCGACGGCGAGTCGCACCCGTGGGAGCGCTGGTCGGAGGCACAGGCCCACACGGGGCAGCGGCTGCCCGGCGCGGTGAGCCGGTGGAACGCCACCAAGGACCTCTCGTTCGTGCCGCTGCGCCCCGAGCGCGTGCTCGAGGTCAAGTACGAGCACATGGAGGGCACACGCTTCCGCCACCTCGCCCACTTCGTGCGTTGGCGCGACGACCGCACGCCCGCGTCGTGCACCTACGAGCAGCTCGAGCAGCCGGTCGACTTCCGCCTCGACGACATCGTCCCCGGCCTCGGCACCCGCGCCTGATCCGTCTTGTCCCCTGTCCCAGGCAGGAATCAAGCCGGAATCTGCCTGGGACGGGGGACAAGCGGCTTCAGCGCAGGACGCGGTAGCGGGTGAACAGCGCGCCGTCCTCCTCCAGCAGGCCGGTGAGCTCGAGCCCGGCGGGCTGCGGCAGCGGGTCGCCGCCGACGAGCTGGTGGTTGCCGGGGCCGGCGAGCAGCGGCGTGATGCTGAGGCACAGCTCGTCCGCGACGCCGGCACGCACGAAGTCGGTGAACAGCCTCGGGCCGCCCTCGCCGAGCACCCGCGTGAGCCCGCGCTCGCGCAGCGCCGCGACGGCCGCCCGGAGGTCGACCGCGTCGTCGCCGCAGACGAGCACGTCGGCGACCTCCGCGAGCGCCCGCCGCTTGCCGGCGTCGGCCGCGCCGCTGGTGATCACGATCGGACGCGACTCGCGGAACAGCGGCGTCGACGGATCGAGGTCGAGCGACGAGCTGACCGCCGCGATCGGCAGCTCGTCGGGAAGTCCGTACTCGCGACGGGCGGCACGGCGGCGGTCGGAGAACCGCGCCGGCCCGTAGCGCTCGGCGCGGATCGTGCCGGCGCCCGCCACCACGACGTCGGCGAGGTCGCGCAGGGCGGCGAAGACGGCGTTGTCGCCCGGTGTCTGCAGCCCCCGTGACGCGCCCTCGACCGACCCGGCACCGTCGACGCTCGCGACGAAGTTCATGCGCACGCCGCCACGCTCGACCCACTCGTGGGCGTAGAACGCATGGAGATCGACGTCATCGGCGGGCGGGGGCAGCAGTCGGCGCATGCAGCGCAGCCTAGGTTCGAACCATGGCGGTGGAGGCGGCGGCGGACGGCGTGCACAGGCTCGTCGACCGGTCTCCGGTCGTCGCGCCCGAGACGCTGGTGGCCGGGCTCGTGCCGCCGCCGCTGTTCGCCGACGTCCGGTTCGACACCTACCGGCCCGACCCCGCCGAACCGACGCAGGCCGCGGCGCTCGCGACCCTCCAGCAGTTCGCCGCCGAGGCGTCCCGCCCGCCCGCGAGAGGGCTCTTCCGCAGGGCGGCGAAGCCGGCCTCGCACGGCGTGTACCTCGACGGAGGGTTCGGTGTCGGCAAGACCCACCTGCTCGCGTCCCTCTGGCACGCGTTCCCGGGCCCGAAGGCCTACGCCACGTTCGTCGAGCTCACCCACCTGGCGGGTGCGCTGGGCTTCCAGGGCGTCGTCGACGCCCTCAGCGGCATGCGGCTGCTCGCGGTCGACGAGTTCGAGCTCGACGACCCCGGCGACACCGTGCTCGTGTCGACGCTGCTCGGGCGTCTCGCCGATGCCGGGGTGATGCTCGCGGCGACCTCGAACACGCTGCCCGACCGGCTGGGCGAGGACCGTTTCGCCGCCGAGGACTTCCTGCGCGAGATCCAGGGCCTCGCCGCCCGGTTCACGTCGGTGCGCGTCGACGGGCCCGACTACCGGCACCGGGGGCTGCCCGACCCGCCGCCACCGCGAAGCGAGGACGAGGTGCGCGCGGCCGCCGCCGCGACGCCCGGCAGCACCCTGGACGACTTCGGCCGGCTGCTCGAGCACCTCGCCACGCTGCACCCGTCGCGCTACGGCGCACTCGTCGACGGCGTCAGCGCCGTGCACCTGCTCGACGTGCACCCCGCGCCCGACCAGAACGTCGCCCTTCGGCTCGTCGTGCTCGCCGACCGCCTCTACGACCGGCAGATCCCGGTGGTGACGTCCGGCGTGCCGCTCGACGAACTCTTCGACGAGCAGATGCTCGCCGGTGGGTATCGCAAGAAGTACCGGCGGGCGATCAGCAGGCTCGTCGCCCTGGCCCGGGCAGGGTCAGGCCCCGGAAGGGAGCAGCGTGGGTAAGCGGAAGGCCAAGGCGGCGCGGGGAATCCCGGTGCCGTCGGCCGTCGAGTCGGCGCTCGACACGGCGCTGGACAGGGCGTTGCGCATCCAGCGCCCGGTCGTGTCGGCCTATCTCGACCGCGTGCGGGCCAAGCGGCCGCGGGCGACGCCGGCCGAGGTGGTCGAGATGCTCGAGCGTCGCTACTTCAGCACCGTCGTCGGCATCGGCGGTGCCTCCGGCGCGGCGGCGGCGCTCCCCGGGGTGGGCACCGCGGCGACCGTCGCCTCGGGCGCGGCGGAGATCACCGCGTTCGTCGGCGCCACCGCGCTGTTCGCGCTCGCCCTCGCCGAGTTGCACAGCGTGCCGATCAGCGACCCGGAGGTGCGCCGCGCGCTCGTGGTCGCCGTCCTGCTCGGCGACGCCGGCACCGCCGTGCTCGCCGGCGAGCAGGGCGAGCGCCACTGGGCGCAGCTGCTCGGCCGCAGCATGGCGAAGGACCGCATCGGCGACATCAACGGCCGCCTCGGTCATCTGCTGCTCACCCGCTTCGGTGCCCGCCAGGGCGCGCTCCTGTTCGGCCGCGCCCTGCCGCTCGGGCTCGGCGCCGGGGTCGGTGCCGTCGGGAACGCCGCGCTCGCGCGCACGGCCATCGCCGCGGCGCGCCGGGCCTTCGGACCGGCGCCCTCGACCTTTCCACCGCGCGTCATCGACGGGTGATCCATCACCGAACCGCCTCGGCGGAGTAGACAGGGACCCATGTCGACGCCGCCGCCGCAGGGCTCGCTGTTCGAGAGCGGCCCGCCCGACTCGGCGTCGTTCGGTGTGCCCGGCGTGCCGATCTCGCGCAACGCGGCCTTCTACCGCGGCTTCGTCGCCACGCTCGGCGTGCTGCTGGCCCTCGTGCTCGGCATGGCGGTGCGCGAGGCGTCCCAGGTCATCGAGCTGGTCGTCGTCGCCGCCTTCCTCGCGATCGGGCTGAACCCCATCGTCGAGTTCGCGATCCGCCGGGGCTGGAAGCGCGCCTGGGCGGTGCTGCTCGTCGGGGTGCTCTTCCTCGGCCTCGTGACGGTGATCGTCTACTCGGTCGGCGGCGTGCTGCGCAACCAGCTCGTCTCGCTCATCAATGACGCCCCGCGGCTGATCGACGACCTGCGACGCAATCGCACCGTCGGCAACCTCGATCGCAAGTACCACTTCCTCACCGACCTGCAGAAGAAGATCGAGTCCGGTGATCTGTCGAAGAAGACCTTCGGCGGCATCTTCGACATCGGTGTGAGCGTCGTGCAGGCGGTCGCGAACGTGCTGGTGATCTTCGTGCTCACCCTGTACTTCCTCGCGTCGCTGCCCACGGTGAAGCTGGCGATGTACTCGCTGGCGCCGGCGAGCCGCCGCGAGCGGGTCGCCCACCTCGGTGACGAGATCCTGCGCCGGGTCGGCCGGTACGTGATCGGCGCGTTCCTCGTCGCCACCCTCGCGGGGACGGTCACGGCGGCCTTCCTGGTGAGCAGCGGGTTGGGCAACTACGCGCTGCCCCTGGCACTGCTCGTCGCGCTGCTCGACCTGGTGCCCCTGGTCGGCTCGATCCTCGGCGCCCTCACCGTCACGATCGTCGCCTTCGCCAACTCTCTCGGCACGGGCATCGCCGCCGCGATCTTCTACCTGGTCTACGAGACGCTCGAGGGGTACGTGATCTACCCCCGCGTCATGCGATCGTCGATCGACGTCCCGGAGTACGTCACCATCGTCGCCGTGCTGCTCGGCGGCGCGGTCGACGGCATCGTCGGCGCACTCATCGCCCTCCCGCTCGTCGCGGCGATCCTGCTGCTGGCCCAAGAGGTCTGGGTGCGCCGACAAGATCTCAACTGAGCCGCGCAGGGGCTCAGCCCACGATCGCCGCGCTCTCGCCGGCGAGCTTCAACGTCTGCCCCGACGGCTCGGCCGAGTCGGTCGAGAGCAGGATGCGGTCGACGGCCACCGGCACCTCCTGCGCCTCGGCGGCGAGGTTCGCGACGACGCGCAGGTCGCCGCGGTGGATGACCACCCAGCGCTTGTGCTCGTCGTACTCGACGCGCACCGCGGCGAGCCGCGGGTCGCGCAGCGCCTCGTGCTCGTGGCGCAGGTGGATCAGGTCGCGGTAGAGGCGCAGCACGGTCGCGTGCTCGCCGCTCCTGGCCTCGTCCCAGTCGAGGATCGCCTCCCGGTACGCGGCGGGATCCTGCGGGTCGATCATCCGCGAGACGTCCCAGCCGTGCTGCCCGAACTCCTCGACGCGACCCTTCCCGGTGGCCTCGGCGAGTTCCGGCTCGGGGTGCGAGGTGAAGAACGGCCACCGGGTCGAGGCCGCCCACTCCTCACCCATCCAGAGCATCGGGGTGAACGGCGAGGTCAGCAGCAGCACCGCGCCCACCTTGACCAGCCCCGGTGTCGTGAGCTCGGGCAGCCGGTCGCCGACGGCACGGTTGCCCACCTGGTCGTGGTTCTGCAGCGTCACCACGAAGCGCCACCCGGGGATGTGCTCGCGGTCGACCGGCGCACCGTGATCGCGGCCGCGGAAGGTCGAGTACGTGCCGTCGTGCAGGAACGCGTGGGTCATGACCTTCTCGAGCACCGGCAGCGAGCCGAAGTCGCAGTAGTACCCCTGCGTCTCGCCGGTGACGAGCGAGTGCAGCGCGTGGTGCACGTCGTCATCCCACTGCGCGTCCATGCCCCAACCACCCTCGGCGGTCGGCGTGATGACGGCGGCGTCGTTGAGGTCGCTCTCGGCGATGAGCGTGACCGGACGCCCGAGTTCCAGCGCGTGAACGCGGTCGCTGAGCTCAGCGAGGATGTGCCGCTTCGTCTGCGGCGCCGGGGGATTGAGCTCGGGCTGCAGGGCGTGGACGGCGTCCAGGCGCAGCGCGTCGACATGGAAGTCCTCGATCCACATCAGCGCGTTGTCGAGCACGAGGTCGCGGATCGGGGGGGCGTCGAAGTCGACGAGATCGCCCCAGGTGTTGCGTTCCTGCTTGAAGATCGGCATGAACTTCGGCAGGTAGTTCCCCGAGGGCCCGAGGTGGTTGTAGACGACGTCGAGCACCACCGACAGGCCGCGGGCGTGGCAGGCGTCGACGAAGCGCTTGAACCCGTCGGGGCCACCGTAGGTCTCGTGCACGGCATACCAGGCGACGCCGTCGTAGCCCCAGTTCCAGACGCCGTTGAAGTCGTTGACCGGCAGCACCTCGACGTGGGTGATGCCCAGGTCGACCAGATGGTCGAGCCGCTCGATCGCGCTGTCGAACGTCGCGCCCAGCGTGAAGGTGCCGATGTGCAGCTCGTAGACCACCGCGTCGTCGAAGGGTCGCCCCTGCCAATCGCCGTCGTGCCATGTGAACGCCGACTGGTCGTAGACCCGGCTCAGCCCGTGCACGCCCTCGGGCTGCCACCGCGACCGCGGGTCGGGCACCGGCTGCTCGTCGTCGTCGACGAGGAAGCCGTAGTCGGTGCCGGGCGCGAGCTCGGGGCCCTGCCACCAGCCGTTGCCCACTGCGTCCATCGGTCGTTCGGTGCCGTCGGCGACGAGCCGCAGACGCGAGACGATCGGGGCCCACACACGCACGGCGGTCATGCGGCACACTTTCCCGTACCCGGAAGTCGACCAAACGGCGACGTGACCGACCCAGCAGCGTGGACGGAGGTGGGAACCATGGCCGAGGGCGTGCTCGCCGGGCGGTACCAGTTCCTGCACCGTCTCGGTCGCGGGGCCATGGGGGAGGTCTGGCTCGCCGAGGACCTGCTGCTGAACCGCAAGGTCGCGGTCAAGCGACTGCCCGTCCAGGGCGGCGGCGACACCGACCTCGAGCGGATGATGCGCGAGGCGCGGACGGCCGCCCGCCTCAACCACCCCAACGTGGTCGCGGTCTACGACGTCGTGCTGGACGAGGGGCGTCCACACGTCGTCATCGAGTACGTGCCCGGCTCGTCGCTCGACGACCTGCTCGCCGAGCAGGGCGGCCTCGAGCCCGGACGAGTCGCCGCCATCGGGGCGGCCATCGCCGACGCCCTCGCCGAGGCGCATGCCAACGGGATCGTGCACCGCGACGTCAAGCCGGCCAACATCCTCATCAGCGACAAGGGGGTGCCGAAGCTCGCCGACTTCGGCATCGCGCGCGCCGCCGCCGACCCCAACCTCACCGCGACCGGGTTGCTGATCGGCACGCCCGCCTACGTCGCGCCCGAGCTGGCACTCGGTGGCACGGCCGACGCGCGCAGCGACGTGTGGTCGCTCGGCATGACGCTCTTCGCCGCGCTCGAGGGACGTCCGGCGTTCGCCCCCACCGGCACCGAGCAGCCGATCGTCGTCCTGCATCGCATCGTCACCCAGCCGGTGCCCCACCCGACGCTCGGGGGGCCGGTCTCGGCCGCCGTGCTGCGCCTGCTCACCACCGATGCCGACGCCCGGCCGACCGCCGTCGAGGCGGCCGAGCTGTTCCGCGATCCGAGCGTGCTGTCGGCCGTGCGCACGCAGGAGGTCGCGCCGCCGCCGACCGGCGGCCCGCCGGCCACGCCCCCTACCTTCAGCAGCCCCGCCTCGAGCACGCCGCCGCTCGGCGCGCCGCCACCCGCATGGGCCGCCACGCCCCACCCACCGCAGCCACTCCCACCGCAGCCACTGCCGCCGCAGCCGCTCCCGCCGCAGGCACGGGCCCCGGCGCAGCCACCACCGGCGTGGGGCACACCACCGCCACAGCAGGTGCCGGCACGTCCGGCCGAGACGAGCGGCGGCAACCCGTGGCAGCCGGGCGGCCCACCGCCGGACGGGCGTCGCGGGGGTCGGCGCGTCGCCCTCATCGCCGCGGCACTCGTGATCCTCGCGGGCGGCGGCACCGCCGTCGCACTGGTCGCGGCCAACGGCGGCGACGGCTCGCCGCGCGCGATCTTGTCGTCGAGCACATCTCGGTCGCCGTCGGCACCGGCGTCGTCGAGCTCGGCACGGTCGGCGTCGGGACCTGTGTCGTCGCCCGCGCTCGTCGACTACACGAGCGGCGCGGGCATCGTCTGCAAGATGGCGCCCGGGTGGACGAAGGAGGCGTCCTCGACCGACACCATCACCTTTTGGGACGCGCCCGGTGACCACGACCAGACCGGGACGTACCTGCGGATGGGGCTGTACAGCACGACCGAGGCGAACCTGCAGTCCGCCTTCGGCCACGCGCGGTACTACCTCACCCACTCGAAGAGCCCGTACACCGACGCCGTCCTCTCGACGCCGAGGTACGGCACGTACCAGGGACACCCCGCCGTCGACTGGGACATCACCGGCACGGACCGGACGACCGGCGTCCGCCGTCGCGCCGTGGCCCGGATCTGGGAGATCGACGGTGTCACCCGACTCGCGCAACTCAACACCCCGGCGACGGTGTGGGATCGCGACCGGCACCTGTTCGACGACATCATGCAGACCTGCCGCGTCCAGCCATGAGTCGATCGAGGCGCTAGTTTCGGCGACGTGGCCTCCGACACCCCGAAGACTGCCCGCGCTGCGTTCCGGCTGCTTGCCGGCCCGGTGAGCCTGGCGCACCTCGACCCCGGCGGCCGCCCGCTGCCGACCAAGAAGGACAAGCCGAAGACCAAGGCCAAGGTGCTGGCCGACCTGCAGGAACGGTTGTGGGCCGAGTCGACGGTCGGGGGACGCCGCCGCGTCCTGCTCGTGCTGCAGGGCATGGACACGGCCGGCAAGGGCGGCGTCACCGAGCACGTCGTCGGCGCGTGCGGCCCGATCGGCGTGCAGTACACGGCGTTCAAGGCGCCGACCGACGAGGAGCAGCAGCACCCGTTCCTGTGGCGCATCGAGCGGAAGGTGCCCGGGCCGGGCATCGTCGGCGTCTTCGACCGGTCGCACTACGAGGACGTGCTGATCGTCCGCGTGCACGATCTCGTGCCCGAGAGCGAGTGGCAGGGACGCTACGACGAGATCAACGCCTTCGAGGCCAAGCTCGTGCAGGACGGCGTCACGATCATCAAGTGCTTCCTGCACATCAGCTACGACACCCAGCGCGAACGACTGCTGGCGCGTTTGAACGACCCCGACAAGCACTGGAAGTTCCACGAGTCCGACATCGACGAGCGCGGCTACTGGGGCGCGTACGTCGCCGCGTACGAGGCGGCGCTCGAGCGGTGCAACACCGACGCCGCGCCGTGGTACGTGATCCCGTCCGACGACAAGGACTACCGCAACTGGGCGGTCGGCCGGCTGCTGCACGAGACCCTCGAGGCGATGGATCTGCAGTACCCGCGGCCGAAGCTCGACCGCGACCGGCTGCAGCGGCGCCTGGAGCCCGAGTGACCGGAGCCGCGCCGGATGTGCTCGGTGAGCGGTACCGCCTGCTCGAACTGCTCGGTCGCGGCGGCATGGGCGAGGTGTGGCTCGGCGACGACCAGCTGCTCGGCCGGCGCGTCGCGATCAAGAAGTTGTCGGCCCGGGCGCTCGCCGAGGACGACCTCCGCCGGGTGGTGCGCGAGGCCCGCACGGCCGCGCAACTGAACCACCCGCACGCCGTCGCGGTGCACGACCTGGTGATGCACGCCGGCCGGCCGTACGTCGTCTTCGAGTACGTGCGGGGACGCACGCTCGCCGACCGGCTCGACCACGAGCCCGGCGGCCTCGAGCCGGCCGCCGTGGCCCGCCTCGGCGCGGCGATCGCGCGGGCCCTGGCCGACGCGCACGACCACGGGGTCGTCCATCGCGACGTCAAGCCGGCGAACATCCTCGTCGACGAGCGCGGCACCCCGAAGCTCGCCGACTTCGGCATCGCCCGGGCCAGCAGCGAGGCACGGCTGACGGCGAGCGGGCTGCTGGTCGGCACGCCCGCCTACGTCGCACCGGAGGCCGCGACTGGTGCGCCGGCCTCGCCGGCGAGCGACGTCTGGTCGCTCGGCATGACGCTCTACGCCGCCCTCGAGGGACGCCCCGCCTTCGACGCCGACAACGTGCTGACGGTGCTGCACCACGTCGTCACCCGGCCGGTGCCGCCGCCGACCCGCGGCGGCGCGGTCGCGGACGTGGTCATGACGATGCTCGACCGCGACCCCTCGCGCCGGCCCACCGCCGCTGGGGCCGCGGAGCTGCTCGACGCAGCCGCCGCGGCGCCGCTGGGGGACACCGGCGGTGGTGCGGCCGACCGGTGGCCGACGACCGCGCCCCTGGTCGGGGCGCAGCCGACGCAACCGTTGCCGCCGGCCGGGGGACGACCGCGAGCCACGGCGCGGCGCGGGCGGTTCGTCGTCGCCGCGGCAGCGGTCGTGGTGCTCGGGGCGACGGCAGGGGTCGTCCTCACGCTCGTGCCGCACGACGGGCCCGCGGCGCGGCCGCCGGCCGGGCCGTCGTCGAGCGGCCCGTCCCGCGGGTCGTCGTCGGCGGCGCTCGCCGAGTACAGCGGCCCCGGCGGCATCACCTGCGCGTTCCCGAGCGGCTGGACGCAGGACGACGCGGCCGGCATCGACAACGTGCGCGACTACGTCGAACCGGGCGGTTCAATCCGTGACAACGACGGCTACATCCGTCTCGGCGTCGGGCGGGCGACGGCGAAGCCGACGATCACCGACGAGGAGCTGGACACCCTCGACTACCTGCGCGCGCCGAGCAATCCGTACCGCGGGGTGCACGTCGTCGGCACGCAGACCGGTGTGGACTTCGTCGGCCACCCCGCCGTCGACATCGAGTTCACCGGTGACAACGCCGACGGCGTGCAGCGGCACGTCGTCGAACGGCTGGTGATCGTCGGCGGCCGCACCCTGCTCGTCGAGCTGAACCTCCGCGCGACCGAGTGGCCCGCGCAGCACGGCCTGTTCGACCGGCTCGTCGCCGACTGCCGGCTCGCCTGAGGCGCCGGACGAGGTGCGTCAGCGGGTCAGCAGGGCGACCGGGTACTCGCGCAGCAGGTCGGCCACCGCGAGCTCGCCGGTGAACTTCCGCCCCGAGATCGTGTCGGTGACCTCGCCGCCGAGCGCGAGCGTGGTGTCGCCCCAGCCGCCGGCCCGGTCGAGCCCGACGGGCAGTCGTGTCGCGACGGTGATCGCGCCGCCGCGGTCGTAGGCGAGCACGTGCGCGGCCGCGCTGCCCTGCGCCGCGACCGGCGTGTAGTCGCCGAACAGCTCGGGCCAGTCGCGCCGCAGCCGCAGTGCGCGCGAGGTGACCCAGAGCTTCGCGGCGCCGGTCGCGTCGATCGGCGGGGGTCCGGAGGCGGCGTCGAGCTCGTCGAGCAGCGCGCGACGGCGGTCGAAGTCGACGTCGCGGCGGTTGTCCGGGTCGACCAGCGAGTCGTCCCAGAGCTCGGTGCCCTGGTAGACGTCGGGGATGCCCGGCATGGTCAGCTGCACGAGCTTCTGCGCCAGCCCGTTCGTCCAGCCGTACGGCGTGATGCGGTCGAGGAAGGCGGCGAGCGGGCCGTGCACCGCGGGGTCGTCGTAGGCGCGGTCCACGAGCGCGTGCACCTTCGCCTCGGCCGACTCGTCCGGCGCCGTCCACGTCGTGAACGTCGCGGCCTCGCGCATCGCCTTCTCGGCATAGGCATGCATGCGCTCGCGCTCGATCAGCCCCGCGCCGACGAAGGTCTGCCACAGGAAGTAGTCGAACATCGGGTCGGCGCCGGGCGCCGCGGACATCAGCGTCCGGGCCAGCTCGGCCCACTCGTCCGTCAGCTCGCCCAGCACCAGCATCCGCGCGCGCACGTCCTCGGCGCGCTTGGTGTCGTGCGTCGACAGCGTGGTCATCGTGTGCGGGTAACGCTGCTGCCGGTCGTGCTGCGCGGCGTGCCACTGGTCGGTCGTGAGCCCGACGCGGCCGGGGTCGCCGCCCACCTCGTTCAGCGCGATGAAGCGGGAGTAGCGGTAGAAGGCGGTGTCCTCGACGCCCTTGGCCATGACGGCGCCGGACGTCTGCTGGAAGCGGCGGGCGAGCGCGTCGTCGGGGTCGGCCAGGCGCGGGGCGAGCGCGTCGAAGGTCGCGGCGAGGTCCGGCCGCGCGGCGCGGGCGCGCTCGAGCGCGGCGTCGAGGTGCTCGGTGCCGTAGGGCAGGTACGAGCGGTAGACGGGGAAGTCGACGAGCAGCTCCCGCAGCGCCGGATCCACGTCCGGCACGCCCGGCGCGAGGCGGGCGAGCCGCGACACCTCGGCCTGCAGGATCGTCTCGACGACCGTCCGCTTGCCGATGGCGATGTGCTCCTCGGCCGTCTTCGTGTCGCCGGTCAGCTCCTGGTACAGCGCGGTCAGCGGCTCGGCCGCGGCGCCGTCGAGCAGGACGTTCGTGATCTCGTTCAGCGCCTCGTACCCGGTGGTGCCGTCGATGGGCCACTCGGGCGGCATCCGCTCGCCCGGTTCGACGATCTTCTCGATGAGCAGCCAGCGGTCGGGGCCGAGCAGGTCGCGCAGCCGCTCGAAGTACCGGCCGGGGTCGGCGAGACCGTCCGGGTGGTCGACCCGCAGACCGCCGATGCCGTCCTCGCGCACCCACCGGATGATCTCGGCGTGGGTCGCCTCGTAGACGGCGGGGTCCTCGATCCGCAGGCCGGCGAGGGTCGTGACGGCGAAGAACCGGCGGTAGTTCTGCTCGGTGTCCGCGCGGCGCCAGTTGACCAGCTCGTAGTGCTGCCGGTCGTGCACCTCGGCGGGCGCCCCGTCCCCGGTGCCGTCGGCGATCGGGAACCGGTGGTCGAAGTAGTGCAGCTCGTCACCGACGACCTCGAGCTGGTCGGGCGTGAAGTCGTCGCCCAGCACCGGCAGCAGCACCCGGCCGCCCGACCAGTCGATGTCGAACCAGTCGGCGTGGCGCGAGTGCGGGCCGTGCTTCAGGAGGTCCCACCACGCCGGGTTGTCGGCGGGGACCTCGACGCCGGTGTGGTTCGGGACGATGTCGACCACCACGCCCAGGCCACGGGCGCGGGCGGCGGCGAGGGTGCGCGTCCAACCGTCGACGCCGCCACGCTGCGGGTCGACCGTGTCGAAGCCGATCACGTCGTAGCCGTGCGCCGAGCCCTTCGCGGACGGCAGCAGCGGCGACAGGTACACCGCGCCCGCGCCGATCGTCGCGAGGTGGTCGCAGCTGTCGGCGGCGGCGTGGAGGTCGAAGCCAGGCCTGACCTGGAGGCGGTACGTCGACGTGGGACCTGGCATGGTTCCTGACCTTGCCAGAACCGGACGCCGCGAAACCGGGGCGGGTGTGATGTTGTCGCCGGACGTCAGCGGCCCAGCAGTTCCTCGTCGCCGAAGGGGTCGTCGTCCGCGACGCCGGAGGAGGCGGTGGCGTCCAGCGGCGCCCGGTCGTCGCGCGCGGCGGGCGGTGCGGGGTGCGGCGTCGGCGCGTCCGGCCAGGCCGCGGCCGTGCCCCGCGCGCGGGCCGCCACCACGGCCGCGAGCACCACCCCCACCGCCGCGAAGCCCGCCGCGACGACGCAGAGCCAGACGAAGCCGCCGGAGTCGACCGTGATGCTGACCGTGCCGGGCTCGCCCCGCTCGACGGCGGCCGCCAGCGCGTCGCGCTCGGTGCCCGCGCGGATCCAGCCGACGCCCCCGACCGCGGCGAGCGCCCCGGCGCCGAGCAGCGCGGCCGCGCCCGCCACCACGGCGGCGACGGCCGGCGTGCGTCCCGGCGTGGGCCGCAGCGCCGCACCGGCGGCGACCAGCGCCGCCAGCACCAGCAGGCCGGCGGCGACGACGGCCACCAGCCCGTAGCGGTCGGCGTGGCCGGTGAAGACGAGCGACGACCGGGTCGCGTGGTAGCGGCCCCAGCCGTCGACGTGGAACGTGCCGATGCCCGACGCGCCGGACGAGTCGCTCGAGCGCAGCTCGTACACGGCGCCGAAGGTCGCCTTCACGGCCACCGCGGCGGCCACCAGCAGCAGCACCGGCCCCGCGAGCGCGGCCACCACTCGCGTCCAGCCCGGTCGCACGGCGCCGCCCGCCGGGTCGACCCCGGTCGTCGCGTCCTCCGGTGTCGGTCGCTCGGCGACGTCCGGGGTGAGGAACTCGATGTCGGCCACCCGACCAGTGTTCCTCGCGCCGTCCGCGCCGCGCGAACGCGTGCACCGTTGTCACACCCCCCTCGTACCGTGGAGGCATGCGCGTCAAGTCCGACATCCGGCCGTCCACCGGCAAGTTCGAGGTGGTCTCCGAGTTCGAGCCGTCCGGCGACCAGCCGGCCGCGATCGAGGAGCTCGAACGACGCATCCGCGCCGGCGAGAAGGACGTCGTGCTGCTCGGCGCCACCGGCACCGGCAAGTCCGCCACCACCGCCTGGCTCATCGAGCGGCTGCAGCGGCCGACGCTGATCATGGCGCCGAACAAGACCCTCGCCGCCCAGCTGGCCAACGAACTGCGCGAGATGCTGCCGAACAACGCCGTCGAGTACTTCGTCAGCTACTACGACTACTACCAGCCCGAGGCGTACATCCCGCAGACGGACACCTACATCGAGAAGGACTCCTCGCTCAACGAGGAGGTCGAGCGGCTGCGTCACTCGGCGACCAACTCGCTGCTCACCCGGCGCGACGTCGTCGTGGTCGCCACCGTCTCGTGCATCTACGGTCTCGGCACGCCGCAGGAGTACGTCGACCGCTCGGTGCGGCTGCGCATCGGTGACGTCACCGACCGCGACGCGATCCTGCGGCATCTCGTCGAGGTGCAGTACAGCCGCAACGACCTGTCGTTCACCCGCGGCACGTTCCGCGTCCGCGGCGACACCCTCGAGATCTTCCCGGTGTATGAGGAACTCGCGATCCGCGTCGAGATGTTCGGCGACGACATCGAACGGCTCTACTACCTGCACCCGCTCACCGGCGAGGTCGTGCGGGAGGTCGAAGAGGTCTTCATCTTTCCCGCCACCCACTACGCGGCGGGCCCCGAGCGCATGGAGCGGGCGATCCGTGGCATCGAGGCCGAGCTCGAGCAGCGGCTGGCCGAGCTCGAGGGCCAGCACAAGCTGCTCGAGGCACAGCGGCTGCGCATGCGCACCAGCTACGACATCGAGATGATGCGGCAGGTCGGCTTCTGCTCCGGCATCGAGAACTACTCGATGCACATCGACGGCCGCACGCCCGGCTCGGCGCCCAACTGCCTCATCGACTACTTCCCCGAGGACTTCCTGCTCGTCATCGACGAGTCGCACGTGACCGTGCCGCAGACCGGCGGCATGTACGAGGGCGACATGTCCCGCAAGCGGATGCTCGTCGAGCACGGCTTCCGGCTGCCGTCGGCGATGGACAACCGGCCGCTGAAGTTCGAGGAGTTCCTCGAGCGGATCGGCCAGACCGTCTACCTCTCCGCGACCCCCGGTGACTACGAGATGGGACGCGCGAAGGGCCAGTTCGTCGAGCAGGTGATCCGCCCGACCGGCCTGGTCGACCCGCAGATCGTCATGAAGCCGACCAAGGGGCAGATCGACGACCTGGTGCACGAGATCCGGCTGCGGGCCGAGAAGGACGAGCGGGTGCTCGTCACGACGCTCACGAAGAAGATGGCCGAGGACCTCACCGACTACCTGCTCGAGCAGGGCATCCGGGTGCGGTACCTCCACTCCGAGGTCGACACGCTGCGCCGCGTCGAGCTGCTGCGCGAGTTGCGGCTCGGCGAGTACGACGTGCTGGTCGGCATCAACCTGCTGCGCGAGGGCCTCGACCTGCCCGAGGTGTCGCTCGTGTCGATCCTGGACGCGGACAAGGAGGGCTTCCTGCGCTCGGGCCGGTCGCTCATCCAGACCATCGGCCGCGCCGCGCGGAACGTGTCGGGCGAGGTGCACATGTACGCCGACACGATGACGCCGTCGATGCAGCTCGCGATCGACGAGACGAACCGCCGCCGCGAGAAGCAGATCGCCTACAACACCGAGCACGGCATCGACCCGCAGCCGCTGCGCAAGCGCATCGCCGACATCACCGACCTGCTGGCCCGCGAGGCGGAGGACACCCAGGAGCTGCTGGCCGGCACGGCCGTCGGTGGCTCGGGGCGCTCGCAGTCGCGCGGCAAGTCGCCGGTGCCCGGCAAGGCCGGCCGCGGCATCTCGCCGGGCGTCGTCGGTGTCGGCGCGCACGGTGGCGGTGGTCTCGACGTGGCCGAGATGCCGCGGGCGCAGCTGGCCGACCTCATCCAGCAACTCACCGACCAGATGCTCGGCGCCGCCCGCGACCTGCAGTTCGAGGTCGCGGCACGCCTGCGCGACGAGATCGGCGAGCTGAAGAAGGAACTGCGCGGCATGGACGCGGCGGGCGTCGGCCGCTGACCTGTCCGATCGCCCGACAGCGCCGGGTGATCATGACCCGGACACTGATGATCGTTTTGCTCATCGGTGGAAGGGGCAGCGTGAACATCGACTTCGACGCGCACCCAGGGTTCTCGTGGTACGTCGTGCTGCTGGCGTTCAGCGGCGTGGTGATGGTCGGGCTGGCGACGCGCCGTACGTCCCTCGGACTGAGGTTGGTGAACGGCATCGTCGGTGCCGGATTCGTCGGGTACGCCTTCTACCTCGCGTTCCTCTTCACCGGCGGCACGTACATCATCTTCCTGAAGGCGTTCATCCTGCCGGTGCTGCTGCTCCTCCGGACGCTCCGCGCAAGGACGACGCCGCGCCCCGCGCGGGCGATGCCCGCGCACCCAGGTGCGGGGCAGCCGGGCGCGGTGCAGCCGGGCGCTGCGATGCCGGGCGTGGCGGACGCTGCCGGGCCGTCCTGGGCCGGCCCGGTGCACGAGCCGACCCCGCGCTACGAGGTGCCCGAGCAGTACCTCGTCCCGGCCGACACCTACGTCGGGCGGCACACCGCCGGGCAGTGACCCCGGGGCATCGCCGACCGAAGCGATGAACACCCGTTCATCCCGGTGGGAGCCGGTCCGGACGGGTGTCGATCATGGAACCGCGATGGTCGACGTCGTCGGGAGGGCGAGGAACCGGCCGATGTCGGCCACCTCCGCCTCGACGGCGTCGCGTACTCGCCGCGCCCACGGCTCGAACGGCTGGGCCAGCACAACGGCGTCCGTCCGGCGCCGCTGCAGCTGCCACCGGCCGATCACCCGGCCCTGGTGCAGGACGACCGGGCGGATGATGCCGCCGACGTAGACCTCGGCGCGGCGGTCGTCCGCGACGAACGGGCGGTGCTGGTAGCCGATCAGGTAGTTGTCGAAGCCGGCGAGCAGCCGCACGGCGTGCGCTGCGCCGTCCCCGTCGACGGTGCCGAGCCGGAACCCGGGCCTGCCGTGCACCTCGCACGGGGTCAGCTCGTCACGGATCAGCTCGAGCGCCTGCCCGGTCGGCAGCCCCGACCATGCGGCGAAGTCCTGCGCGGTCGCGGGGGAGAACGCGGCGAACCAGCGCCGCGCGAGCTCGGCGAGCGCGTCGTCGCCGTCCGGGCCGGCGGGCACGTCGGGCAGCCAGCGGTCGAGCCGGGTGAAGGTCGCCTCGCGCCCGCGGTCGCCGGCGCGGCAGACCAGCCCGTGGGTGCTGGCGTCCAGCAGCACGTGTACCGGCGCCTGCGGATCGGGCATCGTGACCGGCACGCCGTGCTCGGCCAGCGCGTCGACGATCTCGGCCTTGGTCAGCGGTGGGCCGTCCAACATCGTCGGCAGCACCGCGCGGGTGCGGTCGAGGAAGTCCTCGGTGAGCCCGAGCTGCGTCCAGCGGGTGCGGAACTTCCGGCGTAGCACCGGGCCGAACAGCCGCACCAGCCAGTGCACGTCCGCGGCCGGCACCAGGTGGATGGTGCCGCGCATCAGCCACGTGCGCGCCACCGACCGGTCGTCACCGACGGCGGCCAGCACGTCGGCCCCGGTGACCCCCGTCGCCCGGCTGCGGACACCGAGGCGGGCGGCGGCGTGGTCCTGCGCCTGGATCGCCACCGTCCGGGCGGCCGCGTCGACCACGGTCGTGTCGGCGCGCCGGGCGAACCCGTGCCGCACCATCCGCTCGATGAGGACGCGGTCCATGCGGCGAGTGTGGCGTAGACCTCTGCCGACGCGGGGGACTCGCCGGCGGCTCGGGAAGAATGACGCGGTGCGCAAACTGGTGATCGTCGTCGTCGGACTGCTGGCGCTACTGGTGGTGGTCGACCGGGTCGGGGTCGGCATCGCCGAGGACCGTGCCGCGCAGACGTTGAAGAGCTCGCAGGGCTTGGCGTCGACCCCGTCGGTCGACATCACCGGCTTCCCGTTCCTCACCCAGGTCGCGGGCAAGGAGTTCGACGAGATCGACGTGACCGCGCACCAGGTGCCGCTGGGCAGCAACGGCGTCACGATCACCGCCGACACGCTGCACGTGACGATGCAGCAGGTCGGCTTCGACTACGGCTTCAAGCAGGTCACCGTCGGCCACGGCACCGGCACCGCAGTGCTCACCTACCGGCAGCTGACCTCGGTGCTCGACCAGGCGCTGCCGGGCGTGACGCTCAGCTACGGCGGCGCGACGGACAAGGTGCGGGCGTCGGCGACGGTGCCCGGCTCGTTCCCGGTCATCGGCGGCCGGACGGTGGGCCTCACGCTCGACCCGAAGCTCGCCGGCGACGCGGTGAACTTCGGCGTCTCGGCGGTCACCGGGCTGCCGTCGGGGATCGCCGGCTTCCTGCTCGACCAGATCACCTCGCGCCTCGGCGACCTCGTGGGCAAGCGGATCCCGCTGGACGAGATCCCGTTCCAGCTGCGGGTGGCCGACGTGTCAGCGCAGGCCGACGGCATCGCCGTCCGCCTCACCGGCGACCGCCTCACCTTCCACCGCCGCTGACCGGCGCGTCGCGCCCAGCGCGAGGGTCACGAGGGCCGCGACGGCGCACGACAGGATCGACGCGCTCATCCAGGACGCCGGCGTGAAGCCGACCGCGTCGTCCAGGTCGTGCCACCAACTGCTCCACGGCACCATGACGCCGGGGTTGACGGCCTGGTAGACCACGAAGCCCGCGACCCAGGCCAGCAGGTTGCCCCAGCGGGTGCCGGTGTCCGCGCCGAGGTCCCACCGGCGTCGCGACAGGACGTACCAGTCGACGACGAACACGCCGAGCAGCGGGGTGAAGACCGAGCCGAGCAGGGTCAGGAAGTTGACGTACGCGCCGATGTCGAGGGCGAGCGCGGCGACGGTCGCGACCGAGCCGACGGCGAGCGCGAGCGTGCGGCGGTCCCAGTGCGGACGCAGGTTCTGCACCGAGACCGCCGTCGAGAAGGTGTCGACGAACGACTGGTCGAGCTCGCGGACCGCCAGGACCGCGAACGCGAGTCCGCCGAGCGGCACGGCGAGGAACGAGCCGAAGATGTGGTCGGCGTCCCCCCGGGCGACCGTCACCAGCGTGAACAGCCCGAGGGCGTAGCAGAGGATCTGGGTGATCGAGTAGCCGACGAAACTGCCGACGGCGGCCTGCCGCGGCGAGCGGGCGTGCCGCGTGTAGTCGGCCGCCACCGGCACCCATGACACCGAGACGGCCACGACGGTGTCGACGCCGAGCCAGAAGTCGTGCCAGCCGCCCTTCGTCCACGACGGCAGCGGGTGCCGCAGCACCTGCACGAAGAACCACACCAGCGCGATGGCGACGATCACCGTGACGTAGCGGCGCAGCGTGCGGATCCAGCCGAGCGGCCAGAGCGCGAGCACGGTGGTGATGACGCCGCCCGCGAGCACGTAGACCCACTTCGGCACCGACGGCGTCAGCTGGTGCAGCGCGGCGCCGATGGTGACGAGCTCGAAGGTCGTCCAGCCGAGCAGCTGCAGGATGTTCAGGGCGGTGGGCAGCCACGAGGCGCGGGCGCCGAAGAGGCCGCGCAGCAGCACCATCGCCGGCGCGCCGGTGTCGGCCCCCGGCGCGGCGACGGCGGACACGCCCGCCGTGCCGATCACCGTGCCGACGACCACCGCGGTGAGCGCCGCCAGCAGGCTCATCGGCGCGTCGACCGGCGCGATGACGAACAGCGCGCCGGTGAAGCCGAGCAGGCTCACGCCCAGGTTGGCCCAGAGGCCGAGCTGGTCGACCAGTCGCAGCGACCGCACCGCCGGCTGGTCGAGGGTCAGGGGCGCCTCGGCCCGTTCGTCGAGCGCGGTCACAGCACCGCCATCCCCTCGGTCGGCGACGACGCGTGCGCATGGTGCCACTTGGGGATGCGGCCGGCGCGCCGGGCGAGCCGGCCGGCCTCGACCGCGCGTGCCATCGCGGTGGCCATGAGGGCGGGCTGCTGGGCGCGGGTGACGGCCGAGGCGAGCAGCACGGCGTCGCAGCCGAGCTCCATCGCGAGCGCGGCGTCGCTGGCCGTGCCGATGCCGGCGTCGAGGATCACGGGCACGGTCGCCTCGCTCACGATGAGCTCCAGGTTGTGCGGGTTGCCGATGCCGAGCCCGGTGCCGATCGGCGAGCCGAGCGGCATGACCGCGACGCAGCCCGCCTGCTGCAGCCGCCGCGCCAGCACGGGGTCGTCGTTGGTGTACGGGAAGACCTGGAAGCCGTCGGCCACGAGCAGCTGCGCCGCGTCGAGCAGTTCGACCGGGTCGGGCAGCAGCGTGCGCTCGTCGGCGACGACCTCGAGCTTCACCCAGTCGGTCTCGAGCGCCTCGCGCGCGAGCTGGGCGGTGCGCACGGCCTCGCGGGCGGTGCGGCAGCCGGCGGTGTTCGGCAGCACCCGCACGCCACGGCGGTCGATGACGTCGAGGACGGAGCCCGGCTGACTCGCGTCCAGGCGCCGCATCGCCACGGTGCACAGCGCGGTGCCGCTGGCCGCGAGCGTCTCGTCGATCACTGCCAGGCTCGGCGCGCCGCCGGTGCCGAGGATGAGCCGCGACGGCAGCTCGACCCCGGCCACGACGAAGGGGTCGTCGGTCATGTCAGCCTCCCTGCACTGCGGTGATCAACTCGACGGTCTGGCCGTCGGCGAGACGTTGCTCCGCCCAGCGGCTGCGCGGCACGACCTCGCCGTCGACGACGACGGCGCTGCCGCGTGTGGTGCCGGCGCGGGCGATCAGGAACGCGTCGATGGTCAGGTCGTCGGCGAGCTCGTGCGGTTCGCCGTTCAGCGTGATCCTCATGCGGTCGCCGCCGGTGCGTGGCCGAAACGGTGTGGCGTGAACGGCGCGATCGCCTCGTCCACAACGCCTGTTGAGGCGAGGTCGGCGACGGTATCGGCGGTGATGGGGGTGAGCAGCACGCCGTTGCGGTGGTGACCGGTGGCGAGCAGCAGTCCGTCGAGGCCGGTGCGGCCGATGATCGGCGCGTTGTCGGGCGATCCCG
>NZ_JBQCEE010000007.1:0-21507 GCF_051960575.1 Jatrophihabitans sp.
CGTGTGTTGTGTCCTTCCGCGAGTTCCATTGGCGTGGTCTCGCTGACCTTCACACGATGGCCTTCTACGTCGTGGTCACCCACGCCGAACCGGCTGCGGAGTTACACCACTTCCTGGGACGTCCCCCTCCATCAGCCGTCACATCGGAAGTCGCGGAACGCGGCATGGTGAAGCAGTCCTCCGAATAGCCGTCGTATATCGCACGAAGCGAAATGGACGGCGCTTGTCGAGGTCGTCGCATACGTGGGACGCGTTCCGCGCCAAGGGCGCACTTGCAAGTGCGGTGCCCCGTTCAGTTGAGCCGCATTGCGACGGGCTCGTACTACGGTTCGGCTGTGGCAGACGAGCTGAATCTCGGGCAGCTCGGCCCGGGCTGGGAACAGGCGGAGCGAGCACTCGCCGCGGTACAGCGCGACCTGTCCGACACCGTCGCTGACGCGCCCACGCTTGTACTACTGTGGCGCGACGTCCCCGCCGAGACTGCCCGTCCCGGCGAGCCGAGGACCCGCTGGGCTTACGTCGGCAAAGGCGTCGACTGGTACTTCGGCGCCAACGGAGGCTTCCGGCTGTCGGGCGACTACTCGTGTCCGCGGTGCTTCAGATCGCTAGTGAGACGTCAGACGCGATCGCGGACACCCTGCTCGGCTACCACGCGTTTTGGCCGCACTGCCCGAACGACGACTGAACCGCCCCGCACGCCGACACCGACCGTGAAAGCTGGTGGTTCTGCTCTCACGAAGGGCAAGGCATCGCGCCTATCGGTCAACTCGCCGAAGCCGCGCGCGAAAGGTGACCGTCGCGGGCCTAGTGAAGCGAAGCCGCGATAGCGGCATGGATAGCTGCCTCCCTGCAACCTCGTCTCCCGAGAACGCCTGCACACTCGTCTGCATGGTCATAGATTCACCTGACGAGACGCTTCGTCAGATCAAGCAGCTCCTTGATGACCAGGTCCCATTTCCGGGAGCCGACGAGATGACGCTCCTCGAGCACGTCCAAGATCTCATCGACGGCCTCGAGAGCTGGTCGGACCTGGCAGTCAAGCGCTTGCATCAGATCCATCACCTCTCAGGCACCCAGTGCGCCGCCTGCCCGAAGTACCTCGAAGCGGCGAAGTCCTGAAGTGTCGAGGCGACGCTGCGTCAACCTCGACTGCGCTCACCCGCGACAGCGGCATGGTCGCGCTGCGCCGCGACGGCGGCATGGTCGCGCACCGGCACCATCTAGCGGACGTAGGCGCGCAGAGCGAGAGCGAGCGAATCCCGCTCGGTCTCGCTGAGCCATTGTTCTTCGTTCTGGGTGAGGTAACGGAACACTGCTGGGCCGCGAGCTTCGTCGGGGTGGTCTGCGCTTACCGGCACTAGGTGGAGATGGAGGTGAGCAAATCCGACTGCCTCGGAGAACTGCATCAAGTAGGTCTTCTCGCAGCCTCTCACCTTGCGCAGAGCAAGACTTAGTCGCCGGATGAGAGGGCCGAGTTCCGTTGCGGCCTCGAGCGTCAGGTCCGCGAGTGACGTGACGTGTCGGGTCGGCAACACGACAAGCCACCCGGGCAATGTGCTGTTGAATGCGTGCACCACACGCCAGTGGTCGGTGTGAAGGATGTCCTCGCGCGGCGGCAGAGCGCCAGCCGCCTCCTGCTCGCAGGGAAGACAATCCGAGGCCAGGGCAGTGCTGTCCATCATCGCACCGTAGAGCGTCTCGGGGATGCGGGCGGCGGCCAAGTCTGGCCCGACACGGGCGAGCACAATCCGCGTGCGTTGAACCGGGCCTGATCGGGCGGGACGACAGGTCGCTCCCGCCTCCGTCGACTTTTCGGATCACTCACTTCCGAGACCGCCAGACGGCGTCCTTCAACAGCCGTTCACCCGTTCTGACTCGGAGGGGTGCCACGGTGCTGCGCGCCGCGACAGCGGGGCATCCTCGCGCGAGGAGGAGGTGGATCGGCGGGGCCCGCTGATTCCTGTTTGCGTCTTCAGTTGATGCAGGACGTCTTGCTTGCCGGCGTCGAGGGCCTGCTCGTGGAGGGGTTCCTGGCAGGCTTGATGGTGCTCGGGTCCGAGGGTGCGGTCTTGGTTGCGGGATGGGCGTTGAAGAGGTTGTCGACGACACGGCGCACCTGTGCCGGGTTGACGCTCAAGATGTCGGTGCCGTCGGGAAGCTGGGCGTTGCTGGTGGGGATGGTGGCGCCGACGATCCGGTTCGCGGTCAGGTTCTCCATCTGCTTGGCCAGGTCGAACAGGTGCAGACCCGGGTCGGCGACGATCGAGGTCTGGATCGCGTCCTTGATGGCGTTGAGCTTGGTGATCACGCCGACGGTGGCGACCTGCCGGAATGCTTGGGTCAGGAAGTACTGCTGGCGGCGGACCCGATCCAGGTCTTCGCCGCCGTCGGGGAAGTTGTGGCGTTGCCGGACGAACTCGAGCGCGGTGACGCCCTGCAGCGTGTGCGGGCCGGCGGACATCTTGAACCCTGAGCCGCCCGTCCCGCCGAGTGCCAGGTTGTGCTCGACGGTGTCATCGACGGCGGCGCAGAGATCGACGGAGACACCGCCCATGGCATTGCTGAGCCGGTAGAAGCCGAGCAGGCTGACCTGGACGTAGTGGTCGATCGTGACGCCGGTCAGCGTGGTGACCGTGGTGAGCAGCAGGTTGATGCCCGCGATACGCCACGCATCGCTTCCAGCGTGCGGGTGCGCCCGCTGCGCCTCGAGGTAGCCCTCGGCGTAGGCGCCGTTGAGCTTGCCCATGTACCGCCCGTCCGGGGCGGGAATCGAGACGTAAGAGTCGCGCGGTAACGACACCAGGGTCGCTCGCGACCCATCGGCCGGGACGTGCACGAGCATCATCGTGTCGGTCGCCATACTGCCGCCATCGCGACCGACCCTCAGCTCGTCGACCTCGGCATCAGTCATGTTCGAGCGGTCGTCGATACCCACCAGCAGCAGGTTCTGCGCAACCCCGGACCCCGCGCGCGGAGGAGGCTCACTCGGAGCGCCGGCGATGTGCCGGCCCACCGCGACAGCCAGTCGCTTCCCAGCATGGTCAAGGTTCCGAGCCGTGAAATACAGATACCCCGCGCCGCACAGCAGGAACATCGAGACCACAGCCATCAGCGCAACACCGACCCGCTGCAGCGTCCGTCTCACGAGCACCAGCCAATCACGCAACCTCGGAACTCGCGTCCGTGCCCTGATGGCAGCCTAACCCGCACGGGCCCACGGACTTCCCTACAGCGCCATGGCCGCGTCACTCGTGCATCGGTAGGTCTTGACCGATGCACGCGCCTTGCTGCCGCCGACCTGCGCTGAAATGCCAGCGCGGCGATGATCATCGATGCTGCGACAACACTCTCGACGATGTACGCCGAAGTTCGGAAGTTCGACCAGTACCCGATCAGCCCGTCGAAGTCGCCGGCGCGACGTGCAGCGAAGACCGCGACCGGCTCTGCGAGAAGAACAGCCCACTCACTAGGAAACGGTTGATCGTGCGGTGACGAGTCATGGCGCCGAGAACGCCGAGTAACGGACCGCTGATCAATCCTGCTTGGAAGTACCGGGTGTTCGCGTGAATGGCGAGGTCGATGCTGCTCCCTGCGCTGTGCGTGCCGTAGTCACTGATCAACGCCAGGCCAAGACAGAAACCCGTCAGAGCGAGGCTCGTCGCCACGACACCAACGACGGCACCAGCCGAGCGGGCTCGCACGATTGAGCCGCACCAGAACGCGACCAAGAGCCAGGGGGCACTCAGATTTCCAACCGCGTCGCGCAGACCAGCGTCTTGACCCTTCAGCAACGCGACGCAGAAACCGAAGAAGACCGCGACCGACAGCGACATAGCGACTCGCCACGGCCTCGTGCCAAGCATGCCTGGCACTGTATCCCGCCGCGTGAGCATCTCGGTCGGCTCGAGATGTCCCGGTCCGAAGTGATGGTCAGCGCCGGATCGGCGCGCGAGCGCCCACGCCGAAGGACGATCTCGGCCGCTGCGACATCCGCATGACCGCCGAACCAGGCGGCATGGTCGGGCTCTTCCAGGACCGGGGGGATGGCGCATGCGACATCGAGGGACTAGCCGAGCGACAAGATCAGGCAGAGACCACCCAGCTTCATGTCAGTGAGCACGACGCTGACCTGTCCGCGCGACTCTCCGACGAACTCGACAGCTTCAACGCTGTGGCAGCGCCCGGTCCGAGCGCCGTGCTGCTCAGCGTGAAGTGTGACAACGACCAGGGTGAACTTCTCGGCGGAATCACCGGGTGGACCTGGTAGGAGGCGGCGGGCATCAATCATGACCTGGGTCCGCGAGGACCAACGCGGCTCCGGCATTGGCGCCCACTTGCTGACTGAGTTTGAGCGAACCGCAATCAGTCGCGGGGCGCGGCGTGTCTTTGTCACCTCCTTCACGTTTCAAGCGCCCGGCTTCTACATGAAGCTTGGCTACCGCGAGATCTTTCGCTGGGAAGGCGTCCCAGTCGCCGGACAAGCGGATATCCACTTTCGCAAGGACCTTTGACCACAATCCTCCCCCACACCCGCGTGCCGCGTCACCGTCAGGATCGACTGAGACGACGGGACATCGGCGCGACCCGCCGCCGGCGGACCAGCGGCGTGACCGCTCATTCGGCGGCGGTCACTGGTCTGGCTGCGGCGTCGTCACGAGGTATGGCGTTGCGGAGCCGGATACAGCTGAAGTCGCCGCCGACTGCGACGACAGCGTCGACGTACGGCCAGAGAGATGTCGCGATCCGTAGTTCTGCACCGTGCTCGGCGATGGCGGTCTGGCAGTCGGTGACCTCACGAACGGCAAGGACGCATGCACGCTGCTCGTTGACCCAGTACCCCGCCGCTGCGTCGAGCACGGTGAAGCCGGCAGCGTCGAGTTCGTGCACCCGCAGGCAGACCCCTTCGAGCGCGGGGAGCCATGCCTGTTCGATGGCGATGACCCGGTCGGCCGGTGAAGCGAGCAACACATTGGACGGTGCGTCCCGTACGGCCCAACAAACGCGCGGGCACTCTCGGGGGAGCAAGTAATTCGCTAAATGGAACTCGTCGACCGCCCACACCAAGTGTCGGCCCGCCTGGGGCGACCCAGCCGGCGCAGCACGTGGCGTCATCTCGTCGAACGGGCCTTCCTCGCTGACGTGGAACAGCCGTGGGCCACTCGTCACGTCGTCCGTACCGCACGCTGCACGTGCCGGACCCAGGGAATCGCGCCCGCCGGATAAAGCGGTACCCGCTCGCCATCGTCGTCGAATGGCCGCCAGACTATCGGGACGCTGCTGCCGTCGCTCTCCATCAGGCTTGCGCCGACGAGGGCGGGCTCCGGTCTGAGCCGACCGGTGTAGACGAAGACCACCTCATGATCGAGCACGCCGCCGACGCGGAAGATGTTCTCGACGACGCCTAGTAACGTCAGCCCGTCGATCGACGCGCTGAGCTCTTCGGCAACCTCCCGGACCATCGCGTCGCGACCAGTCTCGCCTAACTCGACGCTTCCACCGATCAGCCGGTGATAGCCAAACGGACTTTCGGTCGTCGCCGGATGAACTGACACTGCGTGGGCCTGGAGATCGGCGTTCGGGGCGATCAACATCGACTTGACCCTGATGCACGAGCGGTCTGTTGACACGAACTCGGAGCCTAGTGACATCCAGTCTGATTCGACCGAGATGCAGATCGCTACGACATCGGCATGGTCGTGCACTTAGCGGCGCTCGTCTGTTCGACGAGGGATCTGACACCGCCTGACGACGGCGACGCGCGTGAGCGGGACGTCGTACCACCGCGACCCCGCATCGCTCAGAGGCGAGGATCGACTGGCTCGGATTCCAAGGAGAGCACCGCGAAGACGCATTCGTGGACTCGCCATAGGGGTTCCTGTCGTGCCGCGCGATCGAGGGCTTCCAGGCCCAGGGCATATTCACGCAGGGCCATCGATCGCTTGTGCCCGAGTCCGCGCTGCCGCAATCGATCGAGGTGCTGCGGTTCGGTGTAATCGGGTCCGTAAATGATCCGCAGGTACTCACGGCCCCGTACCTTCAGGCCGGGCTGGACGATGCCGCGGGGTCCGCGCGTCAAGTTGTCCGCAGGCTTGACCACCATGCCCTCTCCGCCGGCCGCTGTCATTTCTTCCCACCAGTGGACCCCGGCAGTGACTGAGTCAGGATCAGTCGTGTCGACGGCAAGCCGCCGGGTTGCTTGCATCAAGGCGGGGTCGGCCGCGACCAAGCGGTCAGCGCGCTCGAGGTGCCAGTCGTGTGGCCTTCGGTGGTGAGTCGCGCCATCGGACGCGAGAATCTGGAAAGGGGCAACACGGACGCCGTCCAGGCCCTTGACGTCCCAGCAGTAGCGCCGGTACGCCTCGGCGAAGCGATCGGCGTTGCTTGCCCGTGCCTCCGTCCGAGCCAGCAGTTCGCTGATGTCGAGCCCACGCGATGTTGCTCGGCGCAGCGCTTCGGTCGCCGGTGGCAGCGCGGCTCGCGCGGCCGCGCCGACGGCCGCGTATTGGTCGCGCAGCAGAGCGCCGGCTTTGGCGCTCCACGGCATGATCTCGGCGTCGAGCAGGAGCCACGACGTGTTC
The DNA here is from genome assembly GCF_051960575.1 of Jatrophihabitans sp. Classification (GTDB taxonomy): domain Bacteria; phylum Actinomycetota; class Actinomycetes; order Mycobacteriales; family Jatrophihabitantaceae; genus JBQCEE01. The sequence goes on from NZ_JBQCEE010000007.1 coordinate 6,579, forward strand.
AACTCGTCGAAGAGGCCAGCTACCTCCGCCGCGGCCCTGATCCGTTCAATCAGCTCGGTGACCAGACGGTCGTCGAAGAAGGGGCGGCCGGTCCGTGTCCAGACCGCACCGAGACGATCACCAGGCGCTCCGAAGCGAGCGCGTGCGGAGTCCAATGAACGGCACACCAGGAGGACGGCCCTGGAGCCCATGTGCTTCTCCTGGCAGACGACCTGGTCGACACCGTCGGTACGGAAGGCGCTGAAAGCCTCCTCGGGGTGCTCGAGCATGCCAGGCCTGGTCGAGGTCGCGACCGGGCTCATCGTCGGCGGCAGGTACAGCAACCAGCGCGGGTCGACCGCGAAACGGCTCATCACCTCGAGAGCCGCAGCGGCGTTCTCCTCTCGAACCCCGATCCGCTTGACGTACGACGTCTCGAGCACGCGACGGCCGGCGACGTCGGCAATATCGAGCACGTCAGGATCGCGACGCGTTGCCGACGCGGCCGCCGCGGCCTCGGGATTGGCCGCGAACGGCTTGACCGGCTCGTAGTGCACTCGTTCAGCCGGCACGGACACGATCTCGCGTTCCGGGTAGCGCAACGCCGTGAGGCGTCCGCCGAAGACGCAGCCGGTGTCGAGGCAGAGGGTGTTGTTGACCCACTCCGGCGCCGGTACCGGCGTGTGCCCGTAGAGGACCATGGCGCGGCCGCGGTACTGCTCGGCCCACGGGTAGCGCACGGGCAACCCGTACTCGTCGGTCTCGCCGGTCGTCTGCCCGTACAGGCAGAACTCCCGAACGCGGCCCGACGCGCGACCGTGATACCGCTCCACGAGACCCGCGTGCGAGACCACCAGGCGTCCATCGTCGAGCACGTAGTGGCTGATCAGGCCGTCGAGGAAGCGCACGACCTCGGCCCGGAACTCCTCGGGTTGCTGCTCGAGCTGCGCCAGCGATTCGGCCAATCCGTGGGTGCGCTGGACGTTGCGTCCCTTGAGCGCTTTGAGCAGCTTGCTCTCGTGGTTGCCGGAAACGCAGAAGGCGTGTCCAGCGGCGACCATGCCCATCACCAGCCGCAGCACCCCCGGTGTGTCCGGGCCACGGTCGACGAGGTCACCAACAAAGACCGCTCGCCGGTCTGCGTGCTCGGCGTCGATTGCGCGACCCGCCGCGTCGCGACGGAACGTGTACCCGAGGTCCGACAGCAGGGTCTCGAGTTCCGCGCCACACCCGTGGATGTCGCCGATGACGTCGAATGGGCCGGTCTCGTGGCGAAGGTCGTTGAACAGGCGCGATCGCGAGATCGTCACATCGGCGACCTCCTCCTCGCTGCTCAGCACGTGGACGGTGCGGAATCCCTCGCGGTTCAACCCACGGAGACTCCGGCGCAGCTGGTCGCGCTGGCGGCGGACGACGTGTGGTCCGAAGTCCCGGTCGGGACGCGCCGCGTTGCGCTCGAGGCAGATCCGCTCGGGCAGGTCCAGGACGACGGCCACCGGCAGCACGTCGTGGTCGCGAGCGAGGGCCACCAGCGCGCGCCGGGCTTCGGCCTGCACGTTGGTCGCGTCGACGACGGTGAGCCGGCCGAGTGCGAGTCGCTTGCCGACGATGAAGTGCAACACCTCGAACGCGTCGGTGCTCGCAGCCTGGTCGTTCTCGTCGTCGGCGACCAGGCCACGACAGAAGTCGGACGAGATGACCTCGGTCGGCCGGAAGTGCGCTCGGGCGAAACTCGACTTCCCCGAGCCGGACGCGCCGATGAGCACGACGAGGCTGAGCTCCGGCACCGTCAACGTCGTCATGCGGCGATCTCGCCACGAGTGAAGACAGCCATCTGCGTGGGTGCGCCGACGTCGAGGTCCTCGTCGCCGACCGGGAGCAGCCGCACGCGATAGCCGTGTGCCGAGGCGGTGCTGTCAGCCCAACTCGCGAATTCGGCCCGAGTCCACTCGAAACGGTGGTCGCGGTGCCGCCGGGCACCGGCCGGCAGCGTCTCGTACCGCACGTTGTATTCGACGTTCGGGGTAGTGACGACGACCGTGCCGGGTCGGGCGACGCCGAAGACGGCGCGCTCGAGCGCCGCGAGACGGGGTGGATCGACGTGTTCGATGACCTCCATCAGCACTGCCGCGTCGAGACCCTGCAGGCGGTCGTCGCGGTAGGTCAGCGAACTCTGGAAGATGTCGATCCGGGCCCGCTGCTCGGGCGTCATCCGATCGAGCTTCAGCTTGCGGCCCGCGATCTGGAGCGCGCGCGCCGAGACGTCGGTGGCCACGACGTGGTCGAAGAACCGGTCCGCGAGGAGCTGGGCAACCAAGGTGCCCTCGCCGCAGCCAAGATCGCCGACGCGGCGCGCGCCGCTCGCGCGAAGCGCCGCGAGCACTGCACCACGCCGAAGTTCGTGGAGCGGCAGCGGCTTGTCGGGCGGCTCGAGGATGCGGGCGCCGTCAACGGCGTCGTCCACTGCCTCCGGCTCTGTCTCGTCCAATTCGGCCAGGCGAGCCAGGGCCTCGCGAGTCAGCTCTCGGCGGTGGAGCAGATACCGACGAGCGATCAATGTCTTCTCGGGATGGGTCGCCAGCCACGTCCCGCCGGCGCGCACCAGCTTGTCGACCTCCTCGGTGCTGAACCAGTAGTGCTTGCCGTCGTCCAGCACCGGTAGCAAGAGGTACAGGTGGTTCAGCGCGTCAGCCAGCCGAACCGTGCCGGTCAGGACGACGTCGAGGTACCGCGATGCGCCCCACTGTGGGAGCTCGGGGTCGAGCGGAACCGACGTTGCATCCACCGTCCAGCCGAGTGGTTCGAACACTCGGCGGGCAAGCTCGACGCCGCCCGAGCAGGGGAGTGCGGGGATCGTGATCTCGAGCGGCAACGGCGAGGCGGCGAGCTCCGGGCGGGCGTTGCACTGCCCGGCCAACGCGGATCGGAACACGTCCTTCATCGCCACCGCCATCAGGCTGGACGCGGCATAGGGACGGTCGTTGACGTATTGCGCCAAGGCGAACCCCTCACCATCACCACGCCGCCCCCGCACCAGCGCCACCGGGTCGACCTCGAGCAGCAGCGCGGCCGTGCAGCGCTGTTCGTTGGCCTCGGGGTAGAACACGTGCGCCGTTCCGACGGCGAGCTCGAACGCCTGGACGCGATCGGGGTGCTTGTGAAGCAGGAAGCCCAGATCGGTCGCAGGTTCGCGCGTCGTCGTGATGGTGATCAGCACGGCGTGATTGTGTCCCACGGGCGCCAGCGAGATCGTCGCCGCCGCCCGCGGTCGGGCGTTGGTCGAGCGACGTTGAAGGGTCGGGTCTGCCTAGCCGCCGCTCGCAGGGTCAGCCGAAGGGCGGCATGCAACGGCCTGACCGATGGTCAGGAGCGTCGCCTGGGCGGTGCGGGGGAGACCCCGCCGCCGGCGTTGTTATCAGATCGTGACCTGGATTCGTACCGCGACGTGTCGCCGGGTGCCGCGCGCCCGGAATTCCTTGTGCCGTCGGACTTCCCGGCGCGGACGAGCCCCTCGCCAGAAATGGATCTTGTGCGCACGCGATGCGTACAAAATGCGTACAAGATCAATATCGAAGGACCACAGATGCCTGTCCACGTGCCTGGAGGCCAGCAAATTCGGGCCTTCCGTCGAGTGCCCCCGGCAGGATTCGAACCTGCGCTCCCGCCTCCGGAGGGCGGTGCTCTATCCCCTGAGCTACGGGGGCGGCAAACCCGATCAGCCTAGCAACCCGCTCCAGTCAGCTCGCAGGCGCCGACAGCGGATGGCCGGGGGTGCTCGGATGCGCCTTGAACGTCGGCTGCGAGCAGGACGCGCCGAGCTCGGGCGTGACCGCCGGATTGGCCCGGACGGCGTTGACGAAGGCGATCAGTCGCGGGTCGGACGCCGAGTCGAGGAACAGCTGGTAGTCCCACGACTGCAGCGAGATCGGCGACTTCAGACCGGGGTAGGGGCTCACCAGCGTGTAGTCGGTGCCGCTGAACAGCGAGGTGAGCCGCGCCAGGTCGGCCTGCGGCAGGCCCGGGCGGTAGGTGACCCAGACGGCGCCGTGCTCGAGGTCGTGCACCGCGTTCTCGTCGGCGATCGGCGCGGTGTAGATCGTGCCGGTGCAGTCGGCCCAGTAGGCCGAGTGGTCACCACCGACCGGCGGGGACGCGTCGTAGCGCACCACGCCGTCGACATGGTCGTGCTTCGGCTCGGGCCGGAAGACAACCCCAGGGATCGCCTTGAGCGTCGCAGGTTCCGGGCGGATGTAGACGTTGTTCGGGTCGGTCGCGCCGGCGGACGCCGAGGTGCTCGTCCCACCGCCGGCCGCGGCCCCGCTGCTCGACCGTGAGGGCGCCGTCGTCACCGGCGCGGTGCCGGTGCGCGACGTCGCGGTGGTGCCGTGCCCGGTCGCCGCACTGCTCGTGCACCCGGCCGTACCGACGGCGCAGAGCAGCCCCGCGGTGGCGAGAGCGACGCGGCGGCGCAGTGCCGTCACGGGGCGGGCAGCGGCGTGCCGCCGAGCTTGCGCAGCTGCTGCTCCATGTAGGTGATCTCGCTCTGCTGCGCGTTGAGCATCGCCTGGGCCAGGGTCTTCACGTACCCCTCGGACGCGTGCGCCACGGCGTACTCGGCCATCGGCAGGCCGCCCTGGTGGTGCCGGATCATGAGCTGCAGGAACAGGATGTCGAGCGCCTTGCCGTGCAACGACTCGAGCTTGTCCATCTGGTCCGGCGTCGCCATGCCCGGCATGAGGTTCCCGTGCATGTCCATGCCGTGCATGTCGCCCATCGACGACCCCATCCACGCCATGCGCGGTTGCGTCGTCGTGTACGGCAGGTGCCAGGCGTCCAGCCAGCCGTTCATCTGGCCGATCTGGAACTGCTGGCTGGTCTCCATGTCGGTGGCCAGCACCTTGAGCGCCGGGTCGGTGGTGTTGTCGCGCTCGTAGCCGGCCATGATCACGGCCTGCTCGTGGTGGGTCGCCATGTCGCGCGCGAAGCCGGCGTCGACCGAGCTGGACGACGGGGTGTCCGCCGAGCCGGACGAGTGCCCGAGCAGCCAGCCCGCCCCGCCGGCCAGCACGAGCGCGGCGACGGCGAGCACCGCGACGAGCACGATCCGCAGGCGCGAGCCGCCGTCCGGCGCCTCGCTGACGTCGGTGTCGGGTTCGTCGAGGAGAGTCATGACTGCTCCATCACTTCGCGGCGGCGCTCGGGTCCTGCATGGTGTTCGCGGCCGACACGTCCGACGAGCTGAGCGGGTGCCCGAACGTGCTCGGGTGCGCCTTGAACGTGGGCTGCGAGCAGGTGGCGCCGTACTCGGGCGTGATCTTCGGGTTGTGCACCAGCTCGTCGATGAACTGCTGGATGCGCGGGTCGGTGACGCTGTTGACGAACAGCTGATAGCCCCAGGCCTGCAGCGAGACCTTGGTCTTGAGGTCGGGGTACGGGCTCATCGCCATGTAGTTGTTGCCCTGCACGTCCTTGGCCAGCGTGGCGATCTCGGACTGCGACAGCGCGCCCTGCTTGTAGGTCACCCACACCGCGCCGTGCTCGAGCATGTGCACCGCGTTCTCGTTCGCGATCGGCTGCGGGTAGACCGTGCCGGTGCAGTCGGCCCAGTAGTCGCTGTGGTCGCCGCCGACCGGGGGAGTGCTGTCGTAGGACAGCACACCCGTCCGGTGGGTGTGGTTCGGCTCCTTCTTGTACGTGACGCCCTGGATCTTGGCGACGGCCGGCAGCTCCGGCTGGGTGTAGGGGTTGCCGGCGTCGTTGCTGCCGCCGCCGCTCTTGGTCACCGCCACGACGACGACCACGACGGCGAAGGCGACGACCACCGCGACGGTCGCGATCAGGCCCCACGGCGTCTGCTTCTGGTTGACGATCGACTTGCCCGGCTTGCGGGCGGGCGGGCGGCCCGCGCCACCCGGCTTGGCCGTCGAGACCTTGCCGGACGTCGCCGTGGCGCCGCTGCGGCTCCCGGGCCGGCTGCCGGCCTTCGCGGGCGGGTTCTTGCGCTGCGCCATGCGGGATCCTTCTCGACGGTCGACCGGTCACGGACTCGGGACATCACGGACGGCACCGAGTCTAGGCGGCGAGGATGAGCGCGGGCCCAGAGCACACCGGCCCACACGGGCCCGAATTCGGCCGGTCGCGCCCCACTACGATTCCTCTGTGACACCCGCAGAGCTGGCCGAGGCCGTCCGCAGCGCCGTCGCGGACGTCGTCGCGACCGGTGCGCTGGCGGTCGACGTCCCCGCCGAGGTGCTCGTCGAGCGCCCGAAGAACCCCGAGCACGGCGACTACGCCACGAACGTCGCGCTGCGCCTGGCGAAGCCCGCCGGCCGGCCGCCGCGCGAGGTCGCCGAGCTGCTCGCCGAGCGGCTGCGGGCGGCGTCCGGCATCGAGCGGGTCGACATCGCCGGGCCCGGCTTCCTCAACATCACCCTCGGCGCGGCCTCGCTCGGCCTCGTCGCGCGGCAGATCGTCGAGGCCGGCCGCGAGTACGGCCGCAGCGGGCAGCTCGCCGGGCAGCGGATCAACCTCGAGTTCGTCTCGGCCAACCCGACCGGGCCGGTGCACCTGGGGCACACCCGGTGGGCCGCGCTCGGAGACAGCCTGCACCGGCTGCTCGAGGCGGCAGGTGCCGAGGTCACGGCGGAGCACTACATCAACGACTTCGGCTCGCAGCTGGACAAGTTCGGTGCGTCGCTGTCCGCCGCCGCCCACGGGCGGCCGGTGCCCGAGGACGGGTACCACGGCGACTACGTGCCCGAGGTCGCGAAGCAGCTCGTCGACGCCGACCCGGCCCTGCTCGACCTCGACGGGGATGAAGCGGTCGCCGCGTTCCGCGAGGCGGGCTACCTCGCGATGGTCGCGAAGGTGCGGGCGAGCCTGCTGCGGTTCCGGGTGCACTTCGACGTCTGGTTCAGCGAGCGGACGATGCACGAGAGCGGCGCGGTCGACGCCGCCATCGACCGGTTGCGCGAGCAGGGCCACGTCTACGACGCCGACGGTGCCGTCTGGCTGCGCACGACCGGCTTCGGCGACGACAAGGATCGCGTGCTCGTGCGCAGCAACGGCGAGAAGACGTACTTCGCCGCCGACGCCGCGTACTACCTCGACAAGCGAGGGCGGGGCTTCGAGCGGCTCGTCTACATGCTCGGCGCCGACCACCACGGTTATGTCAACCGGGTGCGGGCGATCGCGGCCTGTGCCGGCGACGACCCCGACCAGACGCTCGAGGTGCTGATCGGGCAGCTGGTGAAGCTGCTGCAGGACGGCGAGGAGCTGCGGCTCTCGAAGCGGGCCGGCACGATCGTCACGCTCGACGACTTCATCGACCTCGTCGGTGTCGACGCCGGGCGGTACTCGCTCGCGCGCTGGTCGGCGGACACCCCGCTGACCCTCGACATCGCCGAGATCACGCGGCGCTCGAACGACAACCCCGTCTACTACGTGCAGTACGCGCACGCGCGCACCTGCAACGCCCAGCGCAACGCCGAGTCGGTGGGCATCGGCCTCGACGTCTTCGCGCCGGAACTGCTCGACCACCCGCTCGAGGCCGTGCTGCTCACCGCGCTGAGCGACTTCCCGCGCGTCGTCGCGTCGGCGGCCGAGCTGCGGGCGCCGCACCGGGTGGCGCGGTACCTCGAGGACCTCGCCGGCCACTACCACCGCTGGTACGACGCCTGCCGGATCATGCCGCGCGGCGACGAGCCGATCGAAGCGGTGAACCGCACCCGCGCCTGGGTCAACGCGGCCACCCGCCAGGTGCTGGCGAACGGCCTGCACCTGCTCGGCGTCGACGCCCCCGAGAGGATGTAGTGGCCCGCACCGTCCACCCGGCCGGCCCCCGGCACGCCGACGACGCGCCGGGCGCCGCCTCGCTGTTCCGTCCGCGCGACGTCAACGTGCTCGACCCCGCGATCTGGCCGGTGTCCGCCGACCGCGTCGACGGTGTCGTCACGCTCGGCGGCGTCGCGGTCACCGACCTCGTCGCCGAGCACGGGTCGCCCACGTTCTTCCTGGACGAGGACGACCTGCGCTCGCGCGCCCGCGACTGGGCCGCCCACGACGTCGACGTCTACTACGCCGGCAAGGCGTTCCTCTGCACCGCCCTCGCCCGCTGGCTGGCCGACGAGGGCCTCGGCCTCGACGTCTGCACCGGCGGGGAACTCGCCGTCGCGCGCGCCGCCGGGTTCCCGGCCGAGCGGCTCGAGTTCCACGGCAACAACAAGTCGACTGCCGAGCTCCGGCGCGCCGTCGCGGCCGGGGTCGGTCAGGTCATCGTCGACTCGTTCGACGAGATCGACCGGCTCGCCGCCGTCGCCGCCGAGGCCGGCGTGCGGCAGCGGGTGCTCATCCGCGTCACCGTGGGCGTCGAGGCGCACACGCACGAGTTCATCGCCACCGCGCACGAGGACCAGAAGTTCGGCTTCTCGCTGCGCGACGGCGCCGCCGCCCGCGCCGCCGAGGCCGTGCTCGCCCACGAGAGCCTCGAGCTGGTCGGCCTGCACAGCCACATCGGCTCGCAGATCTTCGAGACGTCCGGGTTCGAGATCGCGGCGCACCGGGTGATCGGCCTCGCCGCCGCGCTGCGCGACCGGCACGGCGTCGAGCTGGACGAGATCAACCTCGGCGGGGGGCTCGGCATCGCCTACGTCAGCGGCGACGACCCCGAGACGCCGAAGCAGACCCTGGAACGGCTCATCGGCATCGTCGAGGTCGAGTGCGCGACGGTGGGGCTGCGCGTGCCGCGCATCGCCGTCGAGCCGGGCCGGGCGATCGTCGGCCCGAGCGCGATCACCGTCTACGAGGTCGGCACGGTGAAGCCGGTGACGCTCGACGGCGGCACCGAGCGGGTCTACGTCTCGGTCGACGGCGGCATGAGCGACAACATCCGCACCGCCCTCTACGACGCGGCGTACACCTGCGTCCTGGCCAACCGTCGATCCGAGGTCGAGCCGATCCTGTGCCGGATCGTCGGCAAGCACTGCGAGAGCGGCGACATCGTCGTTCGGGACGCGTGGCTGCCGGGTGACCTGCGTCCGGGCGACCTGCTGGCGGTGGCCGCCACCGGCGCGTACTGCCGCAGCATGGCCAGCAACTACAACCACGTGCCGCGACCGCCCGTGGTCGCCGTCCGCGGCGGCGTGTCGACGGTGATCGTCCGTCGCGAGACCGAGGAGGATCTGCTGCGGCTCGATCCGGGCTTCACCGATCCGGGGGTGCACCGTGTCTGACGCGTTGAGGGTCGCGCTGCTGGGCTGCGGTGTCGTGGGGTCGCAGGTCGTCCGGCTGCTGGACGAGCAGGCCGACGACCTCGCCGCGCGCATCGGCGCGCCGCTGGAACTGGCCGGGGTGGCGGTGCGGCGCCCGGCGAAGCACCACGACGTGCCCGCCGAGCTGCTCACCACCGACGCCGAGGCGCTGGTGACGCGCGACGACATCGACCTCGTCGTCGAGGTGATCGGCGGCATCGAACCGGTGCGCTCGCTGCTCATGACGGCGCTGCAGCACGGCAAGTCGGTGGTCAGCGCCAACAAGGCACTGCTCGCCGAGGACGGCGCGACGCTGCACGACGCGGCCGCGAAGGCGGGCGTCGACCTCTACTACGAGGCGGCGGTGGCGGGGGCGATCCCGTTGCTGCGTCCGCTGCGCGAGTCGCTCGCGGGCGACCGCATCACTCGGGTGCTCGGCATCGTCAACGGCACGACGAACTTCATCCTCAGCCGCATGGACGCGACCGGTGCCGGTTTCGGCGAGGCGCTGGCCGAGGCCACCCAGCTCGGGTACGCCGAGGCCGACCCGACCGCCGACGTCGACGGGTACGACGCCGCGTCCAAGGCCGCGATCCTCGCCGGCCTCGCCTTCCACACCCGCGTCACGTCCGCCGACGTGTACCGCGAGGGCATCGGCGAGGTCACCGCCGCCGACATGGCGAGCGCGCGCGCCATGGGGTGCACGGTGAAGCTGCTCGCCATCTGCGAGCGCACCGACGCCGGCGTGGCCGTGCGGGTGCACCCGGCGATGATCCCGCGCACGCACCCGCTGGCCGGCGTCGGCGACGCGTTCAACGCCGTCTTCGTCGAGGCCGAGGCGGCCGGCTCGCTCATGTTCTACGGACGTGGAGCCGGCGGCGCCCCGACCGCGAGCGCGGTGCTCGGCGACCTGGTGGCCGTCGCCCGCAACCGCGTCAGCGGCAGCCGCGGTGCGGGGGAGAGCGCCTACGCCGACCTGCCGGTGCAGCCGATGGGCGAGGTCACCACCCGGTACCACGTGGCCCTCGACGTGAGCGACCAGCCGGGCGTGCTCGCGTCCGTCGCCTCGGCGTTCGCCGAGCACGGCATCAGCATCCAGACGGTGCGGCAGGAGGGGCGCGGCGACGCCGCCACGCTGGTGCTCGTCACGCACAGCGCCCCGGACGCCGCGCTGCGGGCGACCGTCGACGACCTGTCGAAGCAGGAGTTCGTGCGCCGCGCCGCCAGCGTCATGCGTGTCGAGGGGATGGCGGCGGACCGATGACATATCGCCAGTGGCCCGGGTTGATCGAGGCCTACCGCGACCGGCTGCCCGTCGACCCGGACACCCCGGTGGTGACGCTGTACGAGGGCGCGACCCCGCTCGTCCCGGCGCACGAACTGTCGCGGCGCACCGGCTGCGAGGTGTACCTCAAGGTCGAGGGCGCCAACCCGACCGGGTCGTTCAAGGACCGCGGCATGACCATGGCCATCTCGAAGGCCAAGCAGGACGGCGCCAAGGCGGTCATCTGCGCCTCGACGGGCAACACCTCGGCCTCGGCCGCGGCCTACGCGGTGCGCGCCGGCATGACCTGCGCCGTGCTCGTGCCCGAGGGCAAGATCGCGCTCGGCAAGCTGGCGCAGGCGCTGGTGCACGGCGCACAGCTGCTGCAGGTCGACGGCAACTTCGACGACTGCCTCGAGCTCGCCCGCAAGCTGGCGGTCGACTACCCGGTGTCGCTGGTCAACTCGGTGAACCCGTTCCGGCTGCAGGGGCAGAAGACCGCCGCGTTCGAGATCTGCGACGTGCTCGGCCGGGCGCCGGACATCCATTGCATCCCGGTGGGCAACGCGGGCAACATCACCGCGTACTGGATGGGCTACCAGGAGTACGCGGCCGACGACATCGTGCAGGGCACGCCGCGCATGTTCGGCTTCCAGGCCGCCGGCGCCGCCCCGATCGTGAAGGGCGCGCCGGTCGCGAAGCCGACGACGATCGCGACGGCGATCCGCATCGGCAACCCGGCGTCCTGGACCTTCGCCGAGCAGGCCCGTGACGAGTCGGGCGGTCTCATCGACGCCGTCACCGACAAGCAGATCCTCGAGGCCTACCGCCTGGTCGCCCGCAGCGAGGCCGTCTTCGTCGAACCGGCGTCGGCGGCGTCGGTGGCCGGGCTGCTGATGACGGCGGCCGACGGACGTCTGCCGAAGGGCGCGACGGTCGTCTGCACCGTCACCGGCAACGGGCTCAAGGATCCCGACTGGGCGATCGCCGGGGCACCGAAGCCGATCACCGTGCCGGTCGACGGCGCGGCCGCTGCCGGCGCCCTGGGTCTGGCTTGACCGCCTTCGTCCGGGCACCGGTCACCGTCGAGGTGCCGGCGACCAGCGCCAACCTCGGTCCGGGGTTCGACGCGCTCGGCCTGGCCCTCGACCTCACCGACACGCTGACGGCCGAGGTGGTCGACGACGGGCTGCACATCGACGTCCGCGGCGAGGGTGCCGGCGTGGCGCGCGACGAGTCGCACCTCGTCGTGCGCGCCATGCGGACCGCCTTCGAGCGGCTGGACGCCCGACCGCCGGGCCTGCGGCTCACCTGCCACAACGCCATCCCGCACGGTCGCGGCCTCGGCTCGTCCGCCGCCGCCATCGTCGCCGGCCTCGTGCTGGCCCGTGGCCTGGTCGCGGGCGGCCCCGAGTGGCTGCCGGACGACGAGGTGCTCGCGCTCGCCGCCGGGCTCGAGGGGCATCCCGACAACGTCGCCCCCTGCCTGCTCGGCGGGCTGACCGTCGCCTGGACCGAGGGTGGACACGCGAGCGCGTTGCGTCTCGACGTCGACTCGAGGGTTCGACCGGTGGTGCTCGTGCCGCCCTTCGAGGCGTCGACCGAGCGCGCCCGCGGCCTGCTGCCGACGTCCGTGCCACACGCCGACGCCGCCGCCAACGCTGGGCGTGCCGCCCTGCTCGTCGCCGCCCTGACCGGCGCGCCGGAACAACTGCTCCCCGCGACGGCCGACCGCCTGCACCAGCAGTACCGCGCCACCGCGATGGCCGACTCGTTCGCCCTGGTCACGCGCCTGCGCGCGGACGGCCACGCGGCGGTGATCTCCGGAGCGGGCCCGACCGTGCTCGTGCTCGCCGACGAGGCGTCGGCGGCCACCGTGCTCGCCGCCGCGCCGGAGGGCTGGCGCGGGCTCGCCCCCGGCGTCCGCGCCGGGCGTGTCACCACGCGCTGAGCGCCCGTCACGGGCGCCGACGCGACGTCCCCGACGACGTCCGTGCCCCGTGCGACGGCCGGAACATCCGGGTGCGTGGCGGTGTTGCTGGCCGTGAAGTGAGGGTCTAATCTGGCCGTGTCAGTCAATCGCGGCGAAGGTCCTGACGACGGCAGCAGTCAGCATCCCCGATCTTCGCGCCTTGCCGGACGTTCCCCCCTCATCGACGTCTTCCGTCGTGTCGGGCGGCTCCGGTCGCTGACCAACCACAAGCTTCCCGACACCACGTCGGGGGACCCCGATCAGTCGGTGCAGTCCGTCGGGTCGGAGTATTCGGCCGCAGCGCGCCCGGAGGGCGCGCCGGCCCCATCGGAAGGATCCGATCTCACTGTGACCGACACCAACGAGCAGACCCTGCCGGCCGTCGCGGAGGCGCCGTCGGACACCGGGTCGGCCGGCGGCCGGACGCGTCCGGCCGCGAGGAAGGGCTCGCTCAACTCCCTGCTGCTGCCCGAGCTGCAGCAGATCGCCGGCGGCCTCGGGCTGCCGACGAAGATGAAGAAGAGCGACCTGATCAAGGCCATCCAGGACGCCCGGGCCGCGGGCTCCTCGGCCGGCAGCGGCGCCCCGCGCGAGAGCGCCCCGAGCAGCAACGGCGGCGCGCCGTCCGCCGGCGCGGCCGACAGCAGCGCCGAGCGCGCCCCCCAGGTGGCCCGCACCGACCAGCACGACCGCGGCGACCGCGCCGACCGCGCCGACCGGACGCGCGGTGAGGTCCCGGCGGCCGAGGTGTCGTCCGACCGGGGCGGCGAACCGGGCACCGAGCGGCGCCGCGAGCGCCGTCCCGACCGCACGCGCGACGACCGCCCCCGCGACGAGCACCGTGGCGACGGCGCGTCCACCGACCTCGCGCCCGCCGCCGACGCCGGCGACGGCGGCGAACGCCCGCACCAGCAGCAGGGCGGCCAGCCGAACCGCCGGCAGCGCAACGAGCGCCGTGACGGCGGCCCGAACCGTTCGCAGCAGGGCGGCGACGGCCACCAGGGCGGGGGCCGGCCGACCAACCAGGGCAACGCCTCCAACCAGGGCAATGGCGGCCAGGGCAACGGCGGCCAGGGTAACGGCAGCCAGAGCAACGGCAGCCAGGGCAACGCCGACGGCCAGCGCGCGGCGAGCGGCGAGCAGGGCCAGGGCGGCGCGGGCGACGACGAGGAGTTCGGCAGCCGTCGCGGCCGGCGGTACCGCGACCGGCGCGGGCGCAACCGCGACCGGCAGGGCACCGGCTCGTTCGGTGGCAACGCCGATGTCGAGCCGACGGTGACCGACGACGACGTCCTCATCCCGGTCGCGGGCATCCTCGACTCGGTCGAGGAGAAGAACACCTGGTTCGTGCGCACGAGCGGCTACTTCGCGACGTCCGACGACGTCTACGTCGCCAACTCCTACGTCCGCCGGTTCAACCTGCGCCGCGGTGACGCGATCACCGGCGCGGTGAAGCAGGCGCGCGACGGCGAGCGGCGCGAGAAGTACAACCCGCTGGTGCGTCTCGACACGGTCAACGGCCGTGACCCGGAGACGCTGAAGAACCGGGTCGAGTTCACGAAGCTGACGCCCCTGTACCCGCAGGAGCGGCTGCGGCTCGAGACCGAGCCGCACGTCTTCACGACACGGGTCATCGACCTGGTCATGCCGATCGGCAAGGGCCAGCGCGCGCTCATCGTGTCGCCGCCGAAGGCGGGCAAGACCTCGGTGCTGCAGGCCATCGCGAACGCGATCGCCACGAACAACCCCGAGTGCCACCTCATGGTCGTCCTCGTCGACGAGCGGCCCGAGGAGGTCACCGACATGCAGCGGTCGGTGAAGGGCGAGGTCATCGCCTCGACCTTCGACCGCAAGCCGCAGGACCACACGATGGTCGCCGAGCTGTCGATCGAGCGGGCCAAGCGGCTGGTCGAGATGGGCCACGACGTCGTGGTGCTGCTCGACTCGATCACCCGGCTCGGCCGCGCGTACAACCTAGCCGCGCCGGCGAGCGGCCGCATCCTCTCCGGTGGTGTGGACTCCACGGCGCTGTACCCGCCGAAGCGTTTCCTCGGTGCCGCCCGCAACATCGAGAACGGCGGCTCGCTCACCATCCTCGCGACGGCCCTGGTCGAGACCGGGTCGACGATGGACACGGTGATCTTCGAGGAGTTCAAGGGCACCGGCAACGCCGAATTGCGTCTGCGTCGCGACATCGCCGACAAGCGGATCTTCCCTGCGGTGGACGTCGACCAGTCCTCCACGCGCAAGGAGGAGATCCTGCTCAGCCCGGACGAGCTCGCCGTGACGATCAAGCTGCGCCGCGTGCTGCACGCCCTCGAGCCGCAGCAGGCGATCGACCTCTTGCTCGACCGGCTGCGCAAGACCCGGACGAACCTCGAGTTCCTCATGCAGATCGCGAAGACCACCCCGGGCCAGGAATAGCTGAGCGGCCACGGTGATCTCCCGATAACGAGTTGGCAACAA
>NZ_JBQCEE010000008.1:0-27514 GCF_051960575.1 Jatrophihabitans sp.
CCGAGATCGCGCTGCACATGCCGATCGGCGGGCGGGCACGTGCCCGCGACGAGGAACGGGGGAGTGCATGACACCGCGGGTGGTGCTGGTCGACGACCACGCGATGTTCCGGGCCGGCGTGCGCGCCGAGCTGGGCACGCGGGTCGACATCGTCGGCGAGGCGGGCGACCCGGCGTCCGCGCTCGAGGTCATCCGCGCGACCCGGCCGGACGTCGTGCTGCTCGACGTGCACATGCCCGACGGCGGTGGGCTCGCGGTGCTCAACGGGCTCGGTGCCGAGCTGCCCGACACCCACGTGCTCGCGCTGTCGGTGTCGGACGCCGCCGAGGACGTGATCGCGCTGATCCGCGCCGGTGCGCGGGGGTACGTCACCAAGACGATCTCTGCCGACGAACTGGCGGCCGCGGTGGTGCGGGTGGCCGACGGGGACGCGGTGTTCAGCCCCCGGCTGGCCGGGTTCGTGCTGGACGCGTTCCGCGAGGCCCCGGTGATGCCGTCGATCGACCCGGAGATCGACCAGCTGACGCCGCGCGAGCGCGAGGTGCTGCGCCTGCTCGCCCGCGGCTACGCGTACAAGGAGATCGCGGCCGAGCTGTTCATCTCGATCAAGACGGTCGAGACGCACGCGTCGAACGTGCTGCGGAAGCTGCAACTCTCGAACCGGCACCAGCTCACCCGCTGGGCTGCCGACCGCCGCATGCTCTGACCTTCCGGGCCGCTGCCTGCACCTGTTTGCGCCGCCAGCTGTCGGCTTCCGGCCCCCCATCCGACAGCTGTGGGCGCAAAGCCGGCCGGGCGGTGGCTGTTTGCGCCGCCACCTGTCGGTTTCGAGCGGCGAACCCGACAGCTGGGGGCGCAAAGGCCCGCCGACGACGAGCCGGCGGGCCGACCGCCGGCCGCAGCGCGCGTGCGATCAGCGGGCGCCGCGGCAGACCTGCAGGATCGCGTCGGCGACGGCGGGGCCGTGGGCGCCGAGGGCGTCGCGGTAGGCGGCGAGGATCTCGCGCTCGCGTCCGAGCTCGACGCGGGTGCCGCCGGCGTTCATGCGGGTCGACTGCACCCGGGCCGACAGCGCGGCGCGCTCGGCGACCAGGCGGGTGATCGCGGTGTCGAGCGCGTCGATCTGCCCGCGCAGCACGCGGATCTGGTCGGCCGCGGCATCGGCGTCGGCCGAGGCGTCGGTGGCGACGGTGGCGTCGGTGGTGGTGAGGGCGGAGGTCATGGCTGCGTCCTGATCGTCCGGCCGCCGCGCCCAGGCCCTGGGCGTCGCTGACATGCGAAACGCCCCGAGCTCGGGCCCGGGGCGTCTTGGTTGGTGGTGGTGTCAGCCAGCAACGAAGGGCACCGGGATGCGGTACCCATAAAATCGCGCGCTGGTCACGCGTCCATGCTGGCACAGCGGTCGGGCGCGAGCAAAACCCCCTCCGCCCCGACCCACCCGGACGACCGTGCTCAGGCAGCCCCCGCCGAGCCGAGCGCGGCCTCCTCGTCCTGTGACTCGCGCTCGGTCTCGGCGACGTGCGCCTCGACCCGATCGCGGGGCAGGCGCACCACGGTGGCGAGCCAGAAGACGACGGCGGTGAGGACGAAGACGGCGACGAAGCCCCAGCCGAAGCCGATCGTGCCGGTGTTGCCCTTGTGCGGGTCGGGGTAACTGCCGAGCCAGCTGATCAGGGCCAGCCCGCCGAGCCACGGCAGCGTCCAGGTGGCACCGGCGCGCAGGTCGAGCGGGGTCTTCTCGCCCTTCGCCGTCGCGTGGAAGATCGGCAGCAGCACGAACCCGAGCGCGATCGCGAGGAACAGCTTCCAGTTCACGTCCCAGCCGGCCCAGTACACGATGAGGTTGGACGAGTAGAACGCGAGGAACGGCACCACCGGGCCGAGCGCCAGCCGGAACGGGCGCTCGCGGTCGGGCAGCTCGCGGCGCAGCGCGCCGAGCGTGAGGATGCCGGCGCCAAAGGACAGCACCGTGGCCGAGGTGACGAACCCGACCAGCTGCTGCCACGACGGGAACGGCAGGAAGACGATCAGGCCGACGACGAAGCTGACGAGCAGGCTGGTGAGCGGCACGCCCCGCCGGGTCGTGCTCGCCAGGCTGCGCGGCGCGTTGCCGTTGCGTCCCATCGCGTACGAGACGCGCGCGGTGACGGTCGTGTAGATCAACCCGGTGTCGGCCGGCGAGATGATCGCGTCGATGTAGAGCAGCTTGGCGAGCCAGCCGATGCCGATGAGCGTGGCGATCGCGGCGAGCGGGCCGAACGCGTCGGTGAAGTCGAGCTGCGCCCAGCCGTGCGACGACGCGAGGTCCTGCGGCCGCACCGCACCGATGAAGGCGACCTGCAGGCCGATGTAGAGCACGGCGGTGAGCAGCAGCGACCCGATGACGGCGATCGGGATGTTGCGCCGCGGGTTGCGCGACTCGCCCGCGAGTTCGATGCCCTGGCGGAAGCCGAGGTAGCTGAACACGATGCCGCCGGTGGCGATGGCGGTGAAGATGCCGTGCATGCCGTTGGTGGCGAAGCCGTGGTCGCTGAAGTTCTCGCCGTGGAACGAGGTGACGAGGAAGGCGATGATCGCGATCAGGATGATGGCGAGCTTCCACCACACCGCGACGGTGTTGATGCGTGCGAACCAGCGCACGCCGAAGTAGTTGACGACGACGAAGAACGCCATGCCGAGGACGGCGACGAGGTAGCCCAGGCCGGTGAGCGTGTGCACCGTCTCGCCGCCCGACTGGTGCGCCGCGGTGAACGGCGCGTACTTCGTCGCGTACTGCAGCGCACCCTCGACCTCGATCGGGGCGGTGGTCGCGACGGCGACCCAGAGGATCCAGCCGGTGGTGTAGCTCGCGAACGACCCGAAGGCCAGGTGCGGGAAGCGGACGACGCCGCCGGACAGCGGGAACATCGTGCCGAGTTCGGCGAAGACCAGGCCGATCAGCATCATCATCACGGCCGCGATGAACCAGGACAGGATCGCGGACGGTCCGGTGAGCTGGGCCGCGGTGAGCGCGCCGAACAGCCACCCCGAGCCGATGATCGAGCCGACGCTGGCGAACAGCAGCCCGATCACGCCGATGTCGCGGCGCATGCGGCGATCGTTGCCGCCCTGCGCCGACCCGGTCGACGGCTTGGTGGGGCCGTCGGACCGCGCACCCTTCGGCCCGCGCTGCAACCGCGTCAGACCCGCATGCTCAGCCGATGTGCTCATGTGCGCCGTACTTCCCGGCTCGGCGGCGCGGATAACCGGAAATGTCCGAATCGTGGCCGGATCTCGACGACGGCCGCCGGCGCGCAGGGGTCAGCGGGCGGGCAGGACGCAGAGCTCGTTGCCGGACGGGTCGGCGAAGTGGCGCCACGGCAGGTCGCCCCAGTCGAAGTGCAACTCGCGCCCGCCGCGGGCGCCGATGCCCGCGGCCACGGCGTCCATGTCGTCCCCGGTCTCGAGGCGGACGTCGAGGTGCAGCCGGTTCTTCGCCGCGCCCTTGGACGCCCGCTCGGGGAGGAACTCGAGCAGCGGTCCGCGCAGCGACGGGTGCTGCAGCGCGGCGAGTTCCGAGGACGTGACCGCGACCCAGCCCGTCAGCCACGCCCAGAACTCGGCATCGCGCGCCGGGTCGGCGGAGTCGAGCGGGACGGCGGCGAGAGGCCCGGTCGCGGCGTACTCCGCCCGGTGTTCCAGGACGCAGCACGGGTTGCCCTCCGGATCGCCGAGCACGACCCACGGGACCTCGCCCTGCCCGATGTCGAGCGGTCGCGCGCCGAGTGCCACCAGTCGCGCGACCACCGCGGCCTGCTCCGACCCGCCGCGCAGGTCGAGGTGCAGGCGCAGCGGGTCGGTCGGCGGTGCCGGCACGGGCTGGAAGCAGAGGTCGAGCACGGGGCCGCCGGGCGGCCCGATGCGTGTCTCGAAGCCCTCCGGCCCGTCGCTGAGGCGCTCGCCGCCCAGTGCGGCCTCCCAGAACCGGCCCAGCCGCTGCGGGTCGACCGCGTCGAGCACGATGTTCTCGAGGTACATGCGGGCACCGTAGGGGAGGCCACCGACGACGCGGGTTGTGTCAGTGGCCGGACGTAGGCTGGCGCAGCGATGACCGACACCCTGTTCGACCCCGATCCGACACCCGCGCCGACGGCCGACGAGCGGCGTCCGCGGCGCACCCAGCTCGACGTCGCGGCCCTGCTCGAGGGGCTCAACCCGCAGCAGCGGGCGGCGGTCGTGCACGAGGGCGGCCCGCTGCTCATCGTCGCGGGCGCCGGCTCGGGCAAGACCCGCGTGCTCACCCACCGCATCGCGCACCTGCTCGCCGAACGGGGTGTCACGCCCGGCCAGATCCTCGCGATCACCTTCACGAACAAGGCCGCGGGTGAGATGAAGGAGCGCGTCGCCGCGCTGGTCGGCCGCCAGGCACGGGCGATGTGGGTGTCGACGTTCCACTCGATGTGCGTGCGGCTGCTGCGCGCCGAGGCGAAGGCGCTCGGCCTGCGCTCGTCGTTCTCGATCTACGACGCCGACGACTCGAAGCGGCTGATGACCATGGTCACCCGCGATCTCGACGTCGACCCGAAACGCTTCCCCGCGCGGTCGCTCGCGGCGCAGATCAGCAACCTCAAGAACGAGCTCGTGACGCCGGAGGCCTGGGCCGACAAGGCGTCGACCCCGCCCGAGAAGGTGCTCGCCGACGTCTACACCCGCTACCAGCAGCGGCTGCGCGACGCCCATGCGCTCGACTTCGACGACCTGATCATGACCACGGTGCAGCTGCTGCAGCAGCACCCCGACGTCGCCGAGCACTACCGCCGCCGCTTCCGGCACGTGCTCGTCGACGAGTACCAGGACACCAACCACGCGCAGTACATGCTGGTGCGCGAGCTGACCTCGGGCGACGACCCGGCGCAGCTGGCCGTCGTGGGCGACGCCGACCAGTCGATCTACGCGTTCCGTGGCGCGTCCATCCGCAACATCCTCGAGTTCGAGCGCGACTACCCGGACGCGAC
Source organism: Jatrophihabitans sp. (assembly GCF_051960575.1). Lineage (GTDB taxonomy): Bacteria > Actinomycetota > Actinomycetes > Mycobacteriales > Jatrophihabitantaceae > JBQCEE01. The sequence continues at coordinate 4,995 of NZ_JBQCEE010000008.1, forward strand.
GACGATCCTGCTCGAGCAGAACTACCGCTCGACGCAGAACATCCTCCACGCCGCCAACGCGGTGATCGCCCGCAACCCCGACCGCAAGCCGAAGAACCTGTGGTCGGACGCCGGCCCGGGCGAGAAGCTGCTCGGCTACGTCGCCGAGAACGAGCACGACGAGGCCGCGTGGGTCGCGCAGCGGATCGACGAGCTCAGCGACAAGGGCGAGGCCAGCGCGTCCGACGTCGCGGTCTTCTACCGGACGAACGCCCAGAGCCGCGTGTTCGAGGAGGTGTTCATCCGCGTCGGCCTGCCCTACAAGGTGGTCGGCGGCGTGCGGTTCTACGAGCGGCGCGAGGTGCGCGACGCGCTCGCCTACCTGCGCGTGATCGCCAACCAGGACGACGTGGTGTCGTTGCGCCGCATCCTCAACACCCCGCGCCGCGGCATCGGCGACCGCGCCGAGGCGGCGATCGAGGTCTTCGCCTCCCGCGAGCGGCTCTCGTTCGCCGCCGCGCTCGAGATCGCCGACGAGTCCTTCGGCCTCGCCACGCGCTCGGTCAACGCGATCGCCGACTTCCGCAACCTCATGACCTCGCTGCGCGCGGTCGCCGCTGGCCCGGACGCGACCCCCGCGGTGATCCTCGAGGCGGTGCTCGACCAGACCGGCTACCTCAAGGAGCTCGAGAAGTCGCAGGATCCGCAGGACGAGTCGCGCGTCGACAACCTGCGCGAGCTCGTCGCGGTGGCGCGCGAGTTCGAGGAGGTGAACCCGGACGACGCAACCCTCGACGCCTTCCTCGAGCGGGTGTCGCTGGTGGCCGACGCCGACTCGATCCCCGACGCCGAGGGCGGCGTGGTCACGCTGATGACGCTGCACACCGCCAAGGGCCTCGAGTTCCCCGTCGTCTTCCTGACCGGCATGGAGGACGGCGTCTTCCCGCACATGCGCACGATGACCGACCCGACGGAGATGGCCGAGGAGCGGCGGCTGGCGTACGTCGGCATCACCCGGGCCGAGCAGCGGCTGTACCTCTCGCGGGCGCTGTCGCGGTCGTCGTGGGGCGCGCCGTCGTGGAACCCGCCGTCGCGGTTCCTCGACGAGATCCCGCCCGACCTCGTCGAGTGGACGGGCGAGACGCAGCGCCGCTCGTTCGTGCCCGCGTACGGCGACGACGACGTGCCGTCGCGCTCGGGTGATCATGGCTACCGTGCCCGGCAGCCGTCGGCGCAGCAGCAGTTGGCGTCGTCGCGCATGGGCGGGCGCGGCCTGCGCGGGGGAGCGGGCAACCGCGCGGTGCCCGCCCTGGACGTCGGCGACCGGGTGAGCCACGACGGCTTCGGCCTGGGCACGGTCGTCGCCACCCGGGGCACCGGCGACGGCGCGCAGGCCCAGATCGACTTCGGCACCTCGGGCGTGAAGTGGCTGATGCTGCGCTACGCCCCGGTCGAGAAACTCTGAGACCTCGGACGCACCCGGGCCGGCGTTCGTCCCGGATCGCACCGCTTTGCGCCGGGCGGCGCGCGACCCGCCGTGGGCGCCATCTGGCCCCGGCCGCGCCGGATCGGCACACTGCTCGCCGACGCGAGAGTGTGACCACCTGTCCGGAGGCGCTCCACCATGGCGACCCCACCCGTGCCCGGGCGACGGCTCGGGCGACCCCTCGGGCTCCCGCGCGGGCGACGCCCGGCCACCCTCGTCCTGCTGACACTGCTCGCGCTGATCGGGCCGGGCCCGGTCGCGGCTTCGGCGACGGCTCCGGTCGCCTGCACGCCCGGCTCGGGCGCGAAGCTCGCCGGGCACCGCATCACCGCCGCGATGGTGCAGGCGGGCCGGCTGCGCTGCGCCGATCTCACGCGGGCCGATCTCTCCGGCCTCGAGCTCGACCAGGCCGACCTGTCCTACGTCCGCGCCACCGACGCCACCTTCGCGGCCGACCGCATGTCGCAGACCGACCTCACCGGCGCCGTCCTGACCGGGGCCGATCTCGAACGTGCCCAGCTGACGCAGGCGGTGCTCACCGGTGCCGATCTCAGCGGCGCGAACCTCCGCAGCGCGTCGCTCGACCAGATCGATGCGAAGGGCGCGGTCTTCCGCGGCGCCGACGTGCGCGACGCGAACTTCACCCAGGCGTCGCTGCAGCACGCGGTCTTCGACGACGCGCAGGTCGACGGCGCCGACTTCACCCAGGCCGAAGTGGGCGGCGCGCACTTCGGCGGGGTGCGCGGCCTGACCGACTGGAGCCTGTACCTGCTCATCGGCGCCGCCGCGGTCTTCGTGCTGCTCGCGGTCGCCTCGATCCGGAAGGCCGTCGGACGCCGCGCGGGGAGCCGTGTGCAGGTGCAACCGTTCCGCACCGACCTCGCGGCCATCCAGGCGGCGCACCATGTCGGCGCCGCCGGGCGGCACGCCGTGCCCGAACCGGCGGTCGACCCGCGCTACGTGCGGGTCGGCAGGTCACCGGCGCGCGGCATCCTGCTCGGCCTGCTCGGCTCGCTGGTCGTCGCCTTCGGCCTGCATCTGCTCGCGGGCGCGCTCATCGGCCAGTTCTCGTTCGCCTTCGACACGCTCGCGACGGCCGTCTGCACGCAGCCGCAGTGCACGGTCGGCGTCGACAGCAGCTTCCCCGGCCTGTTCGGCGGCATCGCCGTCGTGCTCGTCGGCCTCGTGCTGCGCGCCCGGGCCTGACGACAGCGCTCGACCCGCCGGGATGGTCACCAGCGGCGCGCGCGGGCGGCTGGCTGGGCGGGTCGAGCGCGTCGACCCGCCCGCGCGGTCAGCGCGGTCAGACCCAGTGCTCGGCCGGCACCACCTCGTCCGGCACGGGCGGCCCGGGCGGGGTGCCGTCACCGAACGGCGAGCCACCCAGTGCCTCACGGCCGTGCGGCGTCAGCCAGCCGTCGAGCCGTGGCCCCCTCGGCACGATGCCGGTCGGGTTGATGTCCTGGTGCACGACGTAGTAGTGCCGCTTGATGTGGACGAAGTCGACCGTGTCGCCGAAGCCCGGCGTCTGGAACAGGTCGCGGGCGTAGGCCCACAGCGCCGGCAGCTCGATCAGCTTGTTCCGGTTGCACTTGAAATGGCCGTGGTAGACGGCGTCGAAGCGCACGAGCGTGGTGAACAGCCGGATGTCGGCCTCGGTGACGTGATCACCGACCAGGTAGCGCCTGGACGTGAGCCGCTCCTCGAGCCGGTCGAGCGCGGCGAAGAGCCGGTCGTACGCGCCGTCGTAGGACTCCTGGTCACCGGCGAACCCGCACCGGTACACGCCGTTGTTGACGTCGCGGTACACCCAGTCGTTGACCTCGTCGATCTCGTCGCGCCACGCGTCCGGGTAGAGGTCGGGTGCCCCGTCGCGGACGTGCGCCGTCCACTCGGTCGCGAGGTCGAGCGTCAGCTGCGCGTAGTCGTTGGTCACCACCGCGCGGGTCGGGATGTCGACCATCGCGGGCACGGTGATGCCCTTCGGGTACTCGGGATCGCGGGCGAAGTACGCCTCCTGCAACCGCTCGTACCCGAGCACGGGGTCGCGTCCGCCGGGCGCGAGGTCGAAGGTCCACGACCGTTCGTCGTGCGTCGGCCCGCAGATCGCCATGCCGAGCACCGGTTCGAGCCCGAGCAGGCGCCGCGAGACGACGGCACGGCTCGCCCACGGGCAGGCGCGCGACACGACCAGCCGGTACCGGCCCGGCTCGACCGGCCAGCCGTCGCGGCCGTCGGCGGTGATGCGGTCCTCGATGTACGCGGTGTCGCGCCGGTATTCCTTCTCGACGGAGCTCACGCACACCTTCCTACTCGCAGCTAGGCTCCGGACTCGTGACGGATCGCATCAGGGTGGTCATCGGCAAGCCGGGGCTCGACGGTCATGACCGCGGGGCGAAGGTGATCGCGCGGGCGCTGCGCGACGCCGGCATGGAGGTCGTCTACACCGGCCTGCACCAGACGCCCGAGCAGATCGTGCAGACGGTGATCCAGGAGGACGCCGACGCGGTCGGCCTGTCGATCCTGTCCGGCGCGCACATGACCCTGTTCCGCGCGGTGGCCGAGCAGCTGCGCGAGCAGGACGCGTCCGACGTCGTGCTCTTCGGCGGCGGGATCATCCCGGAGGAGGACATCCCCGAGCTGGAGAAGATCGGCGTCGCCAAGGTCTTCACGCCCGGCGTGCCGATGGAGGAGATCGTGCGCTGGGTGCAGACCAACGTGGCGGTCGATTGACCGGCGGAGTGAACGCCGTTACAGGCGCACAGCGGCCCGAAACGGCTGGTTAGGCTCCGAGTAACAATTCGGCACAGCTCCAGCGGCGGCCGTGACGCGCGCGGCACATCGACGCAACGGATGAGGACGTATCAGCGTGGATCTGTTCGAGTACCAGGCGAAGCAGCTGTTCCAGAAGTTCGGTGTGCCCGTCAGCCTCGGTGAGGTCGCGACAACGCCGGACGAGGCCAAGCAGATCGCCGAGCGCATCGGCGGGGTCACCGTCGTCAAGGCGCAGGTCAAGATCGGTGGCCGCGGCAAGGCCGGCGGCGTCAAGGTCGCCAAGACGCCGGACGAGGCCCAGCAGCACGCCGAGGCGATCCTCGGCATGGACATCAAGGGCCACACCGTGCACCGCGTGCTGGTCGACCCGGGCGCCGACATCAAGCAGGAGTACTACGTCAGCTACCTGCTCGACCGCTCGAACCGCACCTTCCTGGCCATGGCCAGCGCCGAGGGCGGTATGGAGATCGAGCAGCTCGCCGTCGAGCGCCCCGAGGCCCTAGCCCGCGTGCCCGTCGACGCCAGCAAGGGCGTCGACCTCGCCACCGCGCAGGACATCGTCGCCCAGGCCAAGTTCCCGGCCGACGTCGCCGACAAGGTGGCCGACGTCCTGGTCAAGCTGTGGGACACGTTCGTCGGCGCCGACGCGACGCTCGTCGAGGTGAACCCGCTCGTCCTCACCGGCTCGGGTGACGTCGTCGCCCTCGACGGCAAGGTCTCGCTCGACGCGAACGCCGACTTCCGGCAGCCGCAGAACGCCGAGTTCGAGGACAAGTCGGCCGCCGACCCGCTCGAGGCGAAGGCCAAGGAGAAGCACCTCAACTACGTCAAGCTCGACGGCCAGGTCGGCATCATCGGCAACGGCGCGGGCCTGGTCATGTCGACCCTCGACGTCGTCGCGTACGCCGGCGAGCGGCACGGCAACGTCAAGCCCGCGAACTTCCTCGACATCGGCGGCGGCGCCTCGGCCGAGGTGATGGCCAACGGGCTCGACATCATCCTGAACGACCCGGCCGTCCGGTCGGTGTTCGTGAACGTCTTCGGCGGCATCACCGCGTGCGACGCCGTCGCGAACGGCATCGTCGGCGCGCTGAACACCCTCGGGGACGAGGCCAACAAGCCGCTGGTCGTCCGCCTGGACGGCAACAACGTCGACGAGGGTCGACGCATCCTGGCCGAGTACGCGCATCCGCTCGTCACGGTCGTCGGAACCATGGACGAGGCTGCCGACAAGGCCGCCGAGCTTGCGAACGCGGGAGCCTGACCAATGGCGATCTTCCTCGACGAGAACTCCAGCATCATCGTCCAGGGCATGACCGGCGGTGAGGGCATGAAGCACACCCGCCGCATGCTCGCGTCCGGCTCGAAGGTCGTCGGCGGTGTCAACGCGCGCAAGGCCGGCACCAAGGTCGAGATCGACGGCCACACCCTGCCGGTCTTCGGCTCGGTCGCCGAGGCGATGGGCGAGACGGGTGCGAACGTCACGGTCGGTTTCGTGCCGCCGGCGTTCACCAAGGACTCGGTGATCGAGGCCGTGGACGCGCAGATCCCGCTCGCTGTCGTCATCACCGAGGGCGTGCCGGTGCACGACACCGCGGCGTTCTGGGCGTACGCGCAGGGCAAGTCGACGCGCATCATCGGCCCGAACTGCCCCGGCATCATCAGCCCGGGCAAGTCGAACGCCGGCATCATCCCCGCCGACATCACCGGCCCGGGCCGCGTCGGCCTGGTCTCGAAGTCGGGCACGCTGACCTACCAGATGATGTTCGAGCTGCGCGACTTCGGCTTCTCGACCGCCATCGGCATCGGCGGCGACCCGATCATCGGCACGACCCACATCGACGCGCTCGCCGCGTTCGAGGCCGACCCCGAGACCGAGGCGATCGTCATGATCGGCGAGATCGGTGGCGACGCCGAGGAGCGCGCGGCGGCCTTCATCAAGGCCAACGTGAGCAAGCCGGTCGTCGGGTACGTCGCGGGCTTCACCGCCCCCGAGGGCAAGACGATGGGCCACGCGGGCGCGATCGTGTCCGGCTCGTCAGGCACCGCGCAGGCCAAGAAGGAGGCCCTCGAGGCCGCGGGCGTGCAGGTCGGCAAAACGCCGTCCGAGACCGCGCGACTGATGCGCGAGATCCTGGGCGGCTGACCCGTCGGTCCGCCGCGTATCAGCGGCGGCGGTTGGTTACTCCTTGATGACGACGCGGGTGCGCGGCGCGCCGAATGGTTTGTTCTGAGGCGCGCCCGCGCTACCTTCTGCGCAGAAGCACGACTATTCAGCCACTCTTCAGGGAGAGTCCGCCATGTCCTATCAGCCACCCCCGCCGCCCCCGGGCTACGGCGCCCCCGGTGCGGGGAAGCCGGCCTTCGACCCCAAGAGCATCAACCCGCTCGACTGGGCCCTCGTGGGCATCGGTGTCGTGCTGTTCCTGTTCTCGTTCTTCGAGTACTACACGGTCAGCGCCGGCGGGTTCTCGGACTCGACCGGTGGCTGGCACTTCAGCGACGGTTCGTTCCTCGGCTGGTTCGCGCTCATCGCGGGCCTGGCCGCCGCCGTGATCGTCGCCCTCAGCCTGTTCCTGCCGACGGTGAAGCTGCCGGTCGCGACCTACCTCGGCGCGATGGGCCTGTTCGCCATCAGCGCGGTGCTGTACCTGCTCGGCTTCTTCGTCATCGGCCCGGACAACTCGGTCTGTGGCGGCAACGGTGCCTGCGAGAACGCGATCGACGACGCCTTCGGCTTCGGCTTCAGCTACTGGCTGAGCTTCATCCTCGTCATCGCCGGTGCGGTCATCTCGCTCATGCGGGCGCAGCAGACCAACACCGCCCTGCCGGGTGCGCTCTCGGGCCTGCCGAACATCGGCGCCAAGGGCCCGCAGGGCGGCATCTCCGGTGGCCAGCCGGGCTACGGCCAGCCGCAGGCGCCGGGCTACGCGCCGCCGCCGGCCCCTGGCTACGGCCAGCAGCCGCCCGCCCCGGGCTACGCACCGCCGCCGGCCCCTGGCTACGGCCAGCAGCCGCCCGCGCCGGGCTACGGCCAGCCGCCGGCGCCGGGCTACGGGCAGCCGCCCGCCCCGGGCACGCCGCCCCCGCCGCCGGGGTACGGCCAGCAGTAAGGGCTTCGTCGAAGGGCCGGGAGGTCAGCCACCCGGCCCTTCGTCATGTCCGGGGTCGGTTCAGTGGACGCACCGGACGGCCTTGTCCCGGAGCGCCGCCGATCCCGCCCGCGATGTCCCGGCGCATCGGGACGAGGTGGCCTTGTTCGCCGGTGCCGCGGGGCAAGGCGGCGCTGGTTCCCGGTGCAGCGGGGCAAGGCGGCGGGCCGCACGGCGTGCCTGCCCGACTTCGTCCTGCGCATCCGCGAACCTGGGGCGATGCCTGCTGTCCGCCTGCGAGCCGACGATCCTGCCGACCGGCCGGACACCCGGCGCGGCCACGACGGCCACCGCGCGCCGGGCGACGACGGGGGCGTCGGGCGCTACGCAGCACCCAGCCGTCGGGCCGCGGCGCGGCACAGCGTCGTGCCGCCGGCCGCCGGACGCAACGTGTGGCTCGCCGCGGTCGGGACGGGCGCCGGCACCGCGGTGCTCGGTGCCGCGGCCGCGATCGCCACGGTGGCGATCTGCTGGCTGCCCGCCTCGCACGGCTCGGGCAACGCGACGTCGGCCATCAAGGCCGGCCTGCTCACCCTGCTCGCGTCCGTGCACGGCGGCATCACCGTGAACGGCGTCGACGCCGCCTTCCTGCCGCTCGGCCTCACCGCCCTGCTCGGCCTCATCGCCTGGCGCGCCGGTGCCGGCCTCGCCGACGCGGCCGGCGACCTGCGTGAGCGCGCGTCGTCGCGGCTCCTGCTGGTCGGTGCCGCGCAGACGGCCGGGTTCACCGTCACCTGCCTGCTGCTGGTGCCGTTCGCGACGCTCGGCACGAGCAGCGCGCCGTTCGTCGGCGTCGGGGTGGGGTCGGTCGTCGTCTTCTCGCTCACCGGCGGGCTCGCCTTCGCCCGCGAGACCGGCTTGATGCTGCGGCTGCTGCCGCCCGTGCCCGCCTGGCTGCGCGGCGGCCTGCGCGCGGCCACCGTCGGGGTCGGGTGCTACCTCGTCGCCGGCTCGCTGCTCGTCGCCGGTTCACTGCTCGTGCACCACGGCCGGGCCGACGCGCTGCTACGCCAGGTCGGGCCCGGCTGGAACGGCGTCCCGATCATCCTGCTCTGCCTGCTCGCCGCCCCGAACGCCGTCATCGCCGGCGCCGCCTACCTGGCGGGCCCGGGCTTCGCCGTCGGCAGCGGGACGAGCGTCGGCATCGGCGCGACGACCCACGGCGTGGTGCCGGCCTTCCCGGTGCTGGGTGCGCTGCCCACCGGCGCGGCACCGAACTGGATGTGGGGTGCCGTGCTCGGCGTCCCGCTCGTCGCCGGCTTCGCCGCCGGCGCGGTGGTCGCACGGGGCACCACGACGCGCGAGCGGCTCGAGCGCGCGGCGGCGGCCGTCGTGGCCGCCGGCCTGCTGTCGGCGCTGCTCGCCTGGCAGGGCGGCGGGGCGATCGGCGACGACCGGCTCAGCACGGTCGGCGCCTCGCCGGTGCTGCTCGGCCTCGCCGTCGCGGGCGAGGTCGCGGGTGGCACGGTGGTCGTGCTCGTGGCGCAGGCGCTGCGGTCGGCCCTCGGCGGCCGACGGCGCACGCCGGTGCTCTGGGCCGGCGGTGCCTCCGCCTCGGCCGACCCCTACGACCTCGGCGTCGTCACGGTCGTCGCGTCGTCGCCGTCGGACGAGGTGTCCGACGAGGTCGACGACGAGGTCGACGAGGCCACCCATGAGGCCGTCGGCTTGGCCGATGACGAGGCCGATGACGACGCCGTCGAAGCGGACGACATCGACCGTCCGGTCGGCCTGGCCGACCAACCGACCGGGCCGATCCCGTCGGTCGACGCGCCCGTCGACGGCGGCTCCCGCGCGGCGAACCGTCGGCGCGGGCTGCGTCGGCTGGCCGGGTAGTCTCGCCTCGCGACCCGCGCTGCGCGGAACGAAGGCCGCGGGCGGACGCCGGTCGCGCCCCCGCCGGAGCGAGAAGGAGCGCGTGTGCCCCGTCTGGTCGTCCTCGCGTCCGGCAGTGGCACCACCCTCCAGGCCATCCTCGACGACGCCGTGCTGCGTCCGCAGGTCGTCGCGGTGGGCAGCGACCGGCCCGGTGCACCGGCGCTCGGGCGGGCGTCCAGGATCGGCATCGAGACGTTCTGCGTCCCGCTCACCGGAGACCGCGGCGCGTGGAACCGGGCGATCGAGCAGGCGATCGCCGAGCGCGCACCGGACCTCGTCGTGCTCGCCGGCTTCATGCGCATCCTCGACGCCGAACTCGTCGGTCGCTTCCGCATCGTGAACACGCATCCCGCGCTGCTGCCGGCGTTCCCCGGCGCGCACGCGATCCGCGACGCGCTCGCCGCCGGCGCCACCACCACCGGTGTCACCGTCCACTGGGTCGACGCCGGGGTCGACACCGGGCCGGTGATCGTCCAGCAGGCCGTGCCGGTCGAACCCGGTGACGACGAGGACACCCTGCGCGCCCGCGTCCAGGCCGCCGAGAAGCCGCTCTACGTCCACGCCCTCCGCCAGCTGTGCCAGGAGATGTCATGACCCAGATCCCGATCCGCCGCGCGCTCGTCAGCGTGTACGACAAGACCGGGCTCGAGCAGCTCGCGCGGGGGCTGCACGCCGCCGGCGTCGAGATCGTCTCGACCGGCTCGACGGCCGCGCGCATCCGCGACCTCGGCGTGCCCGTCACGCCGGTGGACGAGGTGACCGGCTTCCCCGAGATCCTCGGCGGACGCGTGAAGACGCTGCACCCCAACGTGCACGCCGGCCTGCTCGCCGACCAGAACGACCCGGCGCACGTCGAGACGATCGGCAAGCTCGGCATCGCCGCCTTCCAGTTGCTGGTCGTGAACCTCTACCCGTTCGTCCAGACGGTGGCGATCGGCGCGACCCCGCCCGAGGTCATCGAGCAGATCGACATAGGAGGCCCGGCGATGGTGCGCGCGAGCGCGAAGAACCACGGCTTGGTCGCCGTCGTCACCGACCCGGCGCGGTACCCGGACGTGCTCGCCGCGGTCGAGGCCGGTGGCTTCGACCTCGCGGCCCGGCAGCGGCTGGCGGCCCAGGCGTTCCGGCACACCGCGGCCTACGACGTCGCCGTGGCGTCGTGGCTCGGCAGCGTCGTCGCTCCCGACGACGTGGTCGACGGGCAGCCGAGCGGCTTCCCAGGCTGGGTCGGCGCGACGTGGGAGCGCGCCGCGGTGCTGCGCTACGGCGAGAACCCGCACCAGCGCGCCGCGCTCTACGTCTCGCCCGGCGACCAGCCCGGTCTCGCCACGGCCGAGCAGCTGCACGGCAAGGAGATGAGCTACAACAACTACGTCGACGCGGACGCCGCGTGGCGGGCCGCGTACGACTTCGACCGTCCCTGCGTGGCGATCATCAAGCACGCGAACCCGTGCGGCATCGCCGTCGGCGCCGACATCGCCGAGGCGCACCGCAAGGCGCACGCCTGCGACCCGGTCAGCGCCTACGGCGGCGTCATCGCGACGAATGCGCCGGTGACCGCGGCGCTGGCCGAGCAGGTGGCGGACATCTTCACCGAGGTGATCGTCGCGCCGGCGTTCGACCCGGACGCCCTCGAGATCCTCACCCGCAAGAAGAACCTCCGCCTGCTCGTCGCGGCAGCCCGCCCGCAGGGGCCCGCGGTCGAGACGCGGCCGGTGTCCGGCGGGCTGCTGCTGCAGAGCGCCGACCGCATCGACGCCCCCGGCGACGACCCGGCCAACTGGACGTTGGTGGCGGGCGACGCGGCCGACGAGGCCACCATCGCCGACCTGGCCTTCGGCTGGCGGGCGGTGCGCGCGGTGAAGTCGAACGCCATCCTGCTCGCGTCCGACGGCGCGACGGTCGGCGTCGGCATGGGCCAGGTGAACCGCGTCGACTCGTGCCGGCTCGCCGTGTCGCGCGCGGGCGACCGGGCCTCGGGCGCGGTCGCTGCGTCCGACGCCTTCTTCCCGTTCGCCGACGGCCTGCAGGTGCTGCTGGACGCGGGTGTGCGCGCCGTCGTCGAGCCCGGTGGGTCGATCCGCGACGAGGAGGTCATCGCCGCCGCCCAGGCCGCGGGCGTCACCCTCTACTTCACCGGCACCCGCCACTTCGCCCACTGACCCGGTCGCTCGCGCCCCGCGGCACCGCCCGCGCGGTCTGTGTGTGGCGACCCTGCGGGGTGACACGCCGGTGCAGCACCCGCACCGTCGCCACACACCGGCCCGGCGCCGAGGTGTTGTGCGAGCGGCTCAGGCGGGGCTGGCAGGATGGCGCACCGTGACCGCGCAGATCCTCGACGGCACCGCCACCCTCAAGACGATCAAGCTCGAGCTGATCGAACGGGTGCGGGCCCTCGCCACCCACGGCGTCGTGCCCGGGCTCGGCACCGTCCTCGTCGGCGACGACCCCGCCAGCCGCTGGTACGTCAACGCCAAGCACAAGGACTGCGCCGAGATCGGCATCGCGAGCATCCGCCGTGACCTGCCCGCGGGGACGAGCCAGGCCGAGGTCGAGGCGGTCGTCGACGAGCTCAACGCCGACTCGGCGTGCACCGCATTCCTGGTGCAGCAGCCGACCGGCCTGGACGAGCACGCCATCCTCGCCCGCGTCGACCCGGTCAAGGACGTCGACGGCCTGCACCCGACCAACCTCGGCTGGCTCGTGCTCGGCAAGCCGGCACCGCTGCCGTGCACGCCCACCGGCATCATCGAGCTGCTGCGCCGCCACGACGTCACCATCGCCGGCGCGCACGTGGTGATCGTCGGCCGCGGCATCACGGTGGGGCGTCCGCTCGGGCTCATGCTGACGCGCCGCAGCGAGAACGCGACGGTGACGATCTGCCACACCGGCACGCGCGACCTCGCGTCGCACGTGCGCGAGGCCGACATCGTCGTCGCCGCGGCCGGATCGCCGCACCTGATCACCAAGGACATGGTCAAGCCGGGCGCGGCCGTGCTCGACGCCGGCGTGAGCCGGGTCGACGGCAAGATCGCCGGCGACGTCGCGCCCGACGTCGCCGAGGTCGCCGGCTGGCTCAGCCCCAATCCGGGCGGGGTCGGCCCGATGACGCGCGCGATGTTGCTCAGCAACGTCGTCGAGGCGGCCGAGCGCACGGCGCGATCGTCGAACGGCTGACATGCCGCCGGGGGCGGTGCGCTGGATCCGCGAGCAGATCTGGTTCCTGCTCGTCCTGGCCGGCATGGTCGTCGCCTTCGCCTACCTGCTGCTGACCGACGGGCACTGGCGCCGCTCGACCGCGTTGATGGGCGTGATGATGCTCGTCGCCGCCGTGCTGCGCCTGGTCGTGCCCCAGCGCCGGCTCGGGCTGCTGCACGTGCGGGGCCGCTGGCGCGACACCGCCGTCTACGCCGTCATCGGTGTCCTCGTTCTCGCGATCGACATCCGGCTGTCGAGCTGAGGGCCGCCCGCACTAGATTCCGCACCATGACTGCACCCGTGAACGTCACTGTCACCGGCGCCGCCGGCCAGATCGGCTACGCGCTCCTGTTCCGCATCGCGTCGGGCCACCTGCTCGGGCCGGACGTCCCGGTGCGCCTGCGCCTGCTGGAGATCACGCCGGCCCTCAAGGCCGCCGAGGGCACCGCGATGGAGCTCGACGACTGCGCCTTCCCGCTGCTCAGCGGTATCGACATCACCGACGACGTGAACCAGGCCTTCGACGGCACCAACGTCGCCCTGCTCGTCGGCGCCCGCCCGCGCACCGCCGGCATGGAGCGCGGTGACCTGCTCGAGGCCAATGGCGGCATCTTCGGCCCGCAGGGCAAGGCCATCAACGACCACGCCGCGAGCGACATCAAGGTGCTCGTCGTCGGCAACCCCGCCAACACGAACGCGCTCATCGCGCAGCAGCACGCGCCGGACGTCCCGGCCAACCGCTTCACCGCGATGACCCGCCTCGACCACAACCGTGCGCTGTCGCAGCTCGCCGCGAAACTGTCGGTGCCGGTCACCGCCATCGAGAAGATGACGATCTGGGGCAACCACTCCGCCACCCAGTACCCCGACCTCTACACGACGCAGGTCAACGGCCGCTCCGCCGCCGAGCAGGTCGAGGAGGCGTGGCTGAAGGACACCTTCATCCCGACCGTCGCCAAGCGCGGTGCGGCGATCATCGAGGCCCGCGGTGCGTCGTCGGCGGCGTCGGCGGCCAACGCCGCCATCGACCACGTCCACGACTGGGTGAACGGCACCGAGTGGACGTCGTCCTCGGTCGTCAGCGACGGCTCGTACGGCGTGCCCGAGGGCCTCATCTCCTCCTTCCCGTGCCGCGCCGTGAACGGCGAGTGGGAGATCATCCAGGGCGTCGAGATCAACGACTTCTCGCGCTCGAAGATCGACGCCTCGGTGCACGAACTCGCCGAGGAGCGCGATGCGGTGAAGGGTCTCGGCCTCATCGGCTGACCCGACCGCGGGGTGCTGCGGACCTCAACGGTCGTCGAGACCCCGCCGTGCAGGTCACGGCGGGGTCACAAGATCGTCACGACACAGCTTCCCGAAATCCTCGGCATGGTTGACCCGCACGTCACGTCTGGCTAGACATACGTTACATGCGTGTCACGCGTCACAGATAGACGCGGGGCCTTGGACGAACGGGCGGTGCGATGACAGCAACTGCAGCAGCCCCAGGAGTCCGCCGGAAACGGCGGACGGAACTGGAGCACTATCCCTCGGGCGGCCAGAGGTATCTCTGCCTCGGCATCGTGGTGCTGGCGACGATCGTCCTCTACTACCAGTTCTATCTGGCCGGTGCGGTCGCCGCCGGGACGAACGGCAAGAACGGCATCCTGACCGACTACCACATGTCGTTCAAGTACTACGTGTACATCGCGGTGGTCGGCTACATCCTCGGCGCCGCCGCGTCGTTCGTGAGCGGCGTCGCCGACCGGTACGGCCGCGTCAACATCATCACCGGCGGTCTGGTGATCGTGGCGCTGCTCTGCCTCGTCGGCATCCCGCTGGCCGACAGCAAGGTCGGTTTCGCGGTCGTGTTCGCGGCGATCGGCCTGGTCGAGGGCGTCATCCTCGTCGCCACGCCGGCCCTGATCCGCGACTTCAGCCCGCAGCTCGGGCGTGCGTCCGCAATGGGCTTCTGGACGCTGGGCCCGGTGCTCGGCTCGCTGGTGGTCAGCATCCAGATCAGCAGCACCAGCAACAGCACGCCGTGGCACGACCAGTACGTCGCGTCCGGCATCGTCGGGCTCGTCGTCGCAGCGCTGTCGTTCCTGTTCCTGCGCGAGCTCACTCCCGCGCTGCGAGACCAGATCATGGTGAGCGAGAAGGACCGCGTGCTCGTCGAGGCGCGGGCCAAGGGCATCGACGTCGAGGCCGCGTTGAAGCACCCGTTCCGGCAGATGCTGAAGCCGGACATCATCGGCTCGGCGTTCGCGATCAGCGTCTTCCTGATCATCTACTACATCGCCGTCGGCTTCTTCCCGGTCTACTTCCAGACGATCTTCGGGTTCAGCCAGAGCAAGGCCAACGCGCTGGGCAACTGGAACTGGTCGTTCAACGCCCTGGCGCTGCTGATCGTCGGCATCATCTCGGACAAGGTGCGCGTCCGGAAGCCGTTCATGGTCGTCGGCGCCGTCGGTGCGATCGTCGTGACGTCGATCTTCGCGACCCGCGCGACGCACCCCGACACCAGCTACGGCACCTTCGTGGTGCTGCTGGTGCTCATCAGCATCTTCCTCGGCACGGCGTACGCGCCGTGGATGGCGAGCTTCACCGAGACGGTCGAGAAGCGGAACCCCGCCCTCACCGCGACGGGCCTCGCGGTCTGGGGTCTGGTGATCCGCCTCGTCATCGCCGTGTCGGTCTTCTTCGTCCCGCACATCGTCAACACCGCGACCACGCTTGTCGAGGACGGTCCCGCCGTGTCGGCGGCGGCGGCCGACGCCGACAAGCAGGCACCCGGTCTGGTCGAGGCGCTGCAGGCGCATCCGACGGTGGGCCCGCAGACCGCTGCGTATGCGAAGCAGTACGGCCCGCAGCTGGCGCTCGCCGCCAAGATCGACCCTGCGACCGCCGCCGCGCTCGGCAAGGACCCGAACGACACGGCGGCGCAGGCCAAGGCAGTGGCCGACCTTTCCGGCGTGCCGGTCGCTGACGTCGGGTCGCTGCTCGCGGTCAGCAAGGTCGATCCGCAGACCCTCGCGGCGCTCAAGGCCAACCCGGCCGACCAGGCGGCCGGCGTCAAGGCCGTCAGCGAGATCAGTGGGGTGTCCGCGTCGGATGTGGCCACCATCGCGCAGCTGAACGCCCAGTACGGGCCGGAGCTGCAGGCTGCGAAGAACATCGACCAGGGCACGGTCCTCAGCCTGCTGACGAAGCCGACGGACAAGACGCTGCAGGCCCAGGCCGTCCAGCAGATGACGGCCAAGGGTGTGTCCCAGGCAGAGGCCGTCAAGACGCTGCAGACCCTCGCCGCTGTCGCTGCCCAGCCGAACGGACTGCAACTGCTGAGCACAGTGGCGACGAGCGGTCAGAAGGTGATCGATGCGCAGACGGCGCTCGTGGCCGCGGCCAAGATCCCGGCGGCGGAGGTCGCCAAGGTGCAGCAGGGTGGCAACGACCTCAAGTCGGTCGCGACCATCCCGCCGGCCGTGACGAAGTTCTTCACGCAGGACGGGCCGCAGGCACTCGGTGCGAAGAACTTCGCGGCGCTCACCGACACGTCGAACACCAAGCTGCAGGCCGACCTGGCCGTGCTGGGCAGCCCGACGGGCGCGAAGGTCGCCAAGGCGGCGGTCGACTCACCGAAGCAGTGGCGCACCTACTTCTGGATCGCCGTCGGCGGTGAGGTCGTCTTCATCCCGCTGATCTTCCTGCTCACCGGTGCGTGGAGCCCGAAGGAGGCCCGCCGCCGCGAGGAGGAGCACGAGCAGATGGTCGAGCGCGAGCTCGCCAGGCTCAACGCGGGGAGCTGACCCCGGTCTGACGCGAAACCCCCTGGTGTGGCTCGTTCTCCAGCCCGGAAACGAGCCACAACAGGGGGTTTTCGCTGCTTACGGCTGGTCGAACTCGCCGAGGACGGCGGCGCGCAGGACGTCGAGGCCGACACAGCCGACGTCCAGGGCGCGGCGGTGGAACGCCTTGAGGTCGAACGCGTCGCCCTCGGCCTCGCGGGCCGCGTCGCGCAGCTGCAGCCAGAGCCGCTCGCCGATCTTGTACGACGGTGCCTGCCCCGGCCAGCCGAGGTAGCGGTCGAGCTCGAAGCGCAGGAAGCCCTCGGCCATGTTCGCGTGCGCCGACAGGAACGCCCACGCCTTCTCGTACGTCCACGCGCCGCCGCCGACCTCGGCCGGCGCCTCGAAGCCGCAGTGCACCCCGATGTCGAGCACCACGCGCGCGGCGCGCATCGACTGGCCGTCGAGCATGCCGAGGTAGTCGGCCGGGTCGTCGAGGTAGCCGAGGTCGGCCATCAGCCGCTCGGCGTAGAGCGCCCAGCCCTCGCCGGTGCCCGACACCCAGCAGGCGAGGCGGCGCCAGCGGTTCAGCAGCTCCTTGCGGTAGACCGTCTGCGCGATCTGCAGGTGATGGCCGGGCACACCCTCGTGGTAGACGGTGGTCAGCTCGCGCCACGTGCCGAACGTGTCGACGCCCGGCGGCACCGACCACCACATGCGTCCGGGACGCGTCACGAGATCCTCGGACGGCCCGGTGTAGTAGATGCCGCCCTGCTGGGTCGGGGCGATACGGCACTCGAGCCGGCGGATCGGCCCGGGGATGTCGAAGTGCACGTCGGCGAGCGCGGCGACGGCCGCGTCGGACGTGCGCTGCATCCACCGCTGCAGCTCGTCGGTGCCGTGCAACACCCGTTGCGGATCGTCGTCCAGCGCCGCGATCGCCTCACGCACCGACGCCGCCGGACGGATGCGGTCGGCCGTCGCCACCATCTCGGCCGTGATCCGCGCCAGCTCCTCCTGACCCCAGGCGTAGGTCTCCTCGAGGTCGATCTGGGCGCCGAGGAAGGTGCGCGAGTGCAGCTGGTAGAGGTCGCGGCCGCAGGCGTCCCGCTCGGGCGCGACCGGCATCAGTTCGTCGCGCAGCACCGCCTGCAGCCGCTCGTACGCCGCGCTCGCCGTCTCGGCCCCGCGCTGCAGGTCGCCGCGCAGCGAGTCGGGGACCGCCGACCCGTCGTCGGGTTCGACGCCGCCGGCGAAGGTGGCGAAGAAGCCGGTCTCGCCGATGTTGTCGGCGCACTGCCGCACGCCCGCCTCGAGCTGGCGGCGGGCGCTGAGCGTGCCGCGACCGGCGGCGATGCGCAGCGACTCGATCCAGCCGTCGATCGCCGGGCCGACGGCCTCGAGCCGGCGGGCGATCCTGGCCAGCGCGTCGACGTCCGTGGTCGGCGTGAGGTCGAAGATGTCGCGGATCTCCTGCAGCGGCGAGGCGATGACGTTGACCGTGCCCTCCTCGACCCCGCGGTCGCGCAGGTGCTCCTCGACGCTGAGCTCGTCGCGCAGCTGGGCGGCGGTGACGCGGTCGCTGACGTCGACGGGCTCGGCGGCGTCCAGTGCGGCGACGGTGCGTCGGCGCAGTGCCGAGCGCTCCTCGAACCAATCGGGGTCGAGCGCGGGCAGCCGGTCGTCCTGACCGGGGATGCCCCAGTAGGTCGCCGACGCCGGATCGAGGACGCCGAGGGCGTCGAGATAACCGTCGGCGACGCCGTCGACGGCCGTGTGCTCACGGGCGGAGGTCATGAGGGCCACCCTATGCCGGGGGTCCGCGCGTCCCGGGGCTCTCATAAAGTGGACGCGACCGCCGGCGGAAGGACACCTGATGAAGATCGTCTACACCTACACCGACGAGGCGCCCGCGCTGGCGACCTGGTCGCTGTTGCCGATCATCGAGGCCTACGCCGGCCAGGCCGGGGTCGAGGTCGAGCTGCGCGACATCTCGCTGGCCGGCCGCATCCTCGCCGCGTTCGGCCGGCAGCCCGACGCGCTGGCCGAGCTCGGTGAGCTCGCCACCACGCCCGAGGCCAACATCATCAAGCTGCCGAACATCAGCGCGTCGATCCCGCAGCTCAAGGCGGCGATCGAGGAACTGCGCGCGCAGGGCCACGAGCTGCCCGACTACGAGGACGCCCGCGAGACCTACGACAAGGTCAAGGGCTCGGCCGTCAACCCGGTGCTGCGCGAGGGCAACTCCGACCGCCGCGCGCCCGCCTCGGTGAAGGCGTACGCGAGGAAGCACCCGCACTCGATGGGCGCCTGGTCGTCGGACTCGAAGTCGCGCGTGGCCACCATGGACGACGGCGACTTCCGGCACACCGAGCAGTCGGTCACCGTCGGCGAGGCCGGCAGCGTGCGTATCGAGCACGTCGGCGCCGACGGCACCGTCACCGTGCTCAAGTCCGAGACCAAGGTGCAGGCGGGCGAGGTGCTCGACGCCGCCGTCATGCGGGCCTCGGCGCTGCAGGCGTTCCTGGCCCAGCAGGTCGAGGCCGCGCGCGCCGACGGGCTGCTGTTCAGCGCGCACCTCAAGGCAACGATGATGAAGGTCAGCGACCCGATCATCTTCGGCCACGTCGTGCGCGCGGTCGTCGGCGACCTGTACTCGCAGTACCCGGACGTCAGCCCCAACGACGGCCTCGGCACGCTGCTGTCGGCGCACCCCGACGCCGCCGACTCGGTCAAGGCCGCGCTCGCCGCCGCCCCGCCGATCGCGATGGTCGACTCGGACAAGGGCATCACCAACCTGCACGTGCCGAGCGACGTCATCATCGACGCCTCGATGCCGGCAGCGATCCGCTCGAGCGGGCAGATGTGGAACGCCGCGGGCGAGCAGCAGGACACCCTCTACGTCATCCCCGACTCGTCCTACGCGCCGCTCTACGCCGAGACGATCGAGCACTGCCGCGCGAACGGCGCGTTCGACCCGTCGACGATGGGCACGACGCCGAACGTCGGCCTCATGGCGCAGAAGGCCGAGGAGTACGGCTCGCACGACAAGACCTTCGAGATCCCGGCGCCGGGCACCGTCCGGGTGGTCGACCAGGCCGGCACGACGCTGCTCGAGCACCAGGTCGACGCCGGCGACATCTGGCGCATGTGCCAGACCAAGGACGCGCCGATCCAGAACTGGATCGAGCTCGCGGTCGAGCGTGCACGCGCGACCGGCTGGCCCGCCGTGTTCTGGCTGGACGAGAGCCGTGCGCACGACGCCGAACTGCTGAAGAAGGTGCGTCCGGCGCTGGACAAGCTCGTCACCGACGGGCTGCAGATCGAGATCCTCGACGTCGCGGCCGCCACCCGGTTCACCCTCGAGCGGGCGCGCAAGGGCGAGGACACCATCTCGGTCACCGGCAACGTGCTGCGCGACTACCTCACCGACCTGTTCCCGATCCTCGAGCTCGGCACGAGCGCGAAGATGCTGTCGATCGTGCCGCTGATGAACGGCGGCGGCCTGTTCGAGACCGGCGCCGGCGGTTCGGCGCCCAAGCACGTGCAGCAGTTCGTCAAGGAGAACTACCTGCGCTGGGACTCGCTCGGCGAGTACCTCGCGCTCGCCGTCTCGCTCGAGTTCCTCGCGCAGAAGACGGGCAACGCGCGGGCGAAGGTGCTGGCCGACACGCTCGACCGCGCCACCGGCACCTTCCTGGAGGAGAACAAGTCGCCGGCCCGCCGCGTCGGGCAGATCGACAACCGGGGCAGCTCGTTCTACGTCGCGCTGTACTGGGCCCGCGAGCTCGCCGCGCAGACCGACGACGCCGAGCTGGCCGCGGCCTTCGCGCCCGTCGCCGAGCGGTTGGGCGCGCAGGAGGAGACGATCGTCGCCGAGCTCATCGGCGTGCAGGGGCAGCCGGTCGACATCGGCGGCTACTACCGGCCGGACGAGGCGAAGGCGTCGGCCGCGATGCGTCCGTCGGCGACCTTCCGGGCAATCGTGGACGAGCTGGGCGCCGCGACGAAGTGATCGCCTGTGAGGCCGTGCAGAGGTCTTGATCGGCGATCTTGACCCGTGCACGATCCCCGCGGCGGGTGCCGCGGGGGCCCCGCCGAGAACCCGGAGGGGACCTCACATGATCAGCAGGAAGTTCGCCCTCGGCGCGGCCGTCGTGGCCTGCGCCGCGGGCGCCGCCGTCGCGCCGAGCGCGGCCGGCGCCGAGGAGCTGCCGCCGCCGTCGGCCACGGCGACGGTGAGCCAGGTGCGTCCTGTCGTCGTCGCGAACGCGGGGTCGGCGAGCGTGCAGTTCCACTACTCGTGCGTCGGCACGGTCGAGACCGACCACCTCTACATCGCGGTGAAGGAGGGGCCGACCATCAGCCCCGAGAACACCAGCAGCTCGGGCGCGACGGGCTACTACAGCACCAATTGGAGCGTCGACAGCGGTCCGAACGCGCTGACCTGCGACGGCCGCAAGCACCTCATGCAGGCAGTGCTGACGCCGGACACCGTCCAGGGGCCGGCGAAGCCGGCGTTGAAGTCGGGCTCGGCCCTGCTGCAGATCTGCCTGTTCGACAGCGGCGGGCTCACCCTCGACTACAGCATGAAGCGGGTCGTGGTGTTCTGATCCGACCGACTCGGGACCTCCGGCCGATCCGGCCGGAGGTTCCGGTGTCCGGGTTGGTACGGATTCGTTCCGCCGATTGGTGCGACACGGTGTCACATTCCTGCCATTGTGACCTGTCGCACTCGGCCCCTGGGTTTCCGGCTTGTATCGTCCCGGGTACGCCGCGGTAAACCAACGGCGCGACGTGCCGATGACACCCGTGATGACGGGTGTCATCGTCTGTCCGGCAGAAGGGGCCCGCACACATGCTGGCTTGTGAGAGGCACGGGTCCGGCGAGCCGTTGGTGCTCGTCCACGGGGTCACCCATCGCCGGCAGGTCTGGTACCCGGTCGTCGAGCAGCTCGCCGAGCACCGCGAGGTGGTCCTCGTCGACCTGCCGGGCCACGGCCAGTCCGACCCGTTCGTGCTCGACGGCCTCAGCGTCAAGGACGCCCTGCGCCGCGACTTCGAGACCTTCCTCGCCGAGCAGGGCCTCGAGCGTCCGCACGTGGCCGGCAACTCGCTCGGTGGCCTCGTCGCCTTGCACGCCGGTGCCAACGGCCACGCCCGCAGCGTCACCTGTCTGTCGCCGGCGGGCTTCTGGCGCGACGAGAAGGACTTCGCGCACACCCGCCGGTTCTTCACCTCGCTGTTGCAGCTCACCGAGCGCCTCGGTCACCGCACCGAGGACCTCGTCCGCTTCGCGCCCGTGCGGCAGACCGTCTTCGGCGTGCTCATGGCCCACCCGTCGCGGGTGCCCACCGACCACGTCATCGGCGACGTCCGCGGCTTCCTCAAGGCCCGGCCGGCGCTGAGCACGCTGCTGCAGGCGGCCGAGCCGTTCACCGACCCGATCCCGGGCAGCGTGCCGGTCACCGTCGCCTGGGCCGCCCGCGACCTCGTCCTGCCGGTCACCCAGGCCCGCACCGCCCAGGCCCGCCTGCCCTTCGCCGAGCACCTGATCATGCGCGGCGTCGGCCACGTGCCGATGTTCGACAACCCCACCCTCGTCGCCGACATCCTGCTGCGCGGCACCATGCCGTCTGCCACCGTCGCGCCGATCGCGTCGGCACACCGCCGCCCCGCCCGGCGCCGGGTCGCCGCCGTCGCCGGAGCCTGACCGACCCCTCGCGTCCGTATGCTCGGGCCGTGAGTTCGACGCTGCTCAACGTCGGCATCGTCCTGCTGCTCATCATCATCGAGGGGCTGTTCGTCGCCGCCGAGATCGCGCTGGTCTCGCTCCGCGAGGGGCAGGTGCGCTCGCTGGCCGAGTCCGGCAAGCGGGGGCAGGTGGTCGCCCGCCTGATCGAGGACCCCAACCGGTTCCTCGCCGCCGTGCAGATCGGGGTCACCTCCACCGCGCTGCTGTCCAGCGCGTTCGGGGCGGTCACGCTGTCCGAGGAGGCCAAGCGCGCGCTGATGGCGCACGGGGTGAGCCAGGGCCTGGCCGGCGTGATCGGCATCGTCGGCGTCACGCTGATCATCAGCTTCGTCACGCTCGTCCTCGGCGAACTCGTCCCCAAACGCCTCGCGCTGAGCCGCACCGAAAGCGCCGCGCAGTTCTTCGCGCCGCCGCTGAGCCGCATCGCCAGCCTGTTCCGTCCGGTCATCTGGCTGCTGTCGAAAGCGACCAACGGCGTGGTGCGGTTGTTCGGCATCGACCCGAACGCCATGCGCGAGCCCATCAGT
>NZ_JBQCEE010000009.1:0-2497 GCF_051960575.1 Jatrophihabitans sp.
CGTCTCGCTCCCGACCCGCGTGGCGCGGACGACGAGCCGCCCGCCGGCGTTGACCGTCGCGCCCGCGACCTCGGAGCCGGGGCCGACCTCGACCGGCACGGACTCGCCGGTGAGCATGCTCATGTCGACCGCCGAGTGGCCCTCCTCGACGATGCCGTCGGTCGCCACCTTCTCGCCCGGGCGCACGACGAAGCGGTCGCCGGCGGCGAGCTGCTCGATCGGCACGCGGCGCTCGGCGCGCTCGGCGTCGAGGATCGCCACGTCCTTGGCGCCGAGCTCGAGCAGCGCCTTCAGCGCGGCGCCGGCGCGGCGCTTCGCGCGCGCCTCGAAGTAGCGGCCGGCGAGGATGAAGGTGGTGACGATCGCCGCCGTCTCGAGGTAGATCTCGTTCGTGCCGCCGCCCGAGGACGGGATGAGCTCGAACTGCATGCGCATCCCGTTCAGCCCGGCGTCGCCGACGAACAGCGCGTACAGCGACCACGACCAGGCGGCGAGCGTGCCGACGCTGATCAGCGTGTCCATCGTGGCCGTGGCGTGCTTGAGGTTCTGCCAGGCGGCGCGGTGGAACGGCCAGGCTCCCCACAGCACGACCGGTGTCGCGAGCTGGAGCGACAGCCACTGCCAGTTGTCGAACTGCAGCGCGGGGATCATCGACATCGCGAGGACCGGGACGGCGAGCAGCGCACTGAGAATGAGACGCCGGCGCAGGCCCGCCGTCGGGTCGTCCTCGCCGGACGCCGCGCCGGCGTCCGGCTCGGTGCTCGGCAGGACCGCGGCGTAGCCGGCGGCCTCGACGGCCGCGACGAGCTGCTCGACGGCGACCGCGGGGTCGTAGTCCACCGAGGCGGTCTCGGTGGCGTAGTTGACCGACGCGGTGACGCCGTCGAGCTTGTTGAGCTTGCGCTCGACGCGGTTGGCGCACGACGCGCACGTCATGCCGGTGATCGGGAGCTCGATGCGCTCGGTGAGGGGCGTCGTGCTCATCGGTCAGGCGACGTCGTAGCCGGCCTCGTCGATCGCGTCGCGGACGGCGGCGTCCTGGACGCCGGCGCCCGTGACGGTCACGACCTTGCCCGCGAGGTCGACGTCGACGGCGCTGACGCCGGAAACGCCGGAGACCTCGGCGGTGATCGCGGTGCGGCAGTGGCCGCAGGAGATGCCGGGGACGGAGTAGGTGAGGGTCTGCATGTCGGGGCCTTTCTCGGTCGTCAGCGGACGGTCTGGGTGAAGGCGGCGGTGTGGACGCGGCCGCCGGTGCGGAACTGCAGGAACAGGCGGTAGCGGCCGCGGGCGTGGAGCTCGGTGTCGAACGTGATCGCGCCGCCGGCGCGGTCGGTGCCGTTCGGGTGCACGTGCGAGTAGGCGAGGTCCGGCGCGTGCAGGGCGACGAGGTGCCCGTAGGCGCCCAGATAGGTCTGCAGGTCGCGGACCGGGCGGCCGTGGCGCGTGACGCGGAACGTCAGCTGCGCCTCGTCCCCGGCGACGAGGTCGGCCGGGCGCTGCAGCTCGACGTCGTAGCCGTCGCTGGCGGTGTGCAGCGACTCCGCCGGAAGCGGCTCGTCGGCGCTGCGGCCCGGGACGGTGAGCGTCGTGCCGACGACGTACTTGCGCCCGTCGATGACGAAGTCGGCGATCGCGCGGTAGCGGCCGGCGCGCGGGGTGGCGAGCTTCACCGACCAGGTGCCGTCGGCGCCGAGGCTCGGGTGCAGGTGCTGGTAGCCCGTGAGGTCCGAGCGGACGACGATGAGGTGCAGCAGCTTGCCGTTCTCGGGCTCGAAGTCGTGCAGCGCGTTGCCCTTGCAGTCGGTGACCATGAAGCGCCAGGTCGCCGTGCCGCCGGCCGTGAACGGGCGGGGGATGGGCAGGAGCGTCACGCCGGCGAGCGTCGAGCGCAGGCCGTCGGCGCCGGGGATGGCCTCGACCATCCGCTCGCCGCCGTGGCCGGCGTTGTTCATCGCGCCCGCGCCGAAGCCGGCGTCGGCGGCGGCGACCGCCAGGCAGTCCTGGAAGGGCGGGGTGGCGTCGGTGGCGGCCCCGACGCCCGCGGCGGCCCCGCCGAGGATGACGAGGCCTGCGGCGAACGCGGCGAGGCGGGAAACGGTCGAGGTGAGCATGGTCGAAGGCTCGCGCCCGGACCCCGATCCGACATCCGGCGCCCACCCGTAGGTGGCACCCTGAGACCCGTACTCCGGGGCCCCGGAACGACCGACGCCCGCTATGGAGGCGGGCGTCGTCGGGCACGGCCGGGGCGGGGTGGGGGGTCAGGCCTCGGCCGGTGCGACCTCGCCCTCCAGCGAGACGCGGGGCAGCCAGTCGAGCCGGCGCGGCAGCCACCAGTTCCAGTCGCCGAGCAGCTTCATGGCGGCCGGCAGCAGGATGCCGCGGATGATCGTGGCGTCGAGCGCGACGGCGACCGCGAGCCCGACGCCCATCTGCTTCAGCGCGACGTTGTCGAGCGTGCCGAACAGGGCGAACACGCCGACCATCACCAGCGCGG
>NZ_JBQCEE010000010.1:0-9350 GCF_051960575.1 Jatrophihabitans sp.
ATATTATGGTGGTTGTTTTGTGGGCCCACTGTTTTGGTGGGGGGGGGGTGGTGCACCTCCTCCCCCCCCCCCGCGGCGGGGCCGGCCCGTCGGACGACGGCCACGTGCTGCTCGGCGGCGTCGGCACCGCGCTGCCGATCGTCGCGCGCAGCAAGTACACCGTGCGCCAGGGGCGCCTGCTGCTCGAGGGCGCCGACATCGGCCTCGACGTCGAGCCCGTGCAGCGGCCGCGGTTCTACGACCTCGTCACCGCCGATGGCGTGCCGTACGAGCAGATCGCCCGGTTGCACGGCGCCTCGGTGCTGGCGACGACCGTGGTGCAGACGTGCATCCGCTACGGCGTCGAGGAACGGTGCCGCTTCTGCGCGATCGAGGAGTCGCTCGCGAGCGGCTCGACGACCGCGGCCAAGACCCCGGCGCAGCTCGCCGAGGTGGCCGAGGCGGCCGTGCGGCTCGACGGCGTCACGCAGATGGTGATGACGACGGGGACGACCACCGGGCCCGACCGCGGCGCGCGACATCTCGCCCGGTGCGTCGCCGCGGTGACGGCCGCGGTGCCGGGGCTGCCGGTGCAGGTGCAGATCGAGCCGCCGGCCGAACTGTCGGTGCTGCAGGAACTGCGCGACGCAGGGGCCGTCAGCATCGGCATCCACGTCGAGTCGATGGACGACGACGTGCGGCGCCGCTGGATGCCGGGCAAGGGGTCGGTGCCACTGGACGAGTACCGCGCCGCGTGGCGCGAGGCGGTGCGCGTCTTCGGACGCAACCAGGTGAGCACCTACCTGCTCGTTGGCCTCGGCGAGGATCCCGACGACCTCGTCGCAGGCGCGGCCGAGCTCATCGCCATGGGTGTCTACCCCTTCGTCGTGCCGTACCGGCCCATAGCCGGCACGCTCGAGGTGGAGGTCGACCACGCGCAGGCGCCGCCGTCATGGATGGTCGCCGACGTCACCGACCGGGTCGCCGAACTGCTCGTGGCGGCCGGCATGCGTGGCGCCGACCAGCGTGCCGGGTGCGCCGCCTGCGGCGCGTGCTCGGCGCTCGCGGTCGCGGGCGGGTGAGCGTCGTGACAGCGACGATCGGCGAGGTGCTGCTCGGCGTGCCGCGCGCCGTCGAGCGCGGACGCATCGACGTCGGCGACGCCGCTGACGTGCTCGCCTACCGAGCGATCCGCCGCACGGTCTTCGTCGACGAACAGGGCCTCTTCACCGGCTCCGACCTCGACGACGTCGACGCCGACCCGCGCACCGTGGTGCTGGTCGCGCGGGACGCAACAGGTGTTGTGATTGGCGGCGTGCGCCTCGCCCCTGTCGGCGCGACGGACATCGGCTGGTGGGTGGGCGGCCGCCTGGCCGTCCTGCCCGCGGCGCGGTCGTCGCGCGGGGTCGGGGCCGCGCTCGTCCGCGCCGCGTGCGCCCACGCCGAGTCGTTCGGCGCGCTGCGCTTCGACGCCACCGTGCAGGCGGCGAACGATCGGTTCTTCCAGCATCTCGGCTGGCAGCGTGTGCGCGACGTCAGCCTGGCCGGTACTCCACATGTGTTGATGCGCTGGCCGATACAACGCATCGCGCGCCAGGCGCATGAGACGAAGGCCGCCCTCGGCGCGCTGCTCGCCGGGCTGCATCTCGGCGGCAGCGGGTGGGTCGGTGACGACGGCGCGCCGGTGCCGGGCAGCGACCTGGTCGCCGCGTGTGACGCGATCGCGCCGGCGCTCGTCGAGCGTGACCCCGAGTGGGCGGGCTGGTGCGGCGTGCTGGTCAACGTGAACGATCTCGCCGCGATGGGTGCCTCGCCGGTCGGCCTGCTCGACTCGATCGGTGCACGTGACGCGTCCTTCGCGGCCCGGGTGATGCGCGGTCTGCGTGCCGCCGCACAGCGGTGGCAGGTGCCGGTGCTCGGCGGCCACACCCAGTTCGGCGTCCCGGCCGCGTTGTCGGTGACGGCGCTGGGCCGCTCGCCCCAGCCCGTGCCGGCCGGTGGTGGCCGGATCGGCGACGCCGTCACGCTCACCGCCGACCTCGGCGGCGGGTGGCGCCCCGGGTACACCGGCCGCCAGTGGGACTCGACCTCCCATCGCAGCACCGCAGAGCTGCGGGCGATGGCCGGCTTCGTCGCCGCGGCCCGGCCCCACGCGGCGAAGGACGTGAGCATGGCCGGTGTCGTCGGCACGCTCGGCATGCTGGCCGAGGCCAGCGGTTGCGGCGCGGTGCTCGACGTCGCGCAGGTGCCGCGCCCCGCCGACGCTGCGACGGCCGACTGGCTGACCTGCTTTCCCGGCTTCGGCATGCTCACCGCCGACGACCCCGCCCGTCCGCTTCCGCCGGCAGGGCCCGCGACGAGTGGCCGCTGCGGCGAACTCCGCGCCGGCGCCGGCGTGCTGCTGCGCTGGCCCGACGGCGAGCTGACGCCCGCCGTGCCCGACCGTGTCACCGGGCTCGGCCCGGCCAACCCGAGGAGAGAGGCGTGCTGATGCCGCCCGTCACCGTCGCCGCGGTCGCCGCCAACTTCGGCCGCGACCTCGATACGACCTTCGCCGCGATCACCCGGATCCTCGCCGAGGCTCGTGCCGCCGGCGCGTCGCTCGTCGCGCTTCCCGAGGCGACGCTCGGCGGCTACCTCGCCAGCCTCGACGGACCGGCGGACCTGCCACCGGCGCTGGACGTCGACGGGCCGGAGGTGCGGCGGCTGGCCGAACTCGCCGGTGACCTCGTCGTCACAGCCGGGCTGTGCGAGGCCGACGGCGCCACCCGCTACAACACCGCCGTCTGCGTCAGCGGCGACGGCGTGCTCGGGGTGCACCGCAAGGTGCACCAGCCCCTCGGCGAGGGCCTGTCGTACGCGGCGGGCGAGGCCTTCGACGCGTTCGACACGCCGGTCGGCCGGCTCGGCATGATGATCTGCTACGACAAGGCGTTCCCCGAGTCGGCGCGATCGCTGGCGGTCGACGGCGCCGACATCATCTGCTGCCTGTCGGCGTGGCCGGCCGCGCGCACCAACCCGTCGCCCGACCTGCGCGACGACCGCTGGACGCGACGCTTCGATCTGTTCGACCGGGCGCGCGCGCTCGAGAACCAGGTGCTCTGGGTCTCGGCCAACCAGGCGGGCACGTTCGGGTCGCTGCGATTCGTCGCGTCCGCGAAGGTGGTCGACGCCGGCGGCGACGTACTCGCCTCAACGGGTGTTGCGCCGGGGATCGCGGTCGCCACGGTCGATCTCGACGCCATGCTCTCCGCTGCGCGCGGCGGGATGTTCCACCTGCGCGACCGCCGCCCGGCCGCCTACCTCATGGAGGCGACGGCATGAGGATCCCGGTCGTGATCGTCGGCGGCGGCCAGGCCGGTCTCGCCGTCAGCTGGTACCTCTGCCATGAGGGCGTCGAGCACGTCGTGCTCGAACGCGACACCCTGCTGCACACCTGGCGCGACCAGCGCTGGGACAGCTTCTGCCTCGTCACGCCGAACTGGCAGTGCCGCCTGCCCGGCTACCACTACGCCGGCAGCGATCCTGACGGCTTCATGGTCGCGGCCGAGCTGAACGACTGGCTGGCCGGCTATGTGCATTCGTTCGGCCCGCCGGTGCGTGAGCGCACCGCCGTGCAGGCCGTGTGGCCGGTCGCCGACGGGTTCCGCGTGGTCACCGCCACCGGCGAGTACCTCGCCGAGCAGGTGGTCGTCGCGACCGGCGGCTACCACACGCCCGCCGTGCCACGCCTGGCCGAACGGCTGCCGTCGACGGTGCGGCAGGTGCACTCGTCCGAGTACAGGAACCCGCAGTCGCTGCCGCCGGGCGAGGTGCTCGTGGTGGGCACCGGGCAGTCGGGCGCGCAGATCGCCGAGGACCTGCACCTCGCCGGACGCCGCGTGCACCTGGCCGTCGGCAAGGCGCCGCGATTCGGCCGCCGCTACCGCGGCCGCGACGTCATCGCCTGGATGCACGACACCGGGCACTACGCGAAGCCGGTCACCGACAAGCCGGTCGAGGAGCGGAACCTCGATCGGACCAACCACTACGTGACCGGACGCGACGGCGGCCGCGACATCGACCTGCGTGCCTTCGCCCTCGACGGCATGGCACTGCACGGCCGGCTCGTCGACATCGCCGACGGCCGGCTCACCTTCGCCGCCGACCTCGCGGCCAACCTCGACGCGGCCGACGCCGTCTACAACGGCATCAACGGCCTCATCGACGAGCACATCCGCGTCCACGGCATCACGACCGAGCAGGGTCCGAGTCGGTACGAACCGGTGTGGCGCCCGACCGCGTCCGGCGGTGACTCGATCGCGGCGGGTGATCTGGCGGCGGTGGTGTGGGCGACCGGGTTCCGGCGCGACGACCGCTGGCTGCACGCGGGCGTCTTCGACGGCTCGGGGCACCCGGTGCACGAGCGCGGCGTGACGTCCGTGCGCGGCCTGTACTTCGTCGGCCTCCCGTGGTTGCACACGTGGGGTTCGGGACGCTTCGCCGGCATCGAGGTCGACGCGCGCTTCGTCGCCGAACAACTGCTCGCCCGGCGGCGGTTCGCGGTCGTCGACATGCTGGCCGGTCGGGCGTCGTGACCGCCGGGGCCCCGCAGCGGGTGGCCGCCGCGGCGGCCCACTTCGGCCGCGACCTGCACCACAGCCTCGACCGCGTCGGCGTCATCATCGCGGCGGCTCGGAAGGCCGGCGCCGGGCTGCTCGTGCTGCCGCACGCGGTGCTCGGCGGGTACCTCGCCGACCTGCGCTCACCGGACCCCGACGCGCTGCCCCCGGCGCTCGCGCCCGACGCGCTCGAGATCCGGCGGGTCATCGCCATGGCGAAGGACATGGTGGTCTGCCTCGGCTACACCGAACGCTTCGCCGGGCAGCGGTACAACTCGGCGGTCTGCCTGTCCGGCGACGGCGTGCTCGGCCGCTACCGCAAGGTGCACCAGCCGCCGGGCGAGGCGCTCGTGTACGCGGCCGGCGAGCGGCTCGCGGCCTTCGACACCCCGGCCGGGCGGCTGGGGCTGCTGATCGACTACGACAAGACTTTCCCCGAGGCGGCCCGTGCCCTGGCCCTCGACGGTGCCCGCATCGTCGCCTGCCTGTCGGCCTGGCCCGCGAGCATCACCGGCCGCGCCGAACGGCTCACGCACGACCGGCAGTCGCGCCTGTTCGACCTCTACGACTGCGCGCGGGCGGCCGAGAATCAGATCGTCTGGGTGTCGTCGAACCAGACCGGGACGACGGGCGGCCTGCGCTTCCTCGGCCAGAGCAAGGTCGTCGGCCCCGGCGGCGACGTGCTGGCGCGCACCTGGGCCAAGGGCGGGCTGGCCGTGGCCGAGCTCGACGTCGAGGGCGAGATCGAGCGGGCGCGCCTGGTGCTGCACCACCTCCGCGAGCGCCGCCCCGAGCTGTACCGCGAGCAGGTGGCCGGGCCGGCGTGAGGATCGCGCTGCTCACCTACTCGACGCGTCCGCGCGGCGGTGTCGTGCACACGCTCGCGCTCGCGGAGGCGCTGGCGCGGCAGGGCTGCACCGTCGACGTCTGGAGCCTGGCACGCGGTGGTGACGGCGGGTTCTTCCGGCCGGTCGAGCCGGCCGTGGGCGTGCGCCTGGTGCCGTTCCCGGACCGGGCGGACGAGTCGGTGGGCGAGCGCATCCTGCGGTCGATCGCGGTCCTCGCGGCTGCCTTCGACGGCGGCGCGTACGACGTCGTGCACGCGCAGGACTGCATCAGCGCCAACGCGGTGCCGTGGTGCGTCCGCACGATCCACCATCTCGACACCTTCACCACGCCCGAGCTCGTCGCCTGCCACGAGCGGGCGATCGTGCGTCCGTTCGCGCATGTCTGTGTCTCGGCGGCCGTCGCGCGCGAGGTGCGGTCGGGGTGGGGCATCGAGCCGGTGGTGATCCCGAACGGCGTCGAGGCCGGGCGGTTCGCGTCGGTAGGCGACCTGCCGGCGTGGGTGCGCGAACTGCAGCCGTACGTGCTGTCGGTCGGCGGCATCGAGCCGCGCAAGGGCACGCTCGACCTGGTCGAGGCGATGGCGCGGGTACGAGCGGTGCGGCCGGACCTGCGGCTCGTGGTCGCCGGCGGCGAGACGCTCTTCGACTACCGCGACTACCGCACGCTGGTGCTCGCTCGCGCCGCCGACCTCGGGGTCGAGCCGGTGCTGCTCGGGCCGGTGCCGCACGAGGCGGTGCCGCCGCTCATGGCCGGCGCGGCCGTCTTCGCCTTCCCCTCGACGAAGGAGGGGTTCGGTCTCGCGGCGATGGAGGCGATGGCCGCCTGCACCCCGGTGGTGATGCGCGACCTGCCGGTGCTGCGCGAGGTCTTCGACGGCGCGGCGGTGTTCGCGCGTGACGTCGACGAGCTGGCCGACGGACTGCTGGCACCCGTGTCGTCCGCTCGGCTGGCCGCGGCGTCGGCGCTCGCGGCGGGACACACCTGGGATGCCGCCGCTCGCGCCCACCTCGAGTTCTATGCAACGCATCTCGCCGCCGCCCGGGCGTAGGCCGTTGTCGTACCCGTCCGGCACCATCGGTGTATGACGTCTCAACCGACGCAGTCGCAGGCCGAACCGCAGGCTCCGGCACACGGCGGCCCCGAGCCGCACAAGTGGTGGACGCTCGTCGCCGTCTGCCTCGGCACGTTCATGCTGCTGCTGGACGTGACGATCGTGAACGTCGCGCTGCCAAACATCCAGCACGCGCTGCACTCGAGCTTCTCGGACCTGCAGTGGGTGGTGGATGCGTACGCGCTCACGCTCGCGTCGCTGCTGCTGACCACCGGAAGCCTCGCCGACATGTTCGGCCGGCGACTGCTCTACGTCATCGGCCTGACCATCTTCACGATCGCATCGCTGCTCTGCGGCATCGCCGGTGACACCCTGCTGCTCCAGGTCTCGCGGGCGGTGCAGGGCATCGGCGGCGCGACGATGTTCTCCGTGTCGCTGGCGCTGCTCGCCGACGCGTTCCGCGGCAAGGACCGCGGCGTCGCCTTCGGCATCTGGGGCGCGATCACCGGGCTCGCCGTCGCGATCGGTCCGCTGCTCGGCGGGCTGCTGACGTCCGGGCTGTCGTGGCGGTGGATCTTCTTCGTCAACCTGCCGGTCGGCATCGCGGCGGTCGCAATCGCCGTCGCGCGCGTGGCCGAGTCGAAGGCACCATCGGCACGCCGCCCCGACTGGGCTGGGTTCGCGACCTTCACGGTCGCCCTCGCCGCGCTCGTCTACGGTCTCATCGAGTCGAGCGAGCGGTCGTTCTCGGACGCTCGCGTCATCACGTCGCTCGTCGTCGCGGGCGTGCTGCTGGTGACGTTCGTGGTGCTCGAGGCCCGCGGGTCGCACGCGATGTTCGACCTGTCGCTGTTCCGGCTGCCGACCTTCACCGGCGGCGCACTCGCGGCGTTCGGCCTGAGCGCCTCGATCTTCGCGCTGCTGCTCTACATCGTGCTGTACGTGCAGGACGTGCTCGGCTACGACGCCCTCGGCACCGGCCTGCGGCTGATGCTGCTCTCGGCCGCGATCCTGGTCGTGTCGACCGTGGCCGGGCGGCTCACGTCGCACGTGCAGGTGCGCTTCCTCATCGGACCGGGGCTCGTGCTCGTCGGTGTGGGTCTGCTGCTGATGCGCGGGCTCGACGCGTCGTCGTCCTGGACACATCTCATCCCCGGACTGCTCGTCTCGGGTGTCGGCGTCGGCCTGGTGAACCCGCCGCTGGCGTCCACCGCGGTGGGCGTCGTGGCGCCGCAACGGGCCGGGATGGCGTCCGGCATCAACTCGACGTTCCGGCAGGTCGGCATCGCCACCGGCATCGCGCTGCTCGGCACCCTCTTCGCGAGCACAGTCACCGACAGCGTCACCCGGCTGGCGTCGGGCAACTCGGCGCTG
Organism: Jatrophihabitans sp.; assembly: GCF_051960575.1. Taxonomy (GTDB): domain Bacteria; phylum Actinomycetota; class Actinomycetes; order Mycobacteriales; family Jatrophihabitantaceae; genus JBQCEE01. The sequence continues at coordinate 7,855 of NZ_JBQCEE010000010.1, forward strand.
GCCCCGCATGCGAGTCAACTGGCCGTCGCGGTGAAGTCGGGCGCGGTCGGCCAGGTGCTCGGCCAGGTGCCGGCGTCGGCACGCTCGGCGGTGCAGCACATCGCGGCGACGGCGTTCACCGACGGGCTGAACCGCGTGCTGCTCATCGGCGCGATCGTGGTGATCGTCTGCGGCGTGCTCGCGTTCGCCCTCATCCGGCAGCGCGACTTCCACCAGCACGGGGCGCCGGCCGCTGCCGGGCACTGACCTGCCGATGACCGGGGTCGTCGAGCGGGTCGACGGTGTCGAGATCGTCGAACTGCTCGTCTCGGGGCTGCACCGGTTCGAGGGACGGCCGAGCGACGGTGCGGCGCCCGAGCCGTCCGGTGAGCTGGTCGCGTCCGCGGAGGTGCGGGCCGGGCTGGGACTGGTCGGCGACCGCTACTTCGGGCGCCGGGCCCACCGGCTCGCGTCCGTGACGCTCATCGCGGCCGAGTCGCTGCCGCCGGGCGTCGGGCTGCGCGAGACGCGGCGCAACGTGCTGCTGCGCGGCCTGCCGGTCGACGACCTGCTCGGCGCGACGGTCTCGCTCGGTGGCGTCGTCGTGAAGGTGCACCGGCGCGCGAACCCCTGCGCGTGGATGGACGTCACCATCGGCCCCGGCGCGATGAAGGCCCTGCGCGGCCGCGGCGGCGTGCGCTGCGAGCCGCTCACCGCCGGCGTGCTGCGCGTCGGCCCGGTCGACGTGACGGTCAGCCGCTTCGGCTGACCGCTCCGCGCGACGCAGGTGTGTGGCGACCGTGCGGGGTGACACGCCGGGCCGGTGCCCGCTGCGGCGCCACACACGGCGGGGGCGGCGTCAGCCGTTGAGCATCAGCCGCAGCTCGGCGGGACCGTCGGGGCCGATCCGCACGGGCACGCCCCAGTCCTGCCGCGCGAGGTAGCAGGCGGGGTGCTCGTCGCCGGCGTCGCATGACGCGACCTGTGCGGTGATGTGCAGGACGCCGGTGGTGACGCCGTCGGCGAGGACGAGCCGTCGCGCGAGGGCCGTGCTCTCGCCCGCGCCCTCGACGATCAGCGCTGACGGCGACGAGGTGATGTCGACGCGGATCGGCGGGCCGAAGCTGTCGTCGAGCTTGCGGCCGGGCGGGACGTCGAAGACGACCTCGACCGTCACCGCGCCCGGACGCAGCTCGCTCGGCGGACGCTCGGTGTGCTGGGCCTCGCCGCCGACGACCTGCGGGGCGACCGCCGGGCGGGTCACCCGGTGCGCGGCCGACTCCACGACGAGCAGGTCGCCGCCGAGGCGCAGGACGCCGCTCGGTTCGGCGAGCCCGACGGCGAGCGTGTCCACCCGCCCGTCGCGATACCGCCGCAGCGCGCCGTTGTACGTGTCCGCGATCAGCACGTCGCCGCCGTCGACGGCAACCCCCAACGGATGTTGCAGCCGGGCGCCGCCGGGCGGGGCCTCGACGTGTGCGAACACGAATAGCCCCCCGCCCACGGCGGGGTGGACC
>NZ_JBQCEE010000011.1:0-8457 GCF_051960575.1 Jatrophihabitans sp.
GCCGGCGCCGCCCGGGCCGCCGACGTAGCCGCTCGAGCCGGTCGACGCGTCGTCCTGTTTCGCCGCGACGGCGCCGCGGGTGAGGCGTCCGGCGATCACACCGGCGAGCGCGGCACCGGCCAGGAAGGTGCCGGGGTGCTGCCGCGCGAAGCGACGCACGTCGTCGACGAGGTCGCCGGGCTGGCGGGTCTCGAGGTGGCTCACGAGCTGCTGCGCGCGGTCGCCGGCCTGGCCGACGAGTTCCTGCGCGATGCCGGCGGGGCCACCCTCGCCCCGGCCCGCGGACGCCATGCTGTTGAGCTGCTCGGCCAGGCTGCGCAGCTGCGACACCAGGTTCTGGTGCTGCTGCTGCACCTGCGTCTGCAGCTGGTCGCGGGCCTCTCCGGCCAGGTTGCGGGCCTGGCGCTGGGTCTCCGCGGCGACGTCCTTGGCCTTGTCGGCGGCGGTCTGCGCGACCTCCGAGCCGGCCTTGACGGCGGTGTCCTTGGTGTCGGCGGCGCGGCCCTTGAGCTCGTCCGCCTTGTCCTGCACGCCGCTGCTGTCGGTACTGCCCCCTGCGGTCCCGGCGCTGCTGCCGGTGCCCGGGGTGGGGTACGTCGTCGTGCCGAGATCGGTCATGTCTCCTCCGAAACGGATGGCCGGGGACGCCACAAGAACTGCTGCCGTCATGGGGTCGAGGCGCAGCGCATCGCTCTGGTCTGAGCGGCGGTCGGCGTCAGCCGGGGTCTGCCACGAGTGCGGGACGGCGTCGTTTCGCCGTCGAACCTGGGCTACCCGACGTTCCGAGTGGACAAACGGGGAGCACGGGGTGAACCTGTGCCTGGAAGGTCCGCGGCGGGCGGAAACGGGTCTAGTGCAGATGCACTGCGGAAGTGGGGCTGTTCGCCCACTGTAAGACTCGCGTAAGGAGCCGTAGATTTTCCGATGTCAGGCCGAGCGAAACCCCCGCAGCCCGGTCGGACACGAGATAAACAACTGAACAGGCACGGATCGCGTACCCCCCGCACGTGATCAACGGTGCCAAACCTTGCGGCGTTCGAACCCCCGCTCGGACGCCAACGAGCAAAGCCCCCGGTGGAACCCCCGCCTTCCGGGGGCTTTGTCGTGTCCGGGGGCCGTGCTCGTGGCGTCAGGCCGAACCTGTGCAGATGATCACCGCGCGGGGTGGTTCGCGTGCAGCACGCCGTGCGGGTCGAACGCCTGCCGGATCGCCGCCAGCCGGCCCGCGGCGTCACCCCAGATCGCCTCGGACGCGACCCGCTCCTCGGCGAAGTTGCCGTACGCGCGTCCGTTGGACCACGGCGTCATCGCGACCCGCACCCGCTGCACCGCGGCGCGCGTCGCCTGCATCGCCTCCGGCGTCGGCGTGATGCCGACGGCGAACAGGGCGAGGTCGGCCGGGATGCCGGTGTACGCACCGTCGCCGCCGCGGTCGGGACGCAGCGCGCCGCCGAGGTGCCGCAGCTCGAGCGAGAGCAGCGCGGGGCCGCACTGCTCGCTCACCGCGACGAACGCCCGCACCGCGTCGGCGTCGAGCCCGTCGACGAGCACCCCGTCGCCGTAGCCGGGCACCGGGCCGGGCGGGTCCATGTGCAGCTGCGCCAGTGCGGGCATCGACATCGGGCCGAAGGTGTCGAACTCCGGGCCGAGCGCCCGCAGCGGCGCGAGCAGCGCGTCGGTGTCCGCGGCGGAGCGCTGGCTGGCGGCCTCGACGACGACGAACGCGCGTCCGGCCAGGTGCGGCGGCAGGTCGGGCAGCGGCGGGAAGCGCAGGATGCGTCCGACCGACGTGATCTCCTCGGGCAGTGTCGGCAGCAGCGCCCGCCACGTCTGCAGCACCTGCTCGGCGCGCTCGACGGGGAAGAACAGCACGCCGGCGTACACCTCGCTGATGGGGAACAGCTGCAGCTCGATCGCGGTCACGATCGCGACGTTGCCGTTGCCCCCGCGCAGCGCCCAGAACAGATCGGGCTCGTGGTCGGCGTCGACCCGACGCTGTCGCCCGTCGGCCGTCACGACGTCGAACGCGACGACGGTGTTCGCGGCGAGGCCGTGCGAGCGGCCGAACCAGCTGAGCCCGCCGCCGAGCGTGTAGCCGACGACGCCGACGTCGGCGGCCGAGCCCGCGAGGGCGGCGAGGCCGTGCGGGGCCGCGGCGGTGGTGACGTCGATCCACCACGCGCCGGCCTCGGCCCGCACGATGCGGCGCGCCGGGTCGACCTCGACGCCGCGCATGGCCGAGGTGCGCAGCAGGATGCTGCCGGAGAGGTCGCCGAGCGGTGCGGCGTTGTGGCCCGTGCCCTGCGGTGCCACCCGCAGGCCGAGCTCGCGGGCGGTGTCGACGGTGGCCACGACGTCGCGCACCGTCTGGGCGAGCACGACGGCCGCGGGCTGCTGGTCGACGGCGAGGTGCCAGGCCGCGCGGGCGGTGTCCCAGGCCGCGTCCGAGGGCCGGACGAGCAGGCCGTCGAGGTCGGTCGCGAGGCGGTCGAGCGCGGTGGGGTTGCTGACGAGGGTCATGATCAGTGCTGCTTTCTCTGGTTGTGATGGTGGTCAGACGAGGGCGGGCGTGCGCACGACGACGTCGGCGAAGCGGTCGACCTGGTCGGGGTCGGCCGAGCAGGGGGCGATGACGATCTCGTCGGCCCCGGCGGCGGCGAACTCGGCGACGCGGTCGGCGAGGGCCTGCTCGGTGGTGGCGGCGGTGGACGCGATCCAGCCGGCGATGTCGGCGCCGAGCCAGCCGTAGTAGTGGGTCATCGCGGCGGTCGCACGATCGGCGGCCGGGCCGAGCGCGGCGTACTGCACGGCCATCGCCCGCGGCTGCCCGGGGCGTCCGGCCGCCCGCCACGCGGCGCGCACCTGGTCGAGCGAGGCGGCGAACTGGTCGGGCGTGCCGACCATCATCGTCCAGCCCTGACCGTGCTCGGCGATCCGCGGCGCGGCCAGGCGGGCGTCGCCGCCGATGAGCAGCGCCGGGCCGCCGGGGGTCACCGGCGCCGGGCCGATGCCCGTCGCGCCCGACCAGGTCGCGCGCAGCTGCGCCAACTGCTCGTCGAAGCGGGCGCCCCGGCCGCGGGGCGACGCGCCGCAGACGGCGAAGTCGTCCTCGCGGATGCCGACGCCGAGGCCGAGGGTGAGGCGTCCGCCGCTGGCTCGGTCGAGGCTCGCGGCCTGCTTGGCCAGCAGCGTCGTCTCGCGCAGCGGGCTGATCAGCACGTTGGTCGCGAGGTCGATCCGCTCGGTGGCGCCGGCGGCGACCGCGAGGGCGATCAGCGACTCGCTGCTGTCGTAGGCGATGCGGTCGACGGCGGCGAGCGTGTCGAAGCCGCGGGCCTCGGCGCGGGTCGCCCACTCGGCGATCGCGCCGGCCGGTGCGTCCGGCACGACGTTCGGCAGGAAGACGCCGATCTTGTGGTGGTTGGTCATGCTTGCTCCCGGTGTCTCGGTGGTGTGCACCAAGCCTCGGGACGCAGCGCGCCGGCGGATATCCGACAGCGCAGGGGTTCCGCGTCGCGCCCACCCCTACAGATGACGGGTTGTCATGTCGCGTTCAGGCGAACAGACTTCGCCCATGACGATCACGACGCGGGGCGGCGTCTCGGCGCTCATCGACAGCTGCGCGCGGGCCATGGACGCGGACGAGCTGTTCCGCGACGCGTCCGAGCGGCTGCGTGAGCTGGTGCCGTTCGACGGCTCGGCCTGGTTCGGCACCGACCCGGCCACCGTGCTCGCGACCCTGCCGGCGCGGATCGAGAACATCGAGGCCGGTCACTGCGAGACCTACTGGGAACGCGAGAGCCTCGTCGAGGACGCGCTGCTCTACCGCGACCTCGCGCGGAGCGAGACAGGGGTCGACACGCTCTTCCGCGCGACGGACGACCGGCCGGCGCGCAGCGCGCGATTCCGCGAGTTCCTCTCGCCGCAGGGCTACGCCGACGAGCTGCGCGCCGCCCTCCGGGTGGGCGAGTCGACGTGGGGCGTCATGGACCTCTACCGTGACGCCGCCCGCGAGCCGTTCAGCGCGGCCGAGACCGAGATCGTGCGGTTCGTGGCACCGGCGATCGGCAACGCCCTGCGCGGGTTCGTCACGGGGCCGCGCCGGGCCGGCGTGACGACCGACCGTCCCGGCACCGCGCTGTTCGACCGCAACTCGATCCTCGTCTCGCTCGACGACGAGGCCGAGCGGCTGCTCGTCGAGCTGGCCGGCCCGGACTGGTCGATGCCCAACCTGCCGATGACGCCGGTGCGCGCCGTGCTGGGCCGTGCCGTCGCTGTCGCCGAGGGACGCGAGCGCGGCCCGGCGTTCACGCGCATCCGGTCGCAGGCGGGCCGCTGGCTCTCGCTGCACGCGTCCTGCCTGCGCACGCCGGACGGCCGTCCGGGGCTCACCGCGCTCACCGTCGAGCCCGCCAAGTCGGCGCAGCTCGCGCCGATCATCGTCGAGGCGTACTCGCTCACGCCGCGCGAGCAGGAGATCACCCGCCTGGTGGCCCGGGGCCTGAGCAACAACGAGATCGCCGGCGAGCTGTTCCTGTCGCCGTTCACGGTGCGCGACCACCTCAAGGCCATCTTCGGCAAGGTCGGCGTCGCCAGCCGCGGTGAGCTCGTCGCCAAGCTCTTCGCCGACCACTACATGCCCGAGCTGCACACGCCGGGCGCCGCCATCCACGCCGAGATCTGACCCTCGCCCAGCGGGCGGCCGGCCGCGGCACGGCAGACTGGAGCCGTGCACGAGACCACCGTCGAGAGCGCGTCGACCGCGCCGCCGCCCGGTGCGGCGCCGAAGGTCGCGCCGGCCGAGCGTCACCCGTCGCACGTCAGCAGCGGCGGCATGCTCGGCCTGGCGGTCGGCGCGCTCGGCGTGGTCTTCGGCGACATCGGCACCAGCCCGCTCTACGCGCTGCAGACCGTCTTCGCCATCGACCACCACGCGGTGAAGGTCAGCACGTCCGACGTGTACGGCGCGCTGTCGCTGGTGTTCTGGTCGGTGACGCTCGTCGTGTCGGTGAAGTACGTGGCGTTCATCCTGCGCGCCGACAACGACGGCGAGGGCGGCGTCATGGCGCTCGCCGCGCTGGCCCGCCGGGCCACCGCGCGCAGCCGGCGCAAGGTCGTCGCCGCGGCGTTGCTGCTGGGCGTGATCGGCGCGTCCCTGTTCTACGGCGACAGCGTCATCACGCCGGCGATCTCGGTGCTGTCGGCGGTCGAGGGGCTCGAGGTCGCGTCCCCTCATCTCAAGGACGCCGTGCTGCCGATCGGCATCGCGATCCTCACCGTGCTGTTCCTGGTGCAGCGCTTCGGTACGCACAGGGTGGGACGCGTCTTCGGCCCGGTCATGATCGTCTGGTTCCTCGCCATCGCGGTCGCGGGCGTGCCCGAGATCGTGCGGCACCCGGCGATCCTCAAGGCGCTCTCGCCCACCTACATCGGCAGCTTCATCGCCGACCACCCGTACACGGCGTTCATCGCGATGGGTGCGGTGGTGCTGGCGATCACCGGCGCCGAGGCGCTGTACGCCGACATGGGGCACTTCGGCCGGGCGCCGATCCGTCGCGCGTGGTTCGTCGTCGTCTTCCCGTGCCTGATGCTGAACTACCTCGGCCAGGGTGCGCTGGTGATCCACGACCACGCCGCGGTCGGCAACCCGTTCTACCTGCTGGTGCCGCACTGGGCGCGGGTGCCGATGGTGGTGCTCGCGACCTTCGCCACGGTCATCGCGTCGCAGGCGGTGATCTCCGGGGCCTACTCGGTGTCGCGGCAGGCGATCCGGCTGGGCTACCTGCCGAACCTGACCGTGCGGCACACGTCGAAGGAGGAGAGCGGGCAGATCTACGTGCCCGCGGTGAACTGGACGCTGTTCGGCGGTGTCCTCGTCCTCATCGCCGCGTTCCGGTCGTCGAACAAGCTCGCGACCGCGTACGGGCTCGCTGTCACCGGCACCTTCATGATCACGACGGTGCTCTTCCTCATCGTCGCGCGCACGGTGTGGCACTGGGCGATGTGGCGGCTCGTCGTGCTCGGCGTGGTCTTCGGCGTCATCGAGGTGACCTACTTCGCCGCCAATGTCACGAAGATCGTCAACGGCGGTTGGCTGCCCCTGCTCATCGCGTTGCTGGTGACGACCACGATGACCACCTGGCAGCAGGGCCGGCGCATCGTGACGCAGCGACGCCTCGGCATGGAGGGCTCGCTGCAGGACTTCGTCGAAGAGATGCGCACGACCAACCTGACGCGCGTGCCGGGTACGGCGGTGTACCCGCACCCCACGAAGCAGACGACGCCGCTGGCGCTGCGCGCGGACGTGGACTTCAACCACGTGCTGCACGAGCGGGTCGTGCTGGTCTCGGTGATCACGCTGAACACGCCGTACGTGCCGCGCGAGGAACGGCTCGAGGTCGACGACCTCGGCTACGCCGACGACGGCATCTCGCACCTGCAGGTCACCTTCGGCTTCCAGGACGAGCAGGACCTGCCGGACGTGCTGCGGCAGGCCGTCGGCATGACGCCGGAACTCGACATCGACCCCGAGCGCGCGCTGTGGTTCCTGTCGCGGCTGTCCTTCGAGCACTCGGATGCCGGTGGCATGGCGCGGTGGCGCAAGCGCATCTTCGTCGGCCTCGCCCACAACGCCGCCAACCCCGCGGTGAACTTCAACCTGCCGGATGACCGCACGATCGTCATCGGCGAGCACTTCGAGTTCTGAGGTGCGCGAGTCCTGATGACCGAGACCTCGCCGCGGCAGCGGCGCGCCCGTCGCCCGCGTCCCGACCGTTCCCCGGCGCGGCGCGAGGCGCTGGTCGCCGCACGCCGGGCCGCGCTGCCCACGCTGCGGTACCCCGACCTGCCGGTCACCGCGGTCAAGGACGAGATCGCGGCGGCGATCCGCGACCACCAGGTGGTCGTCGTGGCCGGCGAGACCGGCTCCGGCAAGACGACGCAGCTGCCGAAGATCTGCCTCGAGCTCGGCCGCGGCATCGACGGGCTGATCGGCCACACGCAGCCACGGCGGCTCGCCGCCCGCACGGTCGCGCAGCGGATCGCCGACGAACTGCAGGTGCCGCTCGGCGATGCGATCGGCTACAGCGTGCGGTTCACCGACCAGGTCAGCGACCGCACGCTGGTGCGGCTGATGACCGACGGCATCCTGCTCGCCGAGATCCAGCGCGACCGGCTGCTGCGCCGCTACGACACGATCATCGTGGACGAGGCCCACGAGCGGTCGCTCAACATCGACTTCCTGCTCGGGTACCTGCAGCGGTTGCTGCCGCAGCGGCCCGATCTCAAGGTGATCATCACCTCGGCGACGATCGACCCCGGGCGCTTCTCGGCCTTCTTCGACGACGCCCCGGTCGTCGAGGTCTCCGGCCGCACGTACCCGGTCGAGGTGCGGTACCGGCCGCTGGACGAGGCACCGCCTTCTACAGGTGTCGATGACGCGCCCGCGGGAGACGACGACGCCGACGACCCCCACCACGACAACGTCGCCGTGCCCGTCCGTGACCAGATCGAAGGGATCGTCGACGCGTGCCGCGAGCTCGCGTCCGAGGCGCCGGGTGACGTGCTGGTGTTCCTGTCGGGCGAGCGCGAGATCCGCGACACCGCCGACGCGCTGCGGGCCGAGGAGCTCCGCAACACCGAGGTGCTGCCGCTGTACGCGCGGCTGCCGACGGCCGAGCAGCAGCGCGTCTTCGAGCCGCACACCGGCCGGCGCATCGTGCTCTCGACCAACGTCGCCGAGACGTCGCTGACGGTGCCGGGCATCCGCTACGTCGTCGACCCGGGCACGGCGCGCATCTCGCGGTACTCGCGGCGCACGAAGGTGCAGCGACTGCCGATCGAGCGGGTGTCGCAGGCCTCGGCCGACCAGCGCAAGGGCCGGTGCGGGCGCGTCAGCGAGGGCATCTGCATCCGGCTGTACAGCGAGACCGACTTCGAGGCCCGGCCGCGGTTCACCGAGCCGGAGATCCTGCGCACCAACCTGGCCTCGGTGATCCTGCAGATGGCCGCCCTGCGCCTCGGCGACATCGAGGAGTTCCCGTTCCTCGACCCGCCCGACCGGCGCTCCGTGCGCGACGGGATCGCGGTGCTGCAGGAACTCGGCGCCTTCGACGCGTCCGGGCGCATCACCGAGCTGGGACAGCGCCTCGCGCAGCTGCCGGTCGACCCGCGCGTCGGGCGCATGATCCTGCAGGCCGAGCGCGAGCACTGCGTGCGCGAGGTGCTGGTGATCGCGGCCGCGCTGACCATCCCGGATCCGCGCGAGCGGCCGGCCGAGCACGAGGAGGCCGCGCGCCAGAAGCACGCGCGCTTCGCCGACGAGCACTCCGACTTCATCGGCTTCCTCAACCTGTGGAACCACCTGCGCGAGCAGCGCCGCGAGCTGTCCGGCAACGCGTTCCGGCGCATGTGCCGCGACGAGTTCCTGCACTACCTGCGCATCCGCGAGTGGCAGGA
>NZ_JBQCEE010000012.1:0-4339 GCF_051960575.1 Jatrophihabitans sp.
GTTCGACGAGCAACAGCCGCGCCGCGGGGAAGGCGGTGCCGAGCATCGGGTCGCCGCGCAGCTGCGCCCGCACCGCGCACCGGTCGGGTGTCTCGCGCGGCCGCGGCGGATGGGTCGTCACGCCGGGACGACGATGCCCTCGCGCAGCAGCCGCCGCGCGACGACGAGCTGGTCGGCGTCGTCGAGTCCGGTGAGCCCGCCGGGTGTGAAGACCTCACCGCTGAGCACGGTCTTGAGGGCGTCGGCCGTCGCCGCCGGCAGCAGCACGGCCCGGTCGAGCAGGCGCAGCCGCAGCTGCTCGCCCTCATCGCGCAGGTCGACGCGCAGGCCGAGACGCAGCTGCAGGCGGTCGTCGTGGGACAGGTTCGCGACCGCGTCGAGCTGCGCGAGCGGTGACAGCGGTGCCGGACGCGTCTGGCGGCGCAACGTGTCACCGAGGAACGCCGCCGCTGCGCCGGTGTCGGCCTGCGCGAGGCGCTCGGTGAGCGCCGCGATCGTGGCGCCGAGATGCGGCGCGAGCACGTCCGGGTCGCCCAGGTCGGTACCCATGGGCAACGAGCGGCGCAGCTCGGGGTCGTGCTGGGCGGCGGCGAGCAGGTGCCGCACGAGGTGGTACCGCGTCAGCGGGTGCACGCCCACGGTGAGGTGGATCGAGGTCTCGCCCAGGGCGGCGGCCGCGTGGATCGTCCCGCGCGGGAGGTAGAGGGCGTCGCCGGGTTCGAGCACCGCGTCGATGACCGGGGCCTCGGTCGCGCGCGCGGCGACGGCCTCGCGGTGCTGCTCCCACGGCTGGTCGTCGAGCGGGTCGGTGACGACCGGCTCGTGGATCGTCCAGTGCTTGCGGCCGGCCACCTGCAGCACGAACACGTCGTGCACGTCGTAGTGCGGTGCGAAGCCCTGGTTCTGCGGCGGGGTGATGTAGGCGTTGATCTGCACCGGGTGCCCGAGTTCGGCCGACAACATCGCCCCGAAGTCGACGAGCGGCGGCCAGGTGCGGTGCAGCGCCTGCAGCACCAGCGTCGCCCCGTCGGCCAGCTGCGCGAGCACGCGGTCGTCGGCGGCCTGGTCGCCGATGCTCGCGCCGGCACCGCCGCCGCGGGTGAAGCGCTTGGCGTCGAGGACGCTGCCCTCCTTCGCCATGCGCAGGAACGGCGTGCGCAGGCCGCGACGCGAGACCAGTTCGTCGACCGCCGCGGCGTCGAGCAGGTCGTCGAAGCCCGACGCGCCGGACTGCCCGCCGAGCTCGGCCGCGCGGGTCAGCAGGGGCCGGCGGCCCCAGTGCTCGGCCGCGAAGTCGTCGGACGAGACGGCGACGCAGCGCCGGAGCGCTGCGTCGCCGTTCGGTCGTGTCTGTGTCACTGCTCGGTCAGGACAGCGGCTCAGGCGCCGCCGTCGGCCGGGCCGTGCGCGCCACCGTCGGCCGGGCCGTGACCAGCGCCGCCGTCCGCGCCACCGTCGCCGCCGGCACCACCATCGGCACCGCCGTCGCCACCGGCACCGCCGTCCGCGCCGCCGTCGCCGCCACCGTCGGCAACGCCGTCGCCGCCGCCGTCCTCGGGGCCGTGACCCGCGCCGCCGTCTGCCGGGCCGTGCGCGCCGCCGTCCGCGCCACCGTCGCCGCCGGCACCACCATCGGCACCGCCGTCGCCACCGGCACCGCCGTCCGCGCCGCCGTCACCCACGGTCGTCATGTCGTCGTCGTCCACTGCTGGCTCCTTCGCTCGTCGGTTGGCACGGCCGCGCACCTGCAGCAGGGCCGTCTCCCACGCTAGTCAGTACCCGCGGGCGAGGGCCATGTCCCCGCTCGAGCGGACTGGGTTCGGGGCTTCTCGGCGATGTGCAGCGCGACGATGCCGCCGGTGAGGTTGCGGTACTGCACCTGCGTCCAGCCGGCGGCGGCGATGCGGCGGCCCAGCTCGTCCTGCGCCGGCCAGGCCCGGATCGACTCGGCGAGGTAGACGTACGCGTCCGGGTTCGACGAGACGCGCCTGGCCACCCACGGCAGCGCGCGCATCAGGTAGTTGAGGTAGACAATCCGGAACGGCCGCCACGTCGGGCGGCTGAACTCGCAGATCACCAGCCGCCCGCCCGGACGCACCACGCGGGCCATCTCGGCCAGCGCGCCGGACACGTCGACCACGTTGCGCAACCCGAAGCTGATGGTGACCGCGTCGAACGCGCCATCGCGGAACGGCAGGTGCACGGCGTCGCCGGCCACGAAGCGGACGTCGCGGCGGCGCTTGTTCGCCCGCCCGGCCCGCAGCATGCCGAGCGAGAAGTCGCAGGCCACCGCGTCGGCACCGGCCCGCATGAACTCGACGGTCGAGACGCCGGTGCCGGCGGCGAGGTCGAGCACACGGTCGCCCGGCTGCAGCTGCAGCACCGCGCGGGTGCGGCGGCGCCACGACCGGTCGCGTCCGAAGGAGAGGACGGTGTTCGTAACGTCGTAGCGGCGGGCGACGCCGTCGAACATCGCCGCGACCTCGGACGGTTCCTTGGCGAGCGTCGCGCGGGTCATGCCTCTGATTGTGCAGGCACGTCCGGATGGATCGGGCGATGGCCCGGCACCGCCTCGATCGCGGGCTGCGCGAGCCGGATGCCGCCGGCCGCGATGAGGGCGAGGCACAGGACGTAGGCGAGGATGTGCCACGGCGAGACGGGGATGAACTCGTGCAGCAGCAGCGCGCCGAGCAGCACACCGAACAGCGGGTCGACGACCATGTTGGCGGGCAACGTCGCGCCGAGCGCACCGACCTGGAACGACATCTGGGTCAGCACCACGCCGCCCAGCCCGAGCACGACGATGGACGCGACGAGCACCAGCCCGCGCTCGGTGGCGATCAGCCCGTGCACGCCGTGCTCGACGCTGTCACGGAAGCCGCGGAACCCCCGGTGGTGCGAGCTGTGGTGATGGCCGCCGATGACGTCGGACGACGCGTCGATCATCACGGCGATCGTGCCGAACCAGGCACCGGCGACGCCGCCGTACACCGCGCCCTTCACCGAACTCCCCGCCGTCCGCACCGCCAGGCTGATGAGCACGCCGCCGACGAACACCGAGCTGACCGCGATGATCACCCAGTGCGGGTGCGGGATGCGCTGGTGGTGCGGCTCCCCCGCCAGCGACAGGAACACCGCCAGGCCGGCGATGATGCCGAGGCACCCGAGGTAGTCACCCCGGCGCGGCGGCGAGCCGCCCATGATCCAGTGCACGAACAGCGCGATCGGGAGCATGAGCACCACGAACGGTTGGACGTAGACGACCTTGCCGATCGACAGGGCGATCACGTTGAGCACGAAGCCCGCGAAGTCGCCGACCACCGCGACGAGCCAGAGCGGGTCCTTGAACAGCCGCAGCAGCCCCTTCGCGCTCGCCTCGCCACCGCTGCCCTCGCTGGCGCTGCGGTGCTGCACCACGATGCTCGTGCCGTAGACGCAGGCCGCGCCCACCGCGAACGGGATGGAGAGGAGGAACGACGACATGGCCGCGGCGCGACGCCGGTCAGCTCGCGGTGGCGACGGGCAAGAGCGTGAGGGCGGTGGACGACACGTGCGAGCGCACGCGGTCGTCGTCGCGCGGGTCGTCGGCCGGGTCGCTGTGCACCACGAGGTGGCGGTAGAGCGTGTCGCGCTGCGCGGGGATGCGCCCGGCGCCGCGGATGAGGTCGATGAGCTCCTGCCGGTTGCTGCGGTGGCGGGCACCGGCGCTCGAGACGACGTTCTCCTCGAGCATGACCGACCCGAGGTCGTCGGCGCCGAAGTGCAGCGTGAGCTGGCCGATGTCCTTGCCGGTCGTCAGCCACGAGCCCTGCAGGTGGTTGATGTTGTCGAAGAACAGCCGCGCGACGGCGATCATCCGCAGGTATTCGAGGCTCGTCGCCTGCGTGCGGCCGCGCAGGTGGTTGTTCTCGGGCTGATACGTCCATGGGATGAAGCTGCGGAAGCCGCCGGTCCGGTCTTGGACGTCGCGGATCATTCGCAGATGTTCGATCCGCTCCGCGTTCGTCTCACCGGTGCCCATCATGAACGTCGCGGTCGACTCGACGCCGAGCCCGTGCGCGGTCTCCATGACCGAAAGCCAGGTCTCGCCATCTTCCTTGAGCGGCGCGATCGCTGTGCGCGGGCGCTTGACGAGGATCTCGGCACCAGCGCCGGCGAACGAGTCGAGTCCCGCCTGGTTGAGCCGCTTGATCACTGTGGCGAAGTCCAGCGAGGACGTGCGCGAGATGTGCACGACCTCGGACGCGCCGAGGCTGTGCAGGGTGAGCTGCGGGTAGTTCGACTTGATCGCCGCGAACGTCTGCTCGTACCACTCGATGCCGAGCTCGGGCGAGTGGCC
>NZ_JBQCEE010000013.1:0-8935 GCF_051960575.1 Jatrophihabitans sp.
GCGCCCGGTCGTCCCCACGCCCGCGCCGACGTCGAAGCGGTCGGCTGCGGAGGACAGCCCGCGCACCCGCGCGCGTCCAACCACGCCCGCCGGCCCGCGCGAGCGCGCCGCCGTGCCGGGGGACGTCCGGGAGGCCACGACCCGTCGACCGACGAAGGTCGGCGACGGCGCCGTCGATGTCACCGAGGCGCCCGACGCAGCAGCGCCCGCCGCCCGCGGTGTCCGGCGCTCGTACCTCGTCGTCGCCGCGGCGGCCGTGATCATCGTCGTCACGGTGATCGGTGTCGTCCTCAGCGCCAGTGGGGGCGGGCGGCCGCACACCGACCCGAGCGTCTCCGCGAACGGGGCCACGGCCTTGGCGGAGCCACCGGGGCAGCCGACGGTCACGGCGGCGTACGACGCAGCGAAGCACGTCGTCACCTTCAGCTGGACGTACCCGGGCGCGCGGTCGGGCGACTACTTCATGGTCGCGCCGGCCGTCGACTCGCCCACCCATCAGCGCGTCGACGTGCCGCACCTGACCGTGCCCACGACGAAGCCCGCGACGACCTGCCTCGTCGTGTCGGCCTACCACGCGGGCAACGATGCCGGGTCGACCGCCTCCGACCAGGTGTGCGGCGGCAGCTGATGACGGTGCACGTGGACTTCTGCGGCGAGATCCATCCCGTCGGCACGGACGAGCCGCTGGTGATCGGACGCGACGGCGCGCTCACCATCGACGACAACCCCTACCTGCACCGGCGGTTCCTGGAGGTGAGCCGCCACGGCGGCATCACCTGGCTGACGAACGTCGGGACGCGGTTGTCGGCCACCATCGCCGACGGGGACGGGCTCATGAACGCGTGGCTCGCGCCCGGCGCGCAACTGCCCGTCGTCTTCCCGCGGGCGCTGGTGTGGTTCACCGCCGGGCCCACGACCTACGAGTTCGAGATCGTCCAGGACGAGCCCGCCTACGTCCCGACCGTCGCCGAACCGACCGCGGCGGGGGAGACGACCATCGGCCGCGTCGCGTTCACCACGGATCAACGGCTGTTGATGGTGGCCCTCGCCGAGGACGTGCTGCGTCGTGGCAACCGCGGCAGCGGGACGGTGCTGTCGTCGGCGGACGCGGCGACGCGGCTGGGTTGGACGCTCACGAAATTCAACCGAAAGCTCGACAACGTCTGCGACAAGCTCACCAAGACCGGTGTGCGCGGCCTCTACGGCGACTCGAGCAAGATCGCGTCCAATCGCCGGGCGCGACTGGTCGAGTACGCCGTCGCAGCCAGGCTCGTGACCCGCGACGATCTCGAACTGCTCGACGCCCGACCGGTCTCCCGAGAGGACTGACGCCGTGACCAGACAGGGGATGGACCCCGACAAGATCCGCACGCTCGCGGGGCAGGCCGATCAGCAGGCGCTGCGGCTCTCGCAGCTCATCACGACGGTCGACGGCCTGGTGCGACGGATCGATGCGACCTGGCGCGGCCGGCGCGAGCAGCAGTTCGTCGCCACGTGGCACTCGCACCTGCGGCCCGCGCTGACCCGCGTGCAGCACGACGTCTCGACGATGGCGTCCTCCGCGCGCGCCAACGCCGCCGAGCAGGAGTCGGCGAGCAGCGCCGGGTCGACGTCGTGGTCGGGGTTGATCGGGGGCATCTGGACGATGTCGGCGATGACAGCCGGCACGACCATCGGCGGGCTGCCGTACGCGGCGAGCGGCAGCCTGTTCGCCGTGGCCCAGGCGTCGGGGCACCTGCAGGCCGATGCCGATGGTGCCGAGGTTCAGGGCGCTGCACGGGCCGGCGTCGGCGCCCAGGACGAGCTCACCCTCGGCGACCCCGGGCTGAACCTGCACCGCGAGGACAGCGTGTTCCTGGGCGCGCAGGCCAGTGGCAGCGCGGGCGCTCGGCTCGACGGGCACGGCTACAGCGAGCACGTCGAGGCCGACGCGTCGGCGGGGGTGACCGCGGAGTCGTCGACGCGCATCGGGAACGACCACATCAGCTTCACCTCGACGAACGAGGCCTTCGCGGGCGCGCGCGCCGACTACGGTCAGCACCTGCACGTCGGCACCGACGGGTTCGCCATCGGCGGGCACGCCGGGGTGTTCGCCGGCGCCGAGGACACACAGACCGACACGGTGCACGTCGGGCCGCTGACGAGCTACGCGGGCGCCGGCGTGTCGGCGGGTGTCGGGGGCGGCGGCGCGGGCGACCTGTCGCTGACGACGCACGACATCGGGTTCGACGTCGACCTCGACCCCGACCTGTTCGGGTGGAAGGTGCCGGTGTCGATCAAGGGTGGGTCGCACCTCGACCCGACGCAGGCGCTCGACGACGTCACGTCCGGCTTCGCCAACGGCTGGCACTACCTCACCGGCTCGCGTCACTAGGAGAGCGACGATGCCTTTCGAACTCACGGCGCCGAGCGCGACCTTCCCCGCACCGCCGGCGTGCTCGGTCACCGTGCCGGACGACTGGGAGCCCGTCCTGCTGCCCGGCGCGTCGGTCGCCGCCCGTCAGTCCGGCACGGACGGCACCTTCGCCGCGAACGTCGTGATCGCCGTCGACCGGTCGTCCGTCGCCTGGAGCGTCGACGACGCGCTGCTGCTGTTGCGGCGCGACCTCGGCCCCGGCGCACGGCTGGATGAGCCCGCGGCGGTGAGCATCGGCGAGCGCGAGTTCGTCCTCGTCAACGCCGCGTTCGACCACCCCGAGCTCGGCACGCTCGTCCAGGCGCATGCCTACACCAGCGTGCCCGTCAACGAGCAGGTCAAGGACGTCGTGCACGTCGTGGGCACCTGCACGGCGGATCGCCGCGCCGAGGAGTACCCGCTCGTCCAGGGCGTGATGAACTCCGTGCGGCTTCTACCTGGCTGACGGTCGCGCCCCCCTCCGGATCTTGATGCCCTGGGCGGGGCATGGGTCGCCTGGACCATCCGCGTCCGGCTGACGGTGCCGCCCCACTCCGGATCTTGATGGTGTGGACGAGGGTGGGGCGGCTGACGGCATTTGGGTCCGGCGTGTCAAGGCCGGAGCGGCGGACTGTGGATGAGCGGCCCGGCGTCCACAGCGGGCTGCGGTTGCGGTCCCGCGGACCGCAACGTCGGCCACGCTCGCGGCATGACGGCGCTCACCCGCTCGGCCGCGAGATCCCGCATGCCCCGCCTCGACCAGTTCGACGGCGTCGCGACCTTCGAGGGGCTCGCGTCGGTCGGCATCGGCTGGGACGAGGCCGCCGCGCACCTCGCCGCCGGGCGCTGGACCTGCCACGGCTACGCCCTGCTCCTGCACAACGGCGAGCCGACGCGCGCACAGCGCGAGCAGCTCGCGTTGATCAACTGCGGGCCCAGGTCGGTGCTGACCTCGTTCACGTGCGGTGAGCGCATGGGTCTCCGCGGCTGGGAACGGCCCGACGTGCACGTGCTCGCCCCGGCTGGCACCACGAATCCGCACAGGGACGGCGTCACGCTGCACCGCACCGGCGACTGGTCGAAGGCCGACCTGATCGTCGCCCGCCGCCTGCACCGGTTGGCGCCGGCGCTGGTGATCGCCGCGAGCAGTTTCGACTCGCCGCGTCCGGCCTGCGGCATCCTGGCCGCCGCCGTCCAGCAGCGGCTCGTCCGGCCATGGGAGCTGCGTGCCGCGGTGCAGGCGGCCAGCCGGACGAGGCACCGGCACGCGCTGCTGCTCGCGGTCGACGACATCGAGGGCGGCGCGCAGGCGCTGAGCGAGATCGACTTCGCGCGGATGTGTCGGCGCGCGCGCCTGCCCGAGCCGCGGCGGCAGGTGGTGCGGCTCGACGAGGCCGGACGCCGGCGCTACCTCGATGCGCTGTGGGAGCGTCCGGACGGCTCGGTCTTCGGCGTCGAGGTCGACGGGGCGCTGCACCTCGCGGCGTCCCACTGGTGGCACGACATGCTGCGCCAGAACGAGCTCACGATCGCCGGAACGCCGATGCTGCGCTTCCCGACGGTCGTGGTGCGGCACGAACCGGCGCTGGTCGTCGATCAGGTGCAGCGGATGTTGATCCGCTGACCGACTCCCGACCAACCTGGACCATCAAGATTCGGATGGGGCGAGTCGCCGGCTCCGGCGCCCCGCCCGGACGTGGATGGTGTGGCCGGGGCGGGGGCCGGTGTGGGCATCAAGATCAGGATCGGGGGACGTGGGTCAGGGGTCAGGCGTCGTGCTGCTTGCCGTCGCCGGCCCACTCGACGTGGAACGCACCGTCGGTGTCGACCCGCCGGTACGTGTGGGCGCCGAAGTTGTCGCGCAGGCCCTGGATGAGGGCCGCGGGCAGGCGCTCGGCGCGTAAACCGTCGTAGTACGAAAGTGACGACGCGAACGCCGGGGTCGGGATGCCGGCGAGGGCCGCCTTCGAGACCACGCGCCGCCACGCGTCCACACCGTCCTTCACCGCATCGGCGAAGTACGGGTCGACCAGCAGCGACTCGAGGCCGGGATTCTTGTCGTACGCCTCGCGGATGCGGTCGAGGAAGCGGGCGCGGATGATGCAGCCGCCGCGCCAGATCGTCGCCAGGGCGCCGCGGTCGACGCCCCAGTCGTACTCGTCCGAGCCGGCCTTGATCTGGTCGAAGCCCTGGGCGTACGCGACGACCTTCGAGGCGTACAGCGCGCGGCGCACGTCGTCGACGAACGAGTCGTCGACATCGAGCGAACCCCGCGAGGTACCGAACGCCGCGCGCGCCGCCTCGCGCTGGTCGGCGTGCCCCGACAGCGAGCGGGCGAAGGTGGCCTCGGCGATGCCGGTGATCGGGACGCCGAGGTCGAGCGCCGACTGCACCGTCCAGCGGCCGGTGCCCTTCTGCTCGGCCTGGTCGAGCACGATGTCGACGAAGTCCTTGCCCGTGACGTCGTCGCGGTGCCGCAGCACGTCGCCGGTGATCTCGATGAGGAACGACTCGAGGTCGCCGGTGTTCCACTCGGCGAAGATCTCGCCGACCTCGCTCGCCGACTTGCCGAGCCCCGCGCGCAGCAGGTCGTAGGCCTCGGCGATGAGCTGCATGTCGGCGTACTCGATGCCGTTGTGCACCATCTTCACGAAGTGGCCCGCGCCGTCCGGCCCGACGTGCACGCAGCACGGCGTCCCGTCGACCACGGCCGCGATCGACTCGAAGATCGGGCCGAGCTTCTCGTACGACTCGGGCGATCCGCCGGGCATGATCGACGGGCCCTTGAGCGCGCCCTCCTCGCCGCCGCTGACGCCGCAGCCGACGAAGTGCAGCCCGTGCTCCTTGAGCGCGGCCTCGCGCCGGCGGGTGTCGCCGAAGTGCGCGTTGCCGCAGTCGATGACGATGTCGTCCGGCTCGAGCAGCGGCACCAGCTCGTCGATCACCGCGTCGGTCGCCTCGCCGGCCTTCACCATGATGATGATCGCGCGCGGCCTCTCGAGCGACGCGACGAAGTCCTCGCGCGACTCCGACGGCACGAAGTCCCCCTCGTCACCGTGCTGCTCGACGAGCGAGCGGGTGCGTTCGGGCGAGCGGTTGTGCAGGGCGACGGTGTGGCCGTGGCGGGCGAGGTTGCGCGCCAGGTTGCGTCCCATGACCGCCAGTCCCGTCACGCCGATCTGTGCACCGCTCACCTGTAGGCCTCCACCCGTGTCGTTGGTCCCGGACTTCCGACCGGGACGTTGATCCCTTACCCTGACCGCGAGCGGGGACTTCGAGGAAGCGCTCGGGCTCGTGGGGACGGCCCGCCAAGGATGGCACAAACGTGACCCAACTGATCTGGCCGACGGCGAAGGACGCCCTCGCGCACTGCCTGGGCTCGGCCCACGCACCGTTGCGGTTCAACCCGACCGAGCACGTGCTGAACCGGCTCGCCTTCGGTCCCACGCCAGGCCACCGCGCCTGGATCGCCAAGCACGGCATCGACGCCTGGTTCGTGGCGCAGGTGAGCGCCGGACGCTCGCAGCCGATCTACGCCGGGAACGCGAAGGTGGCGGCGGTCGGTCCGCTGCTGAAGCTCAACCCCGCCGACCTGCGCGACTGGCTGACGAACAACGGCGACGAGTACGGCTGGGACGCGATGGACCAGCTCACCCGGGTCACCGTGGGCCTGCAGGCCTGGAGCTCGGCGCAGCTGTACGAGGTGCTCGTCGACTTCTTCAGCAACCACCTCAACGTGGCCAACCACCGCGGTGATCTCTGGGTCACCCGGCACACCCACGACCGCGACGTCGTGCGCAAGTACGCGCTCGGCACCTACACCGACATGCTGCTCGCGTCGGCCCGCAACCCGGCGATGCTGAACTACCTCACCCTCGCCGACTCGACGAAGTCGCACGTCAACGAGAACTACGGCCGCGAGCTGCTCGAGCTGCACACGGTCGGGCTGCACTACACCGAGAGCGACGTCGTCAACGCCGCGAAGGCGCTCACCGGGCGCACGCTCGACGAGCACCAGCACTACCTGTTCGACGACTACATCCACCCGACCGGCCCGCTCAAGGTGCTGGCCTGGACGCACCCGAACGCCGACGCGACGCAGGGTGAGGCCGTCGGCGACTCGCTGCTGCGCTACCTCGCCGCGCACCCGGCCACCGCGCAGCGGCTGGCGACGAAGCTCTGCCAGCGGCTCGTGAGCGACACCCCGTCGGCGGCGCTGGTGAACGCGGTGGCGCAGGCCTACCTCGAGTACGGCACGGCGATCGTGCCGATGGTCAGGACGATCTTCCACTCGACGGAGTTCTGGCAGTCGCGCGGCATGAAGGTGAAGCGTCCGTTCGAGAACGTCGTCTCGACCATCCGCGCCCTCGCCATCACGCCGAGCAACTACGAGAAGGCGCTCGAGACGCTGCACTGGGTGGGCCGGTCGGTCGACCACCTGCCGCTCGAGTGGCCTGCGCCGAACGGGTACCCCGACGTCGCCGCGGCGTGGCGGTCGTCCGGCGACCTGCTGCGGCTGTGGGACTACCACCTGGGCTTCGTCGGCGGCTGGTTCGACGGCCTGCCGAAGCCGTCGCCCGCGGCGCTGTGGGGCACGCCCGCCACGAGCGGCGCCGCCCTCGCCGCGCTCACGAAGCGGCTGACCGGCACGTACTGGTCGTCGACGCACCTCGCCGTGCTGCAGACGTTCCTGGGCGAGCCGGCGTCGACCCCGATGAGCCGCTCGAAGCTGCAATGGATGTTCGAACCCGTGGCGGGCGTGATCCTGCACGGCCCGCACCACGCCCTGCGTTGAGAGCCACGGAAGGCCTGATCATGATCGACGAACTGGACTGCTCGCTGCGCCGCCAGGCGGCCGCCGTGCAGCGCGATCTCGCCGCGCAGGACGAGGCATGGGGGACGAGCGGCTGGACGCGCCGCCGCTTCCTCGCGGGCGTCGGCATGGCCGGCGTGGCCGCGCTCGGCACCCAGCTGGTGACGACGCGGGCGGCGTTCGCGTCGACGCCGACCGGCACCGAACGCACGCTGGTGGTGATCTTCCTGCGCGGCGCGGCCGACGGCCTGCGCATTCTGCAGCCGATGACCGACTCGCTCGGCCTGTCCTACCTGCGGGGCGTGCGCTCGTCGCTCGTGCTCGACAACTCGGCGATCGCGCTCCCGGGCCCGTCGCTCGGGTGGGGGCTCAACCCCGCGCTCGCGCCCCTGACCCCCTACCTGGGGACGAACGAGCTGGCCTTCGTGCCGGCGGTGTCGACGCCCGACCTGTCGCGCAGCCACTTCTCGTCCCAGGTGCTGCTCGAGAAGGGCGGCAACCCGGGCGCGACCGACGGGTGGCTCAACCGGGTGCTCGCGCAGCTCGGCCCGGGCACGACGTTCCGCGCGATCGCCGAGGGCGGCGACCTGCCGCAGTCGATGCTCGGCCCGCAGACCGCGGTGGGCCTGAACTCGATCGACGACTTCACCTTCCCGGCGTGGGACGGTCTGCAGCAGTCGTCGCAGCAGGCCGTCGCCACGCTGTACCGCGGCTTCGTCGGCACCCTGGCGACCGACGTGCCCGTGACGCTCAACGCGCTCGCGACCGCCGCGAAGGTGCAGGCCGACAGCGGCCCCCGCAACGGCGCGCAGTACCCGGGCGGCGACTTCAGCGACGCGCTCGGCGACGTGGCCAAGATGCTGCGGACGGAGGTCGGCATGCAGGTCGCCACCGTCGACATCGGCGGCTGGGACACCCACACCGACGAGGCGAACGACCTCGACGACAACCTCGCGTACTTCGCCAAGTCGCTGAACGCCTTCCTGACCGACCTCGGCCCGACGCGCCGCTCGCGCGTGACCGTCGCCGTCATGACCGAGTTCGGACGCCGTGTCGGCATGAACGCCTCGGGCGGCACCGACCACGGCCACGGCTCGGTGATGTGGCTGCTCGGCGGCGGGCTCTCGCGCTCCGGCGTCTTCGGCCGGTGGACGCCGCTGTCGGACGCCGTGCTGGACGCCGGCGACGTGCCCGGCCTCAACTCGCCGTTCGCCGTGCTCGGCGAGGTGGCGCAGAAGCGCCTCGGCGTCGGCTCGATGTCGTCGATCTTCCCGGGCCAGGACGTCGCGCCGCTGGGGGTCGCGACAACGCTCTGACCAGCGGCATCCTCAGACGCGCTCGAGGGTGGTGCGGGCGACCTTCGGGGCCTGGGTGCCGATGACCCGGGTGAGGTGGAAGAGGCGTCCGAGATGCGTGGACGCGTAGGGCTTGCCGCTCGTGACGAGGGCGACCGAGAGCTCGCGGCGCGGGTCGGCCCAGAACATGACGTTGGTGAAGCCGAGGTGCCCGAACGCGTCGTCGGTGTCGGGGCCGTAGAGGCCGAGCACCTTCGCGCCGAGCATGTAGCCGGCGCTGTGGCGCAGCGGGGCGCCGAGACTCCAGTCGAGCTCGTGGTAGCTGCGCTCGGCGAGCGCCCGCCGCAACGTGCGCGGACGCAGCACGGTGACGCCGTCCATCGAGCCGCCGCGGCGCAGGATCTCCATGAACCGCGACATCTCGTTGGCGTT
>NZ_JBQCEE010000014.1:0-8656 GCF_051960575.1 Jatrophihabitans sp.
CGAGCAACCGGACCCCCAGGGAGAACACCCATGGCGAACTTCACCGCTGCTGACGTGAAGAAGCTCCGCGACGCCACCGGCGCCGGGATGATGGAGTGCAAGAAGGCCCTCGAGGAGGCCGACGGCAACTACGAGCGCGCCGTCGAGCTGCTCAAGATCAAGGGCGCGGCCAAGGTCGAGAAGCGCGGCGAGACGCGCGAGGCCACCAACGGGCTCATCGCCGCGGCCGAGGGCGCGATGATCGAGCTCGCGTCCGAGACCGACTTCGTCGCCAAGAACGAGCAGTTCCAGACGCTCGCGGCCGACATCGTCGCCCACTTCGCGTCCTCGTCGGTCACCGATGTCGACGCGCTCAAGGCCGAGACGCTGAAGGACGGCAAGACCGTCGAGGCGGCCGTGACCGAGCTCGCCGCGACCATCGGCGAGAAGCTCGAGCTGCGCCGCGCGGTCAAGCTCGACGGCAAGGTCGCGACCTACCTGCACAAGAAGGCCTCCGACCTGCCGCCGCAGGTCGGCGTGCTCGTGCAGTTCGAGGGCGACGACACCGAGGCGGCCCGTGGCGCGGCCATGCAGATCACCGCGCTGCGCGTGCGCTACCTGCGCCGCGAGGACGTGCCGGCCGACGTCGTCGAGTCCGAGCGTCGCGTCTTCGAGGAGAAGACCCGCGCCGAGGGCAAGCCCGAGCAGGCGATCGCCAAGATCGTCGAGGGACGCCTCAACGCGTTCTTCAAGGACAACGTGCTGCTCGAGCAGGAGTCGGTGCGCGAGTCGGGCAAGACCGTCAAGCAGGTCCTCGAGGCCGCGGGCGTCACCGTCACGAAGTTCGCCCACTTCGAGGTCGGCCAGGGCTGAGAGCCCGCCCCGCGGCACGACTAGGGTGGACGGAAGCAGACGATCGGGAGGGGCCGCAGATGGGTGACGAGACTCAGGCGGCCCCTCCCGTCGCCTATGGACGCGTGCTGCTGAAGCTGTCCGGCGAGGTCTTCGGTGGCGGCCAGATGGGCGTCGACCCGGACATCGCCGCGGCGCTGGCCAAGGAGATCGCCGACGTCGTCGCGAGCGGCACGCAGGTGGCGGTCGTCGTCGGCGGCGGCAACTTCTTCCGCGGCGCCGAGCTGAGCCAGCGCGGCATGGACCGTGACCGCGCCGACTACATGGGCATGCTCGGCACGGTGCTGAACTGCCTGGCGCTGCAGGACTTCCTCGAGAAGGCCGGCGTGCCGACGCGCGTGCAGACGGCGATCACGATGGGCCAGGTCGCCGAGCCGTACATCCCGCGCCGGGCCGAGCGGCACCTCGAGAAGGGCCGCGTCGTCATCTTCGGCGCCGGCGCCGGCCTGCCGTACTTCTCGACCGACACCGTCGCCGCGCAACGTGCCCTCGAGATCGGGTGCGACGTGCTGCTGCTCGGCAAGAACGGCGTCGACGGCGTCTACGACGACGACCCGCGCAAGAATCCGGACGCCGTCAAGTTCGACACCATCACCTACGACGAGGTGCTGCGCCGCGGCCTGCAGGTCGCCGACGCCACCGCGTTCAGTCTCTGCCGCGACAACCGGATGCCGATCGTGGTGTTCGAGCTGGCCGACGGCAACATCGTCCGTGTCGTCCGCGGTGAGAAGATCGGCACCGTCGTCGGCAGTTCGGCATAAGGAGCGCACCTTCGTGATCGACGAGATCCTCTTCGAGGCCGAGGAGAAGATGGAGAAGGCCGTGCACGTCGCCCGCGACGAGCTCGGCGGTCTGCGCACCGGCCGGGCGAGCGCGAGCGCCTTCGCTCGCATCGCCGTCGACTACTACGGCTCGATGACGCCGATCCCGCAGATGGCGACGGTGAACACGCCCGAGGCCCGGATGGCCGTCATCAAGCCCTACGACGCCTCGCAGCTGAACGCCATCGAGAAGGCGATCCGCGACAGCGACCTCGGCGTGAACCCGACGAACGACGGCTCGATCATCCGCGTCGTCTTCCCGCAGCTCACCGAGGAGCGGCGCCGCGACCTGGTCAAGGTCGCCAAGACCAAGGGCGAGGACGCCAAGGTCGCGATCCGGTCGATCCGCCGGCACGCGAAGGAGTCGCTCGACAAGCTCGTCAAGGACGGCGAGTCGGGCGAGGACGACGTGCACCGCGCCGAGCAGGAGCTGGAGAAGCTCACCGGCAAGTACACGGGGACGGTGGACGAGGCCGTGAAGGCCAAGGAAGCCGAGTTGCTCGAGGTCTGAGTTGGCCGCCCCCGCGCAGCCCGAGCCGGCGACCGCCGACGCGCCGAAGTCCCGCGCCGGACGCAACCTCCCGGCAGCGATCGGCGTCGCCGCGGTCATCGCCGCGGTCTTCATCGCCTCGCTGTTCGCCTACCGGCCGAGCTTCGGCTTCATCGTCGGTGCCGCCGTGCTCTACGGCACCTGGGAGCTGCGCAACGCCCTCGCCCAGGCGGACGTGCGGGTCACGGTCGTGCCGCTGTGGCTGGGTGGCGTCGGGCTGCTGCTCGCCGCCTGGTTCCGCGGCCCGGAGGGCCTGGTCGTGGCCGCCTTCGTCACCCTGCTCGGCGTGCTGGCCTGGCGCGTCGCCGACGGCGCCCACGGCTTCCTGCGTGACGTCAGCGCGTCGGCGTTCCTGCTGCTGTACCTGCCGGTGCTCGCCGGCTTCGCCCTGCTGCTGGCGCATCCGGACGACGGAGCCGGCCGCGTGCTCGCCTTCGCCGCCACCGTCGTGTGCAGCGACACCGGCGGCTACGCCACCGGCGTCTTCTTCGGCAAGCACCCGCTCGCGCCGGTGGTGTCGAAGGCCAAGACCTGGGAGGGCTTCGCCGGGTCGGTGGTCTGGTGCTCGACCTGCGGCATCCTGCTCATGACGCTCTGCTTCCACGAGGCGTGGTGGAAGGGGCTGCTGTTCGGGCTCGCCATCGTCGTCACCGCCACCGTCGGCGACCTCGGCGAATCGATGATCAAGCGCGACATCGGAATCAAGGACATGGGCACCCTGCTGCCCGGCCACGGCGGCGTCATGGACCGGCTCGACTCGATGCTGCCCTGCGCCGCCGTCGCCTACCTGCTGCTCTCGGCGTTCCACCCCGCCTGATGCCGCGGCCGGCGACCCGCGCCGAGGTGCTCGAGGCCGTCGCGACCGTCGCGGTGCTCGACGGCACGCGGTGGGTCGGCATCGACGGCTTCGGCGGTGCGGGCAAGTCGACGCTCGCCGGTGCCATCGCCGACGCCGTGCCGCGGGCCGTGGTCGTCCACATCGACGACTTCGCCGGCCCGCACGTCGCCGAGTGGGACTTCGACCGGTTCGAACGGCAGCTGGCCGCACCGCTGCGCGCGGGCCGGCCGGCGCGGTACCAGGTCTGGGACTGGGACGCCGACACCGGCGGCGACTGGGTCGACGTGCCGCCCGGCCGGGTCATGATCGTCGAGGGCGTGTCGTGCACACGCGCGGAGGTGCGCATGGCGTGGGATCTCACCGTGTGGGTCGACACGCCGCGCGAGGTGCGGCTGCAGCGGGCGCTCGAGCGTGACGGCGCGGCGTTGCTGCCCGTCTGGCTCGAGCGCTGGCTGCCGTCGGAGGAGGCGTACGCGACCCGCGAGCGCCCGCAGCACCGGGTCGACCTGATCGTCGGCGGCACCTCGTGACCGGCGGCCGGGTCGCCGCCGTGCTCGCCGGCTGGCGACCGACGCAGGGCGCCTACAAGCGAGCAGAGTTCCTGCGCGGCGGGCTGGGCGCGCTCGTCGGCATCGTCGTCGCCGCGGTGGCCGGCCGGCTGCTCGACGTCGGGCCGGCCGGGCTGCCGTACATCGTGGCGCCGATGGGCGCGGCCGCGGTGCTGCTGTTCGCCGCACCGGCCAGCCCGCTGGCCCAGCCGTGGCCGCTGCTCGCCGGCAACATCGTCTCGGCGACGATCGGGGTCGCGTCCGGGCGGCTGTTCGACGATGTCGTGCTCGCCACCTCGGTCGCAGTCGGCGCCGCGATCGCCGCCATGATGCTGCTGCGCTGCCTGCACCCGCCCGGCGGCGCGTGCGCGCTGTTCGCCGCCGCCGCGGCGCCGGTCGTGCACCACCAGGGATTCCTGTTCCCGCTGTTCCCGATCGCGGTCGACAGCGTCTTCCTGCTCGCCGTCGCGGTGCTGGTGAACAACCTGACCGGACGCCGCTACCCGCACGTGCCGCCGGTCGAGCCGGTGCGCACGCTCGGGCGCGACGTCGTGCCGACGCAGCGGCTCGGCGTGCACACCGACGACGTCGTGGCCGCCATCGCCCGGCTCGACCAAGGCCTCGACGTGCACCCCGGGGACGTCGTCGCGCTCATCCGCGACGCCGAGCAGCACGCCCTCGACCGGCAGCTCGGCCGCCGCACCGTCGAGACGGTCATGGCCCGCGACGTGCTCACCGTGACGCCGGCGGACACCGTGTACCGGGTGCGGCTGATCATCCACCAGCACCACGTCAAGGCCGTGCCCGTCGTCGACGCCGAGCGGCACGTGCTCGGCATCGTCACCATCTACGACCTGTTCGGGCTGAACCTCGCCGCCGTCGACAGGGTCACCACGGTGATGACCAGCCCGGTCACGACGATCGCCGCGGACGCACCGGTGAGTGACCTCGTCGCGCTCATGAGCGACCGCGGCCTGCGGCACATCCCGGTCGTGGACGCGGACGGGCGGCTCGTCGGCATCGTG
This sequence comes from Jatrophihabitans sp., assembly GCF_051960575.1. Lineage (GTDB taxonomy): Bacteria > Actinomycetota > Actinomycetes > Mycobacteriales > Jatrophihabitantaceae > JBQCEE01. Next base: position 4,674 of record NZ_JBQCEE010000014.1, read on the forward strand.
ACCCGCGGCGAGCTGATCGCCGTGCTGCACCGCGCCCTGCTCGACTCGGCCGGCTGACACGGCGGGCCCTGGCCGTTGTCGGACGCCGGGTGCACACTGCGCGCCATGACCGGCACCGGTGACGTCGACGCCCTGCAGGCGCTGCTCGACCGCAGCTTCACCCACTCGTCCGAGCACCTGCGCTCGATCATGGAACCGCAGCGGCGGCTGACCGCCGAGCGGCTGCTGCGCGAGCTGCCGTGCCCGGCCGTCCTCAACATCGCGACCGTGACGGCCCGCGGCGAGCCGCGCATCTCGGCCGTCGACGGGCACTTCCTCGACGGCCACTGGCGCTTCGGGACGGCCGGCGAGTCGCCGAAGGCGCGCCAACTGCTGGCCCGACCGGCGATCAGCGCGTCGTACACCCCGCGCGACGGCTACGGCGTCTTCTGTCACGGCCGGGCCGTCCCGCTCGAGGGCGCCGAGCGTGACGCGGTCGTGGCGCACTTCGGCGAGGTGTACGGCACCGGGCCGGACGCCTGGGCGGGCGCCGCCTGGTTCCGCATCGACGCCGACTGGTTGGTCGGCTTCGCGATGACCGACGAGGAGATGGCGCGGATCGAGGCCGACCGCGCCTCGCGGGCCGCGGCCGCGGAATCCTGAGCGCCGCCGACGGGTTGGCCAACGGGCAGCGCGCTGTGCGAGCGCGGTTGCCGACCGCCCGATCTGGGAGACTGGACCCGTCATGACCGCCCTGCCCCTCGTCTTCGACGCGCCCCGCCGCGGGCGTCCGCCGACCCATTTCGCCGACCTCGACCCGGCGGCACGTACGGCGGCGGTCGTCGAGCTGGGGCTGCCCGCCTTCCGCGCCGACCAGCTCGGGCGGCAGTACTACGCGCGGCATCAGAACGACCCGGCAGTGATGACCGACCTGCCCGCGTCGGTGCGCGATACCGTGGCCGCCGCGCTGTTCCCGGCGTTGGTCACCCCGGTGCGCACCCAGGAGGCCGACGGCGGGCTCACTCGCAAGACGCTGTGGCGGCTGCACGACGGCGCGCTCGTCGAGAGCGTGCTCATGCGCTACCCGGCCCGCGAGGCCGGCACGGCCGACCGCATCACCGTCTGCATCTCGAGCCAGGCCGGCTGCGGCATGGCCTGCCCGTTCTGCGCCACCGGCCAGGGCGGGCTCACCCGCAACCTGTCGACCGCCGAGATCGTCGAGCAGGTCGTGGCCGCCGCCCGCGCCGCCGAGCGCGGCGACATCGGCGGCACACCCGGCCGGCTGTCCAACGTCGTGTTCATGGGCATGGGCGAGCCGTTGGCGAACTACCCGCGCGTGGTCGCGGCGCTGCACCGGCTCATCGACCCGGCACCGGCCGGTCTCGGCCTGTCGCGCCGCTCGATCACCGTGTCGACCGTCGGCCTGGTGCCTGCGATCGGGCGGCTGGCCGACGAGGACCTCGGCGTCACCCTCGCCGTCTCGCTGCACGCGCCGGACGACGAGCTGCGCGACACCCTCGTCCCGGTGAACACCCGCTGGAAGGTGGGGGAGGTGCTCGCGGCGGCCGATGCCTACGCCGCCCGAACCGGACGCCGCTACTCGATCGAGTACGCCATGATCCGCGACGTCAACGACCAGCCCGAGCGGGCCGACCTGCTCGGCACGCTGCTCGCCCCGCGGCTGGCCCACGTGAACCTCATCCCGCTGAACCCGACGCCCGGGTCGCCGTGGGACGCCTCGCCGAAGCGGGTCGAGCGCGAGTTCGTCCGCATCCTCGAGGCCCACGGCGTGCCCGTGACGGTCCGCGACACCCGCGGCAGCGACATCGACGGCGCCTGCGGCCAGCTCGCCGCGCTGCCCCAGTCCGTCCTGTAGGCCGGCGGTGGGCGCGTCGCTCGGCGGCCTCGGCGGCCTCGGCGGGTTGTTGCGCAGCGGGTTGCGATTCGACCGCAGCCAGTCGAGCGCGCTCGTGGCGGCGCGGAACGCGATCGGCGTCGCGGCGCCGCTCGTCATCGCCGTCGTCAGCGGCAGCCCTGCGTCGGCCGGCCTGGCGTGCACCATCGGTGCGCTGCAGACCTCGTTCGCCGACCGGCCGGGGCCCTACCGGCTGCGGCTGGCGCGCATGCTCACCACCGCGGTCGCGGCCGCCGTCACGAGCGGGCTGGCCGTGCTGTGCTCGCGCAGCGACGTGGCGTCGGTGGCGCTGCTGGCCGCGCTGTCGTTCGTCGCGGGCGTGCTGCTCACCGGCGGCCCGAGTGCCACGCAGGTCGGCGTCGCCGGCACGGCTGCGGCGCTCATCCTCGGTCACTTCCCCGAGCCCGCGGCCAACGCGCTGCACGTCGGACTGCTGGTGCTGCTGGGCGGCGCGGGTGAGGCGGTGCTCGCGGTGCTGGCCTGGCCGCTCGGGCGGCACCGGCCCGAACGGGTCGCGCTCGCCCGCATGTTCCGCGAGCTCGCCGCGCTCGCCCGGGCGCCGCTCGGCACATCGGTCGGGCCGCCCAACGTCGCGGTGCTCACCGACGTGCGGCAGACGCTGTACGGGCTCGGCCACGACCACGGGCCGAGCGTCGAGGCCTACCGCGTGCTGCTCGACGAGGGCGAGCGCATCCGCCGCGAGCTGCTGGTGCTGGGCGCGAGCCTCGAACGGCTCGACGACGACGCCGCCCTGCGCGCCGCACTCACCGCGGCGGCGGGCGTGCTGGATGCCGTGGCCACCGCCCTCGACCGCGGGCGACCCGTCGACACGGCCGCGCTCGAGACCGCCCGTCCGGTCATCAAGGCCGCGGTGCGCGCGGGCGAGCAGGCCCCGGGCTACCGGGCCCGGTCGGCCGCCGGCCGGCTGCAGGCACTCGGCGGCCAGCTGCGCGCCGTCGTCGAGACGACGGCCGTCGGCGCGAGCGAGGGGCGGCGGACCGAGGCGCGTGACTGGCGGGCGGCGGCGGCGCTCCGGGCGCCGTGGGCGACGCTGCGGGCGAACCTCGGCCCCGACTCGACCGTGGTGCGGCACGCCGTGCGGCTGGCCGTGCTCATGGCCGGCTCCGACGCCGTCATGCGCGCCACGGGCAGCGACCGCGGGTACTGGGTGCCGCTGACGGTGCTCGTCGTGCTGCGTCCGGACTTCGGCACGACGTTCCAGCGCTCGGTGCTGCGCGTCGGCGGCACGATCCTGGGGCTGCTGCTCGCCACCGCCCTCGTGCAGGTGGTGCCGCACACGGACTGGGACGAGATCGTGCTGATCGCCGTCTTCTGCTTCGGCCTGCGCTACGCCGGGGCCGTCAACATCGGTTACGTCGCGGTCGCCCTCTCGGGCCTGGTCGTCGTGCTGCTCGAGGTCGAGGGGATCGCCGCCCACACCACCGCGCTCGCGCGCGCCGGCGCCACCCTGCTCGGCGGTGCACTGGCGCTCGCCGCGGTGCTCGTGCGACCGAGCTGGGAACGGCAGTTCGTGCGGCTGCGCCTTGCCGACCTGATCGCCGCCTACCGCGACCACCTCGCCGCCGTCGCCGACCCGCAGACCGGCGAGGGGCGCCTGCAGCGCACCCGCACCGCGTCGCGGCTGGCCCGCACGAACGCGCAGGCCTCGCTCGACCGGGCGCGCGCCGAGCCGGTGCCCGCCGAGGCCGAGATCGAGCTCGCGGCCGGGGTGCTGGCCCACTCGCACCGCCTCATCCACGCCGTGCTGACCCTCGACGCGCTGCGGCCGGCGCTGGCGGAGGCGACGCCGCCCGAGCTGGCCGCGCTGCTGCACGACGCCGGCGAACGGTTGACCGCGCTCGAGGCGACGCTGCGCGACGGCCGGCCGCTGCCCGGCTCGGCCGACCCGGGTGCGCTGCGCCGCTGCCAGCAGCGACTCGCCGACGCCGTGCTCGCCGACCCGTCGCTGACGAACGAGCAGAAGCTCGAGCGGCTCGGCGAGGACGGCGGCCTGGCCGCGGAGCAGCGAGAGATCGACAACACCGAGTCCGAGCTGGCGCAGGCGACGGCCGATGAGGACAGGCTGCGC
>NZ_JBQCEE010000015.1:0-5050 GCF_051960575.1 Jatrophihabitans sp.
GGCGTCGCGGCGGCGCGCCCCCCCGACCACTACGGGGGGGCGCTGGGCATCGACCCCACCCACCTGGTCGCTGATCCGGTACTCGTAGCGGCGCCACAACGCGGCGAAGCGGGCGTCGAAGCCCGCGGGCGCCGGCCCGATCGACCGCAGCCGCACGTCGGCCGGCAGCACACCCGCCAGTCGCCGCACGAGCCGCGACTGCTCGACCCCGGCCCACACCGTCGCGGGCACGTCGAGGTGCGCCACCTGTCCGGACGCGTGCACCCCCGCGTCCGTGCGCCCGGCGACGACGAGCGCGAGGTCGTGCGTGCGCAGCACCGTCGCGAGTGCGTCGAGCAGCACCGCAGCGACCGTGCGCCGGCCGGGTTGGCGCGCCCAGCCGGAGAAGTCGGTGCCTTCGTAGGCGAGGTCGAGCCGCAGCCGGACGCTGCCGCCGCCCTCGTCCGCCACCATGCCCGCCAGCCTCTCAGACCTCGCTCGCCGGCCCGGGCCGGAGGTCGGCCGTTCGGCCCTGCTCGCGGTGATGCGGACGCGACACGGTGGAGGTGCCACGTCAGAAGGAGCCAACGATGGACTACACGATCGACATCGTCGAGCGACCGCAGCAGACGGCGGCCGTCGTGCACGGTCATGCCGGGCCCGAGCACATCGCCGAGTTCGTCGGCCGGGCCTTCGGTGCCGTCGCACGCCTCGTCGAGCACGAGGGCCTGACCTATGCGGGCGCGCCGTTCGGGCGGTACGTGCCGACATCGGACGGCTTCGACATCGACGCCGGCTTCCCGGTCACCGGTGACGCGGTCGCCGAGGGCGAGGTCGAGCTCATCACGCTGCCGGCCGGCCCGGCGGCGCACACCGTGCACACCGGCCCGTACGCCGAGGTCGGGGCGGCGTACGAGGCGACCGGCGCGTGGTTGCACGAGCACGGCTACCGGCGCGCGGGTGCCCCGTGGGAGGTCTACCTCGACGGACCCGACATCCCGCTGCCCCGCACGGAGCTGTTCTGGCCGGTTCGTCCGGCCGCCGACGGGTCATGACCCTGCTGTGGCTGCTCGTCTGGTTCATCGCCGACCAGACCGGCGGCCGGGCGCCGCTGCGCCTCGACCCGGTCAACGCGTGGGCGGGCACGCTGCTGCTGGCGATCGCCCTCGACCTCGGGACGAACCCCGCGCGCGCCGGCGCGCGCAAGCGGTGATCAGGCCGGCGGCCGTACCGGACGTACCGGCCGGTCGACGACGCGTTCGACGGCCGCTGCGAGCCGCAGCACTGCCTGATCGGCACCCGCCGCGCCGACGAGGCTGACGCCGACCGGCAACCCGTCGACGACACCCGCCGGCACCGTGACGCTCGGATAGCCCGCGACGGCCGCCGGCCCGTACGTCGCCACGCCCTCGTGGTCGCCGGAGGCGTAGTCGATGACCCAGGCCGGCTGATTGCTCACGGTGACGATCGCGTCGAGGCGCGCGCCGCCGAGCGCGTCGTCGAGCATCCGCCGTGCCGTGGTCGTGGCACGGGTGCGGTGCTCGCGGTAGCCGGCGTCGTCGAGCGGGGGCGCCGCGAGGGCCTGTTCGAGGATCTCCTGCCCGAACCGCGAGAGCTCGACGTCGTCGCGGCGGTTGAACTCGACCAGGTCGGCGAGGCTGCGCACGGCCGCGCCCGGCGTGGATGCGAGGTAGGCGTCGATCTCGGCCTTGAACTCGCTCAGCAGCGCCGGCCACTCGTCCGGCTCAAGCGCGTCGGCCGCGACGGTCACCGGCTCGACGACGGCGCCCGCACCGACGAGCGCCTCGACGGTCGCGTCCAGCACGGCGGCGGTCGCGTCGTCGAGCCCGGCCGGCGTCCAGAGCCCGAGGCGCACACCTCGCAGGTCGGCGGGGATGACCTCGGACGGCTCGACACCGGCCAGCACCGCGAGCAACAGGGCGGCGTCCGCGACCGTGCGTGCCATCGGGCCGGCGGTGTCCTGGGCCGACGAGATCGGGACGATGCCGGCGCCAGGCACCGTCCCGAGGGTCGGCTTGACGCCGACGATGCCGCAGATGGCGGCCGGCGAGATGATCGACCCGTCGGTCTCGGTGCCGACCGCCAATGGTGCGAATCCCGCCGCGACGGCGGCGCCCGACCCGGACGACGACCCGCTCGTGTTCCGGGTGGGGTCGTGCGGGTTGCGGGTCTGCCCGCCGACCGCGCTCCAGCCGCTCGTCGAGCGGGTCGAGCGGAAGTTCGCCCACTCGGACAGGTTGGTCTTGCCGAGGATCACCGCCCCGGCCGCCCGCAGCCGGGTCACCAGCGGGGCATCGTCGGGACGCGAGTCGGCCAGCGCCCGAGACCCCGCCGTGGTCGCCGCGCCGGTGACGGCGATGTTGTCCTTCACCAGCACCGGCACGCCCTCCAGCGCGCGGGGCTCGTGCTCGCGCCGGTGCGCGTCGCTCGCCGCGGCCTGGTCGAGCGCGTCCGGCAGCACGGTGATGACCGAGCCGAGCCGCGGGTCGTCGGCGGCGATGCGGTCGAGCAGCGCGCGTGTCGCGTCGACGGAGGTCAGCTCGCCCGCGGCGAGAGCGGCCAGCAGTTCGGTCGCCGTCGCGGCGGTGGGATCCAGGGGCACCAAGCGACCCTAAGCCGCCGCGCTGCACCCCGCCGTCCACCCCCGCTTTGCGCCCGCAACTGGCGGGTCCAGCGCCCGGAACCGACAGCTGGGGGCGCAAACATGCGGAGGACGCCGGGAGGGGACGAGACGAGAGGGCCCCGACCAAACGGTCGGGGCCCTCTCGGCACGGCAGTTGCGGCGATCAGCCCTCGTCGTCGCCCTGGGTCACGGCGTCGCCGGACTTGTTGGTGATGCCGTCGGCGTCGCCCTCGGCCGAGACGCCGTGGGTGCCCTCGACGGCCTCGGTGCCAGCCTCGACGTCACCGCCGCGCAGCGCGGCCTCCTCGTCGACCGCAGCGGCCTCCTCGGAGGCCACGACCTCGCGGTCGGCGGCGGCGTCGTCCTCGGCAGCGGCCGCAGCCACGCCGGCCGCGGTGGCCGACTCGGCCGCCGCGGCCTCGGCGATCTCGCGGGTACGGCCGGTGGCCGCCTTGCGCGGGGCCACCTTGGTGCCGCGGGCGCGCTCGGCCTCGGCGACGACGGTGTTCAGCTCCTCGACGAGCTCGATGACGGCCATGGGGGCGTTGTCGCCCTTGCGCGGGTTGGTCTTGATGATCCGCGTGTAGCCGCCCGGACGGGTCGCGAACTTCGGCCCGATCTCGGCGAACAGCTTGTGCACGACGTCCTTGTCACGGATGACCGCCATGACCTGGCGACGGGCGTGCAGATCACCGCGCTTGGCCTGGGTGATCAGCCGCTCGGCCAGCGGACGCAGCCGCTTGGCCTTGGCCTCCGTGGTGGTGATCCGGTCGTGCTCGAACAGCGACGTCGCCAGGTTGGCGAGCATCAGCCGCTCGTGGGCCGGACCACCGCCGAGGCGGGGACCCTTGGTGGGCGTGGGCATGTCGTGCTCCTAGGAATGGACGGGGCCCGAGCGGCTTAGAGCTGCTCGGTCTCGGCGTAGTCGGTGTCGTCGGCGAAGTCGTCGCCCGGCGCGCCGTACGACTCGACGGTCGCGCTGGTCGGCAGGGCGAACCCGGGCGGGCTGTCCTTGAGCGCCAGACCGAGCTGCGCCAGCTTGATCTTGACCTCGTCGATGGACTTCGACCCGAAGTTGCGGATGTCGAGCAGGTCGGCCTCGCTGCGCCCGACGAGCTCGCCCACGGTGTGGACGCCCTCGCGCTTGAGGCAGTTGTACGACCGCACGGTGAGGTCGAGGTCCTCGATCGGCATCGAGAACGCGGCGATGTCGGCGACCTCGGCCGGCGACGGGCCGACGTCGATGCCCTCGGCCTCCTCGTTCAGCTCGCGGAACAGGCCGAACAGCTCGACCAGCGTGTGGCCGGCCGACGCCACGGCGTCGCGCGGGGTGATCGACTTCTTGGTCTCGACATCGACGACGAGCCGGTCGAAGTCGGTGCGCTGCTCGACACGGGTGGCCTCGACGGCGTACGTGACCTTGAGGACCGGCGAGTAGATCGAGTCGATCGGGATGCGCCCGATCTCCTGGCCCGGCTGCTTGTTCTGCACGGCGGTGACGTAGCCGCGGCCGCGCTCGACGACCAGCTCGATCTCGAGCCGGCCCTTCTTGTTGATCGTGGCGATGTGCAGCTCGGGGTTGTGCACCTCGACGCCGGCCGGCGGCGCGATGTCGGCCGCGGTGACCTCACCGGGGCCCTGCTTGCGCAGGTACATCACGACGGGCTCGTCGCTCTCGGAGCTGATGACCAGCTCCTTGAGGTTCAGGATGATGTCGGTGACATCCTCCTTCACGCCCTCGACGGTGGTGAACTCGTGCAGCACACCGTCGATGCGGATGCTGGTGACCGCCGCGCCCGGGATGGACGACAGCAGGGTGCGGCGCAGCGAGTTGCCGAGCGTGTAGCCGAAGCCCGGCTCGAGCGGCTCGATGACGAAGCGCGACCGGTTCTCGGTGATCGGCTCTTCGCTGAGGGTGGGGCGCTGGGAGATCAGCACAGTGGGAACTCCTTGATTCGTGGGACGACCGCCATATGACGTCCCGTTCGAGATATTCAGTTGTGACGCGGACGAGCGCCCCTCGGGTCGTCCGAGGGGCGCAGCGCCCAGCGCTTACTTCGAGTAGAGCTCGACGATGAGCTGCTCCTGGACCGGGATGTCGATCTGGGCCCGGACCGGGAGGGAGTGCACGAAGATCCGCAGCGTGTTCGGGACGACCTGCAGCCAGGCCGGCACCGGACGCTCGCCGTAGGTCTCGCGGGCGATGATGAACGGCGTCGTCTCGAGCGACTTCGGCTTGACGTCGATGATGTCCCACTGCGAGACGCGGTAGCTCGGGATGTCGACCTTCTGGCCGTTGACCAGGAAGTGGCCGTGGCTCACGAGCTGGCGGGCGTGACGCCGCGTGCGGGCGATGCCGGCACGGTAGATCACGTTGTCGAGGCGCGACTCGAGGATCTGCAGCAGGTTGTCACCCGTCTTGCCCTG
>NZ_JBQCEE010000016.1:0-4229 GCF_051960575.1 Jatrophihabitans sp.
CTGAGCAAGGGCTGATCCAGCACTCGCTGAGAACTCGTCGCGGGGCTCAGCGTCCTGGTGGCGTGCACGCGGTGGTCTTGTCACGCACCGAACCGCGGCGAAGGAGCAGCGATGTCCCAGGATCTCCGGCTGCCAGAGCCCAGCACGTTGCGCGCCAAGCGCGGCACCGCCCGGCAGACCTCGGGCCGGGTCGCTGCAGCGCAGCGCGACGACTCGGTGTGGCCCGCGCGGCTCGCCGAGATCGGCGCACGGGTGCTGCTGGCCGCGGCCTGGTGGTCGGTGCTGCGCGCATTCCTGCTGCACGGCCGGCGCTTCGACCCGGTCGACGACGTCTTCGGCGTGCTCAACATCCCGGCGGGCCCGAGCCTCTTCTCGGCGGCACTGCTGCTCGTGCTGGCCGGCGCGGTGCGCCGGCGCATGCGTGTCGCCTGGCAGTTGCTGATCGGGTTCCAGGTGCTCTCGGCCGCGTACACAACGGCTGTTGTGGCAGGGCTCGTGGTCACGAACCGCTTCGGCCTCGAGGCGCACTCGGTGGCCGGTGTGGTGACGGGCCTGAACCTCGGCTGCACCGTGCTCGTCACCGCCATGCTCGTCGGCGCCCGCCGCGCGTTCACTTCGTCGCTCGCGACCGGTTCGCGCACCCGCGCGGTGGTCGTGCTCGTCGGTGGTCTCGTGCTGTCGACGGCGGCGTCCATCGCGCTCACGCTCGCCTTCCCCGCGCGGCTGAGCGACACCTACCACCGCGTGCACTGGGCGGTGCGCGTCGCGTTCGGCGTGCGTCCCGACCGCACCGACCTCGGTTGGCGCGGCCAGCACGGGCACGAGTGGGTCGCGCTGCTCGCCGGCACCATGTCGGCGCTCGCGGTCGTCGCCGCCGTGATCGTGCTGCTGCGTTCGGCGCGCGCGCACGCCGTCCTCTCGGCCGAGGACGAGCTGACCATCCGTGGACTGCTCGACCGGCACGGCGAACGCGACTCGCTCGGCTGGTTCGCCACCCGTCGGGACAAGGCGGCGGTGTTCTCGCCGCGGCGCGACGCCGCGATCACCCGCCGCGTGGTCGCGAACGTCAGCATCGCCAGCGCCGACCCGATCGGCGCGCCCGACGCGTGGCCCGGCGCGATCGACGCATGGCTCGCGGAGGCCCGCTCGCACGGGTGGTTCCCGGCGGTGCTCGCTGCGGGCGAGGAGGGTGCCCGCGCCTATGTGCGCGCCGGCCTGCGGGCCATCCCGATGGGCGACGAGGCGATCATCGACTGCGCCGCCTTCAGCCTCGGCGACCCGTCGATGCAGCCGATCCGCCGCGCGGCCCGCCGGATGCGCCGCCTCGGCTACACGATCACGGTGCGGCGGCACGACGAGCTGAGCGCCGACGAGATGGCCGAGCTCGCCGCGTGCGCCGAGCGCTGGCGCGTGGACGCGACCGAGCGCGGCTTCTCGTTGGCGCTCGGCCGGCTCGGTGACCCGCTCGACGGGCGCAGCGTCGCGGTGCTCGCCCACGACCGCGAGGGACGGCTGCGGGGCCTGCTCTCGCTCGTGCCGTGGGGACGCCGCGGCCTGTCGCTCGACCTCATGCGCCGCGACCGGTCGTCCGACAACGGGTTGAACGAGGCCATGGTCGCCGCCCTGGTGCAGCACGCGCGCACCGAGTGGGGCGTCACGCGGGTGTCGCTGAACTTCGCGATGTTCCGCGGTGTGTTCGACGCGGCCGAGCGGGTCGGCGCGCGGCCGCTGGTGCGGCTGACCAGCCGGGCGATGCGGATCGCCTCGCGCTACTGGCAGATCGAGTCGCTGTACCGCACCAACGCGCGCTACCAGCCGCGCTGGGTCACCCGCTACCTCTGCTACGACTCGGCGCTCACGCTCGCGCGAGTCGGCATCGCGGCCGGCGCGGCCGAGGGCTTCCTGCCGTGGCCGGGCGCGCGCCCCGACCAGCGCGACGACGCACGCACCGTGCAGGTCGGCGACGAGACCGTCCCGCTCATCGAGGCCGTCGCACGCCAGCAGGCGGCGCTCACGCCGCAGCCGGCCCCGGTGCCGCGCACGCAGCTCAGCCGGCTCGTGAAGCTCGAGCGGTTGCGGGCGGCGGGCTGCGACCCCTACCCGGTCGCGGTCGAGCGGCTCGACGAGATCGCCGACGTCGTGCGCCGGGCCGACACGGGGCTGGGCACGACGGTCGGTGTGGCGGGGCGCGTGCGCGCCGTGCGCGACCACGGTGGCGTCCTCTTCCTGGTGCTGCAGGAGCGGGCGGCGACCGTGCAGGTGATCGTCGATCGCGCGTCGGTGGGCGAGGCGCACGAGCTGGCCCGCCGCACGATCGACCTCGGCGACCTCGTCGTCGTGACCGGCGAGCTGGTGCGCTCGCGGCGCGGCGAGCTGTCGGTTGCCGCGCGATCGTGGCGGATGGCGGCGAAGAGCCTGGCGCCGGTGCCGAAGCTCACGCCCCGCGAGGTGGTCCCGAGCGACCACCAGCTGCGGCTGGTCGTCCAGCCCTCCGCGCGGCAGCGGCTCGAACTGCGCTCGGCGGCCCTCGGCCGGCTGCGCGGCACGCTCACCGAGCACGGCTTCGTCGAGGTCGAGACGCCGATGCTGCAGGCGGTGCACGGTGGGGCTGCGGCGCGTCCGTTCGTGACGCGGGCCAACGCCACCGACCAGTCGCTCTACCTGCGCATCGCTCCGGAGCTGTCGCTGAAGCGGCTGGCCGTCGCGGGTATGCCGCGGGTCTTCGAGCTCAACCGGAACTTCCGCAACGAGGGCATCGACGACACCCACAACCCCGAGTTCACCGCGCTCGAGGTGTACCAGGCCTATGCCGATTACGCGGTCATGCGCGAACTGGCGCAGGAGCTGATCCGATCCGCGGCCCGGGCGATGTTCGGTGCGGCGGTGGCGATGCGTCGCGACGCCGACGGACACGTCGTCGAGGTCGACCTGGACGCGCCGTGGCGGGTCGTCCCCGTGCTCGACGCGGTGTCTGCCGCCGTCGGTCGACGCCTCGACCTCGACACCCCGCTGGACGAGGTGCGCCGCGCGTGCGTGCTGCACGGGGTCGAGGCGCCCTCAGGTGCCTCGGTCGGCACGCTGCTGTCGGCGCTGTACGAACGGCTCGTCGAGCCTACGACGACGCTGCCGACGTTCTACGTCGACTTCCCGGTCGAGACGACGCCCCTCGCCCGGCCGCACCGGGTCGACCCGCGGCTGGCCGAGCGGTGGGACCTCGTCGCCTGGGGGAGCGAGGTCGGCACGGCGTACTCGGAGCTCACCGACCCGGTCGAGCAGCGCCGTCGGCTCACCGAGCAGTCGTGGCGCCGCGCCGCCGGCGACCCCGAGGCGATGGAGCTCGACGAGTCGTTCCTCGCCGCGCTCGAACTCGGCATGCCGCCGACCGGAGGTCTCGGCATCGGCGTCGACCGCCTGATCATGATGCTGCTGGGCACCCCGATCCGCGACACCCTCGCCTTCCCGTTCCCGAAGGTCTCGGACGCGTCCCGGACCCCGGTCGTGACCCCCGTCGGCTGAGCGTCGCCCGCGCGCTCGCTCGTGCGCTCGCTCGTGCGCGGTGCGCTCCGCCGCGGCTGCCCCGCCTGCCCCATCTCGTGACGGATTGCGGATCGCGTGACGGAATCGCGATCCCGTGACGGCAGAAACTGCCGTCACGGGATGCGAGATCCGTCAGCCGATGCCGATTCCGTCAGGAGATCGCGTTCGCGCGGGGGTCGGGCAGGACGTCGCGCCACGAGTGCGTCGGGTCGAAGCCGAGCATGTCGCGCGCCTTGTCGATGCAGTAGAACGTCTCGTCCCTCCCCATCGGACGCCGCACCTCGACGCCGTCGTAGAAGCGCTCGATGATCTCCTGGCTCGTCGCCGCAACGGACATGTCGGCGTTGGCGACGTTGAAGATCTGGAAGCCGAGGCCGTCGGTGGTGAGGCAGCGCTGCACCATCCGCCCGAGGTCGCGGACGTCGATGTAGGCGAACAGGTTGCGGCGGCGCAGCGCCGGGTCGTCCAGGAACGGCGGGAACATCTCGGCGTACTCGTGCGGCTCGATGACGTTGTTGATGCGCAGGCCGTAGATGTCCGCGCCGGTCCGTGCCTGGAACGATCGGCCCGTCACCTCGTTCGCGACCTTCGACATGGCATACGCGTCCTCGGGGACGACCGGGTGGTCCTCGTCGACCGGCACGTACAGCGGCCGCCGCTCGCCCTGCGCGAAGCAGATGCCGTAGGTCGTC
>NZ_JBQCEE010000017.1:0-10322 GCF_051960575.1 Jatrophihabitans sp.
CCCAGGGGGGAGAGACCCCCCCACCCCCCCCCCCCCCGGGGCCGGGGGACAAGCGGCCGTTCGGTCAGGCGGGCTGGGCCTCGGGGTCGATGTCGCCGTCCTCGCCGCGGTCGAGCACGGGGTCGGCGGCCGACAGCTCGGTGATCACCTCGGCCTCGGCCACCACCTCGGCGGGTTCGGTCGCGGCCAGCGCGGAATCGCCCGCGGCGGCGTAGCGCAACCAGACCGTGCCGAGCGGGGGCAGCCGCAGCCTGGCCGACGCCGGCTGGCCGTGCCACGACGAGTCGACGGCCGTCACGCGGCCGAAGTTGCCGACTCCTGAGCCGAGGTACTCGGCGGCGTCGGTGTTCAGCACCTCGTCCCACTGGCCGGCGAACGGCAGGCCGACCACGTAGCCCTCGTGCGGCACGGGGGAGAAGTTCGAGATGCAGGCGAGCACCGAGCCGTCGTCGCCGAAGCGCAGGAACGAGTAGACGTTGCCCGAGGCGTCGTTGGCGTCGATCCAGTGGAAGCCGTCGGGCTGGTGGTCGCGCGACCACAGCGCGGAGGTCTGCCGGTAGACGCCGTTGAGGTCGGTGATCAGGCGCTGGATGCCGCGGTGGTCGGCACCGTCGAGCAGCCACCAGTCGAGCGAGCGCGACTCGGCCCACTCGCCGCCCTGGCCGAACTCCTGTCCCATGAACAGCAGCTGCTTGCCGGGGTGCGCCCACATGTACGCGTACAGGCAGCGCAGCGTCGCCATCTGCTGCCACCGGTCACCGGGGATCTTGTTGAGCAGCGAGCCCTTGCCGTGCACGACCTCGTCGTGCGACAGCGGCATCACGAAGTTCTCGGTGTACGCGTACATCATCGAGAACGTCAGGTCGTTGTGGTGCCACTGCCGGTGCACCGGCTCCTTGCTGATGTAACGCAGGGTGTCGTTCATCCACCCCATGTCCCACTTGAAGCCGAAGCCCAGGCCGCCGAGGTGCGTGGGGCGCGTGACGCCCGGCCACGACGTGGACTCCTCGGCGATGGTGATCGCGCCGGGCACCCGCTTGCCGACCGTCGCGTTCATCTCCTGCAGGAACGAGACGGCGTCGAGGTTCTCGCGGCCGCCGTACTTGTTCGGCAACCAGGCATCGGCCGGACGCGAGTAGTCGAGGTAGAGCATCGAGGCCACCGCGTCGACACGCAGCCCGTCGACGTGGAACTCCTCGAGCCAGTAGAGCGCGTTGGCCACGAGGAAGTTGCGCACCTCGTTGCGTCCGAAGTCGAAGACGTAGGTGCCCCAGTCGAGCTGCTCGCCGCGGCGCGGGTCGGCGTGCTCGTACAGCGCAGTGCCGTCGAACCGGCCGAGCGCCCATGAGTCCTTCGGGAAGTGCGCCGGCACCCAGTCGACGATGACGCCGTACCCCGCCTGGTGCAGCGTGTCGATGAGGTACCGGAAGTCGTCCGGCGTCCCGAAGCGCGCCGACGGCGCGTAGTACGACGACACCTGGTAGCCCCACGAGCCGCCGAACGGGTGCTCGGCCACCGGCAGGAACTCCACATGCGTGAAGCCGGTCTCGTCGAGGTAGCGGACGAGCTCGTCGGCGAGGTCGCGGTACGACAGCCCCTGCCGCCACGACCCGATGTGCACCTCGTAGATCGACATGGGCGCCTTGTGCCACGGGGTGTCCGCGCGGCGCTTGAGCCACTCGTCGTCCGACCACTCGTACCGCGACGTCGTCACCACCGACGCGGTGGCCGGCGGTACCTCGCAGGCGAACGCCATCGGGTCGGCCTTCAGCCGCCATTGGCCGTCCTGGCCGAGGATCTGGAACTTGTAGCGGCAGCCGTCGCCGACGCCGGGCACGAACAGCTCCCACACACCGGACGCGCCGAGCGAGCGCATCGGCAGGGCGCGTCCCGACCAGTAGTCGAAGTCGCCCGCCACGCGCACACCCTGCGCGTTCGGCGCCCACACCGCGAACGAGGTGCCGGTGACCGGGCCGTTCGGGGTGTCGTAGGTGCGCACGTGCGCGCCGAGCACCTCCCAGAGGTTCTCGTGGCGTCCCTCGCCGATGAGGTACTGGTCCATGTCGCCGAGCGTCGGCAGCCAGCGGTACGGGTCGTCGACCGTGTGCGTGCCGGTGCCGTAGGCGACCTCGAGCCGGTAGTCGCCGGGCGGGCCGTCGACGGTGCCCTCGAAGATGCCGCCGTCGTGGATCTTCTTCAGCGGCGTGCGCTTGCCGTCGACGACCGCCGTGACCGACGCGGCCTCCGGACGCAGGGTGCGGATGACCGTGACCTTGCCCGAGGGGTGGGCGCCGAGCACGCTGTGCGGGTCGTGGTGCCGGCCGTCGACGATGCGGTTCAGGTCGTCACTCATGCGTTGCCTCCTGTGCTGGCGGGCGGCGTGACGAGCACGCGCAGCGACGTCAGCGGGATCGTCAACCAGGACGGTCGGTTCCGTGCCTCGTACACCGCCTCGTACACCGCCTTCTCGACCTCGAACGCCCGGATGACGTCCGCGTTGGCAGCGGCGTCTCCGCCGTCCGCCGCCTCGGCGGAGGCATACCCATCCAGGTAGGCGGCGCGGTTGCGCTGTGACCATTCTTCGGCGCGGTACTGCAACTGGGGTGTCGGGCTGAGTTCCTCGACCAGTCGGTGGTAGCCCGCGTAGGTGAACGAGCGCAGCATGCCGGCGACGTCGCGCAGCGGCGAGTCGTACTCGCGGCGGCTGGCGATGTCGGCCATCGGCTCGCCCTCGAAATCGATGAGCACCCACCGGTAGACGGTGCGCAGCACCTGCCCGAGGTGCAGGTCGCCGTGGATGCGCTGCACCGGCAGCCCCGCCGCGCCGGCCTCGGCCGCCTCGTCGTAGAGCCCGCGGATGCCGTCCTCGAGCTCGGCGAGGTCGGGCACCACGGCCAGGGCGTCGTCGAGCTTCGAGCGCATGAGGTCGACCCGCTTGGCCCAGTCGGCCGCGCTCATGCGATCGGTGCCGAAGGCCCGGGCCAGGTCGGCGTGCGTCTCGGCGACGGCCATGCCGAGGCGCTCGGCCTCGGCCGCGAAGTCACCGCCGGCCTCGTCGGCGTGCAGGTCGGCCTCGGCCATGAGGTCGAGCACGCTGTGCGTGGCCTGCTGCCAGCCGTCGCTGGCCGTCGTCATGAACTCCTGCAGCATCGCCAGCGACGTGGTGCCGTCGGGCAGCTCGGCCGTCACATGGCCGAAGAGCCGCGGGATGTGCTTCGCGCCGAGCTCGGTGAGCCGCTCGGTCACCTCGACGTCCGGGTTCACCCCCGGCTGCAGTCGGCGGAACACCTTCATGATCGCCGTGTCGTCGAAGACGAGCGAGGTGTTCGACTGCTCGCCGGACATCACCAGGCTCGCGGCCTCGACCGGGATGTCGTCGGCGGCGACGCTGCGGTGGAAGGCGATCGGCCCGCCGGCCTGCTCGTCGCGCACGCCGGTGAGCCACGCGCCGGTGATCTCCTTGTCGTGCAGGGCGTCGTAGACCCAGCGCGGCCCGTCAGCCCCGTCGACGGTGCCGAGCAGCACGTGAGCGAGCGGCTCGCACACCTCGTCCTTCAGCACGAGCGGCACCTGGTACTGCTCGCGCACCCCGTCGACGTACTCGACGGTGGCGATCCAGACCGTGGCCTCGCCGACCGGGCCGAGCGGCTCGGCCGACAACCCCGCGATGTCGCGTCCCTTCCCGCCGAACCAGCGCTGTTGCGGCAACCACGCGTCCAGCAGCGGTCGGATCTGGTCGGCGGTCATGCCCGCGGTCATGTCGACACCTCGTCCTCGGGTCGGCGGCGGGGGATCCGCAGCCAGTAGAAGCCGTGCCCCGCCACGGTCAGCAGGTACGGCAGCTCGCCGATGCGCGGGAAGTGCGCACCGCCGAGCAGCTCGATCGGTTCGACGCCCTGCCACGGCCGCAGGTCGAGCTCGACCGGCTGGGCGAAGCGCGAGAGGTTGTTGACGCAGAGCACGATGTCGTCGCCGAACTCGCGCACGAAGCTCAGCACCGACGGGTTGCTGCCGCCGATGTCGGTGAACGTGCCCATGCCGAACGCCGGGTTCGCCTTGCGCACCTGCAGCATCCGCCGCGTCCAGTGCAGCAGGCTGGACGAGTTGCGCGTCTGCGCCTCGACGTTGGTGACCTGGTAGCCGTAGATCTGGTCCATGTTCACCGGCAGGTAGAGCCGGCCCGGGTCGCAGGTCGAGAAGCCGGCGTTGCGGTCGGGCGTCCACTGCATCGGTGTGCGCACGCCGTCGCGGTCACCGAGCCAGATGTTGTCGCCCATCCCGATCTCGTCGCCGTAGTAGAGCACCGGCGAGCCGGGCAGCGAGAAGAGCAGCGCGTTGAACAGCTCGATCTGGTTCAGGTCGTTCTCGAGCAACGGGGCGAGGCGGCGCCGGATGCCGATGTTCGCCTTCATCCGTGGGTCCTTGGCGTACTCGGCCCACATGTAGTCGCGTTCCTCGTCGGTGACCATCTCGAGGGTCAGCTCGTCGTGGTTGCGCAGGAAGATGCCCCACTGGCAGTTGTCCGGGATCGCCGGCGTCGAGGCCATGATCTCCGAGATCGGGTAGCGCGACTCGCGCCGCACGGCCATGAAGATGCGCGGCATGACCGGGAAGTGGAAGGCCATGTGGCACTCGTCGCCGCCCACCGACGAGTCGCCGAAGTAGTCGACGACGTCCTCGGGCCACTGGTTGGCCTCGCACAGCAGGATGCGGTCGGGGTAGTCGCGGTCGATCTCCTTGCGCACCCGCTTGAGGAACTCGTGGGTCTCGGGCAGGTTCTCGCCGTTCGTGCCGTCACGGACGTAGAGGTACGGCACGGCGTCGAGCCGGAAGCCGTCGATGCCGAGGTCGAGCCAGAACCGCAGCGCGTCGATGATGTCGTTCTGCACGCCCGGGCAGTCGAAGTTCAGGTCGGGCTGGTGACTGAAGAAGCGGTGCCAGAAGTACTGCTTGCGCACCGGGTCGAACGTCCAGTTCGACGGCTCGGTGTCGACGAAGATGATCCGCGCGTCCGGGTAGCGGGTGTCGTCGTCGTTCCAGACGTAGTAGTCGCCGTAGGGGCCGTCCGGGTCGTTGCGGCTGGCCTGGAACCACGGGTGCTGGTCGCTCGTGTGGTTCATGACGAAGTCGACGATGATGCGGATGCCGCGGGCGTGCGACTCGTCCAGCAGCGCCTTGAAGTCGTCGATGGTGCCGAAGTCCTCGAGGACGCCGGTGTAGTCCATGACGTCGTAGCCGCCGTCACGCAGCGGGCTGGGATAGAACGGCGGCAGCCACAGGCAGTCGACGCCCAGCCATTGCAGGTAGTCGAGCTTGCCGCGCAGGCCGCGCAGGTCGCCGCTGCCGTCGCCGTTGCTGTCGGCGAAGCCGCGCACGAGCACCTCGTAGAAGACGGCGCGCTTGAACCAGTCCGGTTCGGGGCGGACACCGAGCGTCGGGTTCGTCTCGGACGTGTTGGTCACGTACACCTTCCTAGCCGTTCGGAGGGGGCACCGAAACAGGGGGCCGCGACCCGCTCGGCGATCGCGACATACTGGACGGGTGAAACTGGGCCTGCACATCTCGAGCTTCGACTTCGACGGCGGGCCGGACGGCCTCGCCGACGCGCTGCGGCGGGTCGCGACGACCGCCGAGGACGTCGGGTTCAGGCGCATCAGCGTGATGGACCACGTCTTCCAGATCTCGCACCTCGGCCCGCCCGAGGCGCCGATGCTCGAGGCCTACACGGCGCTGGGCTACCTCGCCGCGTGCACGTCGTCGGCCGAGCTGCTCGCCTGGGTGACGGCGGTGACCTACCGCGACCCGGGGTTGCTCGCGAAGGCCGTGACGACCCTCGACGTGCTCTCTGGCGGACGCGCCATCCTCGGCATCGGCGCGGGGTGGAACGAGGAGGAGGCCGAGGGGCTCGGGCTGTTCCTGCCACCGCTGGCTGAGCGCTTCGAGCGGCTCGAGGAGGCGCTGCAGATCGTGCAGCAGATGTGGTCGTCGTCCGACGCGCCGTACGAGGGGAAGCACTACCGCCTCGGACGCACCCTCAACTCGCCCGCGGCCCTGCGGCAGCCGCACCCGCCCATCCTCATCGGTGGCGGCGGCGAGCGGAAGACGCTGCGGCTCGTCGCGCAGTACGCACAGCTGTGCAACCTCTTCGCGGCCCCTGACCTCGCGCACAAGCTCGAGGTGCTGCAGCAGCGGTGCGCCGAGGTTGGGCGTGACTACGCCGAGATCGAGAAGACGATCATGTGGCGGCTGCCGGCCGACCCCGACTGGCAGGCGGTGCTGGCCGAGTTCGCGGGCTACGCCGAGCTCGGTGTGCAGCACATCCACCTCGGCGTCCCGGGCGCCGACCGGCCAGGACGGCTCGAGGAACTCGGCGAGCGGCTCGTCGCGCCCGCCACCGCGCTGTAGGCGGCTCAGCCCGGCGCCGCGCCGTCGGCGACGAGGCCAGCGAGCACGGCCTGGCCGACGGCCTGCGCTGCCGACATCGGGCGCAGCATGACGGTGAAGCTGTCGATCAGCCCGCTCGCGTCCGCCTGCATGAGGTCGATGCCGTGCACCTGCTTGCCGGCGACCTGGCAGCGGAAGACGAGCACGTGCGTGCCGGTCGGCTCGCCGCCGGCGCCGTGCTCGACCTCGCCCGTGAGCTCGCCGACGTAGCGGAAGTCCTCGAAGGTGCGCAGCAGCACGGCGAACAGCGCGCCGACCTCGGCCTTGCCGGCGAACGGCGTGAACTTCACCGGGCTGAACAGCCGGATGTCGTCGGTGAAGCACGACATGATCGCGTCGTGGTCGTTCGCCTCGACCGCCGCCCGGAACCGCCCGTACACGTCCATGGCGGCGCTCAGGCGGGGGTGACGTGGAAGATGTGCGCGGGGCGCCAGATCGGGTCGAGACGCACGTAGTCGTACTGGCCCCACTCGTACTCCGAGCCGTCGAGCAGGTCGCGCACGTGGATGCGGCCGTCCCACGGCACGCCCATCGCCTCGAGGTCGAGGCTCACCGTCGCCTCGTGCCACGCGTGCGGGTCGGTGAGGCAGACGACGAGCACGGTGTCGCCGCTGACGGTGTCGTGCTTGCTGAACGCGGTGATGTGCTCGTTGTCGACGCGGTGGATGTAGAGGTTGCGCAGTTCCTGCAGCGCCGGGTGCTCGCGGCGGATGCGGTTCAGCGTCGTGATGAGCGGGGCGAGCGAGCGTCCGTCGGCCGCCGCGCCGGCGAAGTCGCGGGGCCGCAGCTGGTACTTCTCGGACGCGAGGTACTCCTCGCTGCCCGGGCGCACGGGCAGGTGCTCGTACAGCTCGTAGCCGCTGTAGACGCCCCACGACGGCGAGAGCATCGATGCGAGCACCGCGCGGATCGCGAACGCGCCCGGCCCGCCGTTCTGCAGGTACGCGTGCAGGATGTCCGGCGTGTTGACGAAGAAGTTCGGACGCATGTAGTGCGCCGCGTCGACCAGTTCCTGCGCGTACTCCTCGAGCTCGGCCTTGTCGTTGCGCCAGGTGAAGTACGTGTAGCTCTGGTGGTAGCCGACCTTCGCGAGCTCGTGCATCATCGCCGGACGCGTGAACGCCTCGGCCAGGAAGACGATCTCGGGGTTGGTCTTGCGCACCTCGCCGAGCAGCCACTGCCAGAAGTTGATCGGCTTCGTGTGCGGGTTGTCGACACGGAAGATCGTGACGCCCTGGTCGATCCAGTACCGCACGACGCGCAGCACCTCGGCGGACAGGCCGTCGGGGTCGTTGTCGAAGTTGATCGGGTAGATGTCCTGGTACTTCTTCGGCGGGTTCTCGGCGTACGCGATCGTCCCGTCGGGCAGCGTGGTGAACCACTCGGGGTGCTCGGCCACCCACGGGTGGTCGGGTGCGCACTGCAGCGCGAGGTCGAGCGCGACCTCGAGATCGAGCTCGCGCGCCCGCGCCACGAAGGCCCGGAAGTCGTCGATGGTGCCGAGGTCGGGGTGCACGGCGTCGTGCCCGCCGTCCTTCGACCCGATCGCCCACGGCGACCCGACGTCCCACGGGTCGGGGGTGGTCGTGCCGCCCGGTGCGATCGCGGTGTTCGGGCCCTTGCGGTTCACCTCGCCGATCGGGTGGATCGGCGGCAGGTAGACGACATCGAAGCCGAGCGAGGCGACGTAGTCGAGGTGCTCGGTGGCGTCCTTGAAGGTGCCGTGCCGGACCGGCTTCGCAGGGTGGTCGGGGTCGTTGGCGAGCTCGGCGCCGATCGAGCGGGGGAAGAACTCGTACCAGCTGCCGAACAGCGCCCTCGGCCGGTCGACCCAGAGCGGGTACGCGGGCGACTTGGTGACCAGCTCGCGCACCGGGAAGTCGTGCGCGAGGCGCTGCAGGTTCTCGTTCAGCGCCGGCGCGACCCGCTGGCCGACGTCGAGGTCGGTGTTGCGCAGGGCGGCGGCCGCCTCGAGGGCGCTGCCGCGGTACTCCTTCGGCAGCGTCTTGGCGAGCCGCTCGAACAGCCGGGCCCCGACCTCGAGGTCGTTGGCGAGCTCGTCGGCGCCCTGGCCGGCCGCCATCTTCACCGTCACCGCGTGGTGCCAGGTGGCCATGGGGTCGGACCACGCCTCGACGACGAACGACCAGAGGCCGCCGGCGTCGGCGCGCACGGTGGCGTGCCAGCGGTCGGTGCCCGTCGCACCCGGACGCATGCGCACCGTCGAGTGCACCTTCCGCGCCGGGTCGCGCAGCACGACCGTCGCGGCGACGGCGTCGTGTCCCTCGCGGAAGACGGTCGCCGAGACCGGCACCGCCTCGCCGACGACGGCGTGCGCGGGGAATTCGGCCGTCGTCGTCGAACCGACGACGGGGGAGACAGAGGCGAGTCCGATGCGTCCGACCACGAGGCGAACCTACCCAGGTGCAGCGCCGCCGTAAGCCCCTACTTCGTGACGCCCGGGACGACACCTCGTCGGAGGGCGGGATCTACCCGGTCGTGACCTGAAAGCGCTGTCGGAGGTGCTAGCGTCCGACGCTGTGAGAGCTCTGCGTCGTCTGACCGTCCGCGCCGCCTTCCCGCGCGAGCTGACCAAGCTGGGTGACCTGGTGGCGAACCTGCGCTGGTCGTGGCACCCCGAGTCGCAGGACCTGCTCGAGGCCGTCGACCCCGACCTCTGGCAACGGTGCAACCACGACCCGCACCAGATGCTGGGCGAGGTCAGCGCCGAGCGGTTCGCGCAGCTCGCATCCGACCGGAAGTTCATCCGGCGGCTGAACGACCTGCACGACGACCTCACCGACTACCTGACCCAGCCGCGCTGGTACCAGAAGCAGGCGCAGGACGACTGGCCCGCGGCGATCGCCTACTTCTCGGCCGAGTTCGGTATCACCGAGGTGCTGCCGCAGTACTCCGGCGGTCTCGGCATCCTGGCCGGCGACCACCTCAAGGCCGCCAGCGACCTCGGCGTGCCGATCATCGGCGTCGGCCTGCTCTACGGCTCGGGCTATTTCCGCCAGTCGCTCTCGCGCGACGGCTGGCAGCTCGAGATGTACCCGAGCTACGACCCGCAGGGCCTGCCGGTCAAGGAGCTCAAGGACGCCGACGGTGCGCCCGTGCGCGTGCAGATCGCGCTGCCCGAGGGGCGCACGCTGCACGCGCAGGTGTGGGTGGCGCAGGTCGGTCGCGTCCCGCTGCTGCTGCTCGACAGCGACATCGAGGACAACGACCAGCAGGCCCGCACCGTCACCGACCGCCTCTACGGCGGCGGCGAGGAGCACCGGTTGCTGCAGGAGCTGCTGCTCGGCGTCGGCGGTGTGCGTGCGGTGCGCGCGTACTGCGCGGTCAGCGGCACGCCGGCACCGACGGTGTTCCACGCCAACGAGGGGCACGCGGGCTTCCTCGGCGTCGAGCGCATCCGCGAGCTGGTCGACGGCTACGGGCTGAGCTTCGACGAGGCGCTGCAGGCGGTGCGCGCCGGCACGGTCTTCACCACGCACACCCCGGTGCCCGCCGGCATCGACCGCTTCCCACGTGACCTCATCGCCACCTACCTGCCGGGGCTCGGCTCGTCGCTGCCGGCCGACCGCATCCTCGCGCTCGGTGCCGAGGTCGACCCGACGCGCTTCAACATGGCGCACATGGGCCTGCGCCTCGGGCAGCGTGCGAACGGTGTGTCGCTGCTGCACGGCGAGGTCAGCCGCGGCATGTTCAACGACCTGTGGCCGGGCTTCGACCAGGCCGACGTGCCGATCACCTCGGTGACCAACGGCGTGCACGCCCCGACGTGGGTGTGGCGGGGCCACCCCGAGAACGCCGAGCCCGGGGTCGGGCCCGCGATCCTAGCCGAGGGGGGCGGCGGGGCGGGCATGGCCCGC
>NZ_JBQCEE010000018.1:0-7835 GCF_051960575.1 Jatrophihabitans sp.
GCCGAACAGCACGAGCACGGCCGCGCAGCCGATGAGCCCGAGTTCCTCGCCGATGATGGCGAAGACGTAGTCGGAGTTCGCGTTCGGCACCCAGCCGTACTTCGACGTGCCCTGGCCGAGGCCGACCCCGAAGACGCCGCCCGAGGCGAGTGCGTACAGACCTTCCACGGTGTGGAAGCCGGTGTTCTTGGCGTCCTTGAACGGGTGCAGGAATGTGATCAGCCGCTCCCAGCGGTAGGGCGCGGCGAAGGCCAGGGCGGCAACGGCGGCGGCAAGCACGGCGACGACCGCGACGAAGTAGCGCATCGGCATGCCGACCATCCACAGCAACCCGAGCAGGATCAGCATGAAGCAGCAGGTGGTGCCCAGGTCCGGTTCCAGCATCACCAGGCCGGCGACGAGCGCGAACACCGGAATCAGCGGGACGAACAGGTGCCGGGCACGACGCAGCGTCCCGAACTGCTGTTTGCGCGCCAGCAGGTCGCCGCCCCACAGCAGTATCGCCACCTTCGCGACCTCGGACGGCTGCAGTTGCAGCGGGCCCAGGTCGATCCACCGGCGGGCGCCGTACACGCCGACGCCGATGCCGGGGATCAGCACCGCCACGAGCGACGCGAGCGCCAGGGCGAGGATCGGGTACACGAGCATGCGCAGCACGCGCGGCGAGAGCCGCATCGCGAACCAGAAGATCGGCAGCCCGATCGCGACGAAGACGACCTCCTTGCGCATCTGCGCCCAGATCGAGACGCCGGCCGAGCCGTCGGACGCCGCGATGGTCGTCGAGATCGCCATG
The DNA here is from genome assembly GCF_051960575.1 of Jatrophihabitans sp. Taxonomy (GTDB): domain Bacteria; phylum Actinomycetota; class Actinomycetes; order Mycobacteriales; family Jatrophihabitantaceae; genus JBQCEE01. The sequence continues at coordinate 794 of NZ_JBQCEE010000018.1, forward strand.
AGGATGCCGAAGCCGAGCAGGCCGGCGGCTGCGAGCATGAGCAGCTGCACGGACGCGTAGGGCTTGTCGAGGAACCGCACGCCGTCAGCGGGCTCGCGGTCGGTGTCCCGCGAGGGGCGCGACGGCAGGCCGGGGAGGGCGGGCAGGCGGTCGCGCAGCTGGGTCAGGTTCATGCGCCCAGCGCGTGGACGGCGGCGGCGAACGCGTCGCCCCGGGCCCCGTAGCCGGCGAACATGTCGTACGAGGCCGCCGCCGGCGCGAGGAGCACGGTGTCACCGGGACGGGCTAGTTCCGCGGCAGCGCGGACGACCTCGGACATGGCCCTATCGTCGGTGATGGCCACCATGATCACGGGGATCTGCGGCGCGTGTCGCTGCAGGGCCGCTGCCAGCAGGGCGCGGTCGGCGCCGAGCAGCACGGCCGCCCGCAGCCGCGGCGCGACGGCCGCGACCAGGTCGTCCGGGTCGACGCCCTTGAGCTGACCGCCGGCGACCCAGACGATCGGCTCGTACGCCGTCAAGGACGCGAGCGCCGCGTGCGGGTTGGTGGCCTTGCTGTCGTCGACGTAGGTGACGCCGCCGCGCTCGGCGACGAACTGGTTGCGGTGCGGATCGGGGACGAACGACCGCAGCCCGTCGGCGACGGCGGCGGCCGGCACGTGCACGGCGCGCGCGAGCGCGGCGGCGGCGAGCGCGTTCGCGACGTTGTGCGACCCGGGCGGGTGCACCTCGCGCGCCTCGGCGAGCACGACACCGTCGTCGCCGAAGGCGCGGCTGACCAACCGCCCGTCGAGCACGCCGAGCGCACCCTCGTCGGGCTCGCCGAGGGTGAAGGGCACGACGATCCGGTCGCGCACCGCGGCCAGGCGCGGCGCGACCTCGGGGTCGTCGAGGTTGCCGACCGCGACACCACCCGCCCAGACCTGCGCCTTCGCGTCGGCGTAGGCGGCGAAGCTGCCGTGCCAGTCGAGGTGGTCCTCGGCCAGGTTCAGCAGCGCGCCGGCGACCGGTGCGAGCGACGGCGCGAAGTGCAGCTGCTGGCTCGACAGCTCGACGGCGAGCACCTCGTACGGCGGGTCGGCCAGCACCGCGTCGATCATCGGCACGCCGACGTTGCCGACCGCGACGGCCCGCATCCCGCCCGCGCGCAGGATCGACTCGAGCATGTGCACGGTGGTCGTCTTGCCGTTCGTGCCGGTGATGGCGAGCCAGGCGGCGGGCCGCGGCCCGCGCAGCCGCCAGGCGAGCTCGGCCTCCCCCCACACGTCCACACCACGTGCCGCGGCGTCGACCAGCAGCGGGTCCGTCGGCCGCAGGCCCGGCGAGGCGACGACGAGGTCGACCATCGGCGGCACGGCGTCGACCGGCCCCAGCCACTCTGCGCCGGCGGCGACGAGCTCGTCGACCGCCGGCCCGCGGTCGCGCGCCGTGAGCAGCACCCGCGCCGACCGCGGCAGCAGCGCGCGGGCGGCGGAGGCGCCGGCCACGCCGACGCCGGCGACCAGCACGCAGCGTCCGTCGAGCCCGTCAGCCATTGCCGATGAAGTCGGCATAGAACAGCCCCATGCCGAAGGCGACCGCCACGCCGCTCATGATCCAGAACCGGACGATGACCGTGGTCGGCTCCCACCCGGCGAGTTCGAAGTGGTGGTGCAGCGGGGCCATGCGGAACACCCGTCTGCCGGTGCCGGTGCGGATGCGGGTGAACTTGAACCAGCCGGTCTGGATGATCCCCGAGAGCGTCACCATGGCGAACAGGCCGCCGAGCACGACGAGCAGCAGCTCGGTGTGGGTGAGGATCGCCAGGCCCGCCATGAGGCCACCGAGCGCCATCGAGCCGGTGTCGCCCATGAAGATCTGCGCGGGCGGGGCGTTCCACCACAGGAAGCCGAAGCACGCCGCCATCGCCGCAGCGGCGACGAGCGCGACGTCGGCGGGGTCGCGCACGATGTAGCAACCGGCGGCCGGGCTGCTGCCGCAGCTGTACTTGGCCTGCAGGAACGCGATGAGGGTGAACGCGCCGAACACCATGGCGGACGAGCCGGCCGCCAGGCCGTCGAGGCCGTCGGTGAGGTTCACGGCGTTCGAGGTGGCGGTGACGATGAGATAGGCGAGGATCACGAAGCCGATCGCGCCGAGCCCGATCGGCGCGATGTCGCGCACGAACGACAGATGGGTGGACGCGGGCCGGTCACCGAACCGGTTGCGGAACATCAGCGCGAAGACGCCGAAGACGACACCGACGACGAGCTGGCCCAGGAACTTCGCGCGCGCCCGCAGGCCCAGCGACCGCTGCTTGCGGATCTTGATGAAGTCGTCGAGGAAGCCGACGACGCCGAGGCCGACCATGAGGAACAGCAGCAGCAGCCCGGACGCCGTGGGGCCGCCCTTGCCCTGGATGGCCAGCACGACGTGCGCGACGCCGTAGCCGACCACCGTCGAGCCGATGATCGCGACGCCGCCCATGGTGGGGGTGCCGCGCTTGACCAGGTGCGACTGCGGGCCGTCGCTGCGGATCTCCTGCCCGAACCCACGTCGCCGGAACCACGCGACGACCAGCGGGGTGCAGAGAATCGAGGTGATCAGGGCGAAGACCGCGGCGATGAGGATCGTCTTCACGCCGTCGTCTCCCCTGTCAGCCGCGCGGCCAGCCGCTCGAGGCCGGCCGAGCGCGACGCCTTCACCAGCACGATGTCCCCCGGCTGCAGCTCGGCCTCGAGGGCCGCGACGGCGGCGGGGATGTCCGGCACCCAGCGTGACTCGCCGTCCCACGAGCCCTCGAGCGCCGCGCCGTGCTGGATGGGCCGGGCCTGGTCGCCGACGGCCAGCACCAGCGACACGTCGAGCCGCACGGCGAGGCGGCCGAGCGCGTCGTGCTCGTCCATCGCGTCGGCACCGAGCTCGGCCATGTGGCCGAGCACGGCGATCGACCGCGCCTGCCGCGACCGGGCGATGGACGCGAGCGCCTTGAGCGCCGCGCGCATCGACTCGGGGTTGGCGTTGTAGGCGTCGTTGATGATCACGACGCCGTCGGGACGCTCGGTCACCTCCATGCGCCAGCGGCTGGCCGGCCGGGCCTCGCTCAGCGCGGTGGCGACCTCCGCCACGGACATGCCGCACTCGAGCGCGACGGCCGCGGCCGACAGCGCGTTGCCGACGTGGTGGCCGCCGACCAGCAGCATCGCCACCTCGGCCCGCTCGCCGCGCGCGAGCAGGGTGAATCGCGGCCGCCCAAGGTCGTCGAGGTGCACGTCCTCGGCACGCACGTCGGCGGTCGGGGCCTCGCCGACGGACACCACCCGGGCGGCGGTGCGCGGCGCCATCGCCGACACCAGCGGGTCGTCGGCGTTGAGCACGGCGACACCGTCGGCGGGCAGCGCCTCGACGAGCTCGCCCTTGGCCTGCGCGATGGCCTCGCGCGAACCGAACTCGCCGAGGTGGGCGCTGCCGACGTTGAGAACGACGCCGATGCGCGGCCGGGCGATGCCGCAGAGGTACCGGATGTGGCCGACGCCCCGCGCGCTGTTCTCGAGCACCAGGTAGCGGGTGGACGCGTCGGCTCGCAACACCGTGTACGGGTGGCCGAGCTCGTTGTTGAACGAGCCGGGGGGCGCGACGGTCGGCCCGAGCCGCGCGAGCAGCTGCGCCATGAGGTCCTTCGTCGAGGTCTTGCCGCTCGACCCGGTGACACCGACGACGGTGAGTTCTGGCAGCCGCGACAGCACCTCGGTGGCCAGCCGGCCGACAGCCGCGAGCACGTCGCCGACCTCGATGCGCGCACCCGCGACGGGCCGGCTCACCAGCGCGGCCACGGCCCCCGCATCGAGCGCGGCCGCGACGAACTCGTGCCCGTCGACCTGCTCGCCGGCGAAGGCGAGGAACAGCCCGCCCGGCCCGACCTTGCGCGAGTCGAACTCGACGCCGCCGGTGACGGCGGTCGTCGGGTCGGCGTCGCGCAGCGTGCCGCCCACCGCCGCAGCGATCTCACCGAGGGTCAGCGGGATCATCGCGGCACCTCCCGCAGCGCCTCGCGCAGCACCTCGCGGTCGTCGAAGGGGTGCACGACGCCTGCGACCTCCTGTCCCGTCTCGTGGCCCTTGCCGGCGACGAGCACGGTGTCCCCGGGCCGCGCCGCCTCGACCGCCTCCAGGATCGCGGCCCGCCGGTCGCCGACCTCGCGCACCTCGCCGCGCTGTGATTCCGGCACGGCGAGCGCGCCGGCGACCATCGCCGCGCGGATGGCGGCCGGGTCCTCCGAGCGCGGGTTGTCGTCGGTGACGATGAGCAGTTCGGCGCCGCGCGCGGCGATCTCGCCCATGTGCGGCCGCTTGCCGCGGTCGCGGTCGCCACCGCACCCGAGCACGACGATCAACCGCCCCTCGGTGAGCGGACGCAGCGCCTTGAGCGCCCCCTCGACCGCAGCGGGCTTGTGGCTGTAGTCGACCACCGCGAGGAACGGCTGGCCGGCGTCGACCCGCTCCATGCGTCCGGGCACCGCCGCGTGGCCGACGGCGTCGGCGACGCCCGCGGGGTCGATGCCGGTCTCGGCCAGCAGCACCAGCGCGAGCAGGGCGTTGGCCACGTTGTACCGTCCGGGGATCGTGCACTCGGTCTCGAACTCGCCGCGCGGGCCGCGCACGCGGAACGCCGTCGCGCCGGCCGGGTGCGCGTGCACGTCGAATGCCGTCCAGTCGGCGACACCGGTCGTGCTCACGGTGACGAGATCGGCGTCCGCGGCCGCGAGGCGGCGACCCCACACGTCGTCCAGCATCGTCACGCCGCGGCGGGTGCGCCGGAACAGCGACGCCTTCGCGGCGAAGTAGTCGTCCATGTCGCGGTGGAAGTCGAGGTGGTCCTCGCTGAGGTTGGTGAAGGCACCGACGGCGAAGTCGATGCCGTCGACGCGGCCCATGGCGAGCGCGTGCGACGAGACCTCCACCGCCACGTCGGTGACGCCGCGCTCGCGCATGACGGCGAGCAGCGCCTGCAGTTCGGGCGCCTCCGGGGTGGTGAAGCCGGTGGGGATCTCGTCGTCGCCGATCATCGTCGCGACGGTGCCGATGAGGCCGGGCGTGCGTCCGGCAGCCAGCAGCCCGGCGCGCACGAGGAAGGTCGTCGTCGTCTTCCCGCTCGTGCCGGTCACCCCGAGCACGCGCAGGTGCTCACTGGGCCGGCCGTAGACCTCAGCGCTCACCGGGCCGAGCGCCGCGCGCACGTCGGCGACCTCGACCACCGGCAGGGCGGAGCCGGCCAGCTCGCGTCCGGCGGCATCGGTGAGCAGCGCGACCGCACCGGCCGCACGCGCCTCGCCGGCGAACGACGCGCCGTGCGCCGACCGGCCCGGCAGCGCCGCGAAGAGGTCACCGGGCCGGACGAACGCGGTGCCGGACGTGACGCCCGCGACCTCGGTCGCCGCGTCCGCCTCGTCGACCCGGCCGCCGACGAGCGCCGCGAGCGCGGCCAGGCGGCGGGGCGCCACCTGCGCCGGACGCGGGACTCCGGACGCGGGACCAGGCACGTCAGCAGACGTTAGCGGGCAGGTACGCCGGGTTCGCGTGCCTGCAGTCCATGAGTGATTCGTGGCGCGGCAGCGAGCCGGTCGGCGGCACGTGCGCGTGCTGCACCTCATAGGACGCGATCTGGTTGAACAGCGGCGCCGCGACGTCGCCGCCCTCGACGCCGTGGGCCGGGTTGTCGACCATGATCGCCACGACGAACTGCGGGTCGTCGGCCGGGATCATGCCGGCGAAGGTGTCCCAGTTGGCCCAGTTGCTGTAGACGCCGTTCACCGGCTGCTGCGCCGTGCCGGTCTTGCCCGCGACGCGGTAGCCCGGCACCGCGGCCTTGACGCCGGTGCCGCCGGGCATGACGACCGACTCGAGCATCTGCCGCAGCGTCGCCGACGTCTGCGGGCTGACCACGCGGACGCCCTTCGGCGCCGCCGTCGTGGTCACGGTGCCGTCCGGCCTGGTGATCGACTGGATGATGCGCGGCGGGACGCGCACGCCGTTGTTGGCGATGGCCTGGTAGATCGAGGCGAGCTGCAGCACGGTCATGCTCTCGCCCTGGCCGAACGGCAGGTTGGCGAAGGTCGAGTCCGACCACGTCGACATCGGCGGCAGGTAGCCGGCGCTCTCGCCCGGCAGTTCGATGCCCGTCTTCTGCCCGACGCCGAACAGCTTCTCGTAGCGCATCCAGGTCTCGGGCCCGAGCTTCTGCGCGATCTTCAGCGTCCCGACGTTCGAGGACATCGCCAGGATGCCGCGCGCGTAGTACGGGTAGACGCCGTGCGCCCACGCGTCGCTGACGGTGACGCCGCCCATCTGCATGGAGCCGTCGACGTTGATGCGGGTGCTGGGCGTGATGAGGCCCTCCTGCAGCGCCGCGGCGAAGGTGATCGACTTCTGCACCGAGCCCGGCTCGAAGGCCGACATGACCGGTGGGTCCTGCAGGTTGTCGCGGAACTTCGCGCTGGACGCGAGCGCGAGCACCTGGCCGGTGTGCACGTCGAGGATCGCCATCTCGGCGCCCTCGGCGCCCGACAGCGGGACGTCCTGGTCGAGCAGCTGCTGCGCCACGTACTGCAGGTTCTGGTCGATCGTCAGCCGGATCGTCGCGCCGTTCACGGCCGGGTCGGTGACCGTGCGGCTGCTCGGGTTGACGTTGCCGACGTTGTCGACGCTGTAGGTCTCACTGCCGTCGTGGCCGGCGAGCAGGCTGTTGAAGGCGGCCTCGAGACCGGACGCGCCGCTGCCGTCGCTGTGCACCGTGCCGAGGATGTTCGACGCGGTGTCCTGGCCCGGGTACTGGCGCTGCGTGGTGGCCTGCAGGTAGATGCCGGTGAGCTTGAGCGCCTGCACCTGCTGCGCCTTCACCGGCGGGATGCCCGTCGCCAGCACGGCGTAGCGGCCCGGCTCGTTGAGCGCCTGCACGATGCTGAGCGTGCTGACGCCGAGCAGGGGCGCCAGGCGGGCGGCGTAGGCGGTGCGCTCGCTCGGGGCGACCTGGGTGGGGTCGGCGGTGACGTCCTGCGCGGCGGACGT
>NZ_JBQCEE010000019.1:0-9961 GCF_051960575.1 Jatrophihabitans sp.
CCCCCCGCCCGTCGCGTCGTGGCTCGATAACCGCGACTTCTGCTCATTCTGCGTGCAGGCGCCGCGGTGATCCGCGGTGCACACTGTCGACCGTGAGGCGCGCATGGCCCCGGACGCTCTGGGCACAGCTGCTGGCCGGGCAGGTGCTCGTCCTGGTCATCGCCACCGCCGTCGGCCTCGTGCTCTGGTCGCGCGCCGTGCACCACGAACTCGACACCGAGTACGAGCAGCGCGCGCTCGCGGTGGCGGCGTCCACCGCGGCGATGCCGCAGATCGTCGCGGCGCTCGAGCATCGCGATCCGGCCGGGGTGCAGGCGCTCGCCGAACGCATCCGGCAGCAGAGTCACGCCTCGTACGTGGTGGTGATCGACCCGACCGGCGTCCGCTACTCGCACCCGCGTCCAGGGCTGATCGGGCAGCGCATCAGCGAACCCGTCGTCGCGCTCGACGGCCACGACCATGTCGGTACCGATCCCGGCAACCTCGGGCGGTCGGCGAACGGCCGGGCACCGGTCTTCGGTACCGACGGCCGCGTCGTCGGGGAGGTGTCGGCGGGCGTCCCCGAGAGCAGCGTCGCCGCCGCGGCGTCGCACCAGCTCGTCGGGCTGGCGGCCTACCTGGCGATCGTGCTCGCCGCGGGCCTCTTGATCGCCCTGCTGCTGGCGCGTCGCATCAAGCGCCAGACCTACGGCCTCGAGCTCGACCAGTTCGCCGAGTTGCTGCACGAGCGGGAGGCAACGCTGCACGGCATCCGCGAGGGCGTGCTCGCCGTCGACCGCCGCGGCGTGCTGACCCTGCTGAACGACCAGGCGCACCAGCTGCTGGGGACGAGCGCCGCCGACGTCCGCCGCCCTGCCCGCGACGTGCTCGGCGGCAGCGACCTGCGGCGCCTGCTGCCGGCGTCGCCCGAGGCGCCCGACATCACCGATCTTGTCACGGTGCACGGCAGCCGGCTGCTCGTCGGCAGTCGTCGGCGGGTGGGCGACCTCGGCCATGTCATCACGCTGCGCGACCGCACCGAGCTCGACCACGCCCTGCGCGAGCTGGACGAGACGCGCACCCTCATCGACGCCCTGCGCGCGCAGCAGCACGAGTTCTCGAACCGCATGCACGTGCTGTCCGGGCTGCTCGACCTCGGTCGGGCCGACGAGGCCGCGGGATTCGCCCGCGAGGTCGACGAGACGTCGGCGACGAGCATCGACTCGCGGCTCGGCGACGTGCGTCTCGTCGCCCTGCTGCTCGCCAAGACGACCGTCGCTCGTGAGCGGGCGGTGAGCCTCGAGGTCGTCTGCGACGAGGCCGTCGGCATCGCGGAGCAGGACGGGCAGGCGCTCGTGTCGATCGTGGGGAACCTCGTCGACAACGCGATCGAGGCGGTCGGCGCCGGCGGGACGGTGGCGGTGCGGTTCAGCCCGTGCGACGACCACCTGGTCATCGAGGTCTCCGACGACGGACCTGGGGTGCCGTCCGGTGCGGAGGAAGCCATCTTCGCCGGCGGCTGGTCGACGAAGGACTGCGCCGACCGCCCGCGCGGCATCGGGTTGGCCTTGGTGCGCCGACTGGTCGCCGGGCTGCACGGCTCGGTCGAGGTGGTGCCGGGACGCGGCGGTGGCTGTTTCCGTGTGACGCTCCCGGGCGTGCGGGTGTCGGCGTGATCCGGGTGCTCGTCGTCGACGACGATTTCCGCGTCGCCGATCTGCACGCCGAGTTCGTGCGTCGCGTGCCTGGCTTCGACGTCGTCGGGGTCGCGCACACCGGCGCGGCCGCGCTCGACGCCGCGCGCGTGCACCGTCCCGACCTCGTCCTGCTCGACCTGTACCTGCCCGACGAGCACGGGCTCAGCGTGCTGCGTCGGCTGCGCGAGGGCGAGGGGCACAACCCCGACGTCATCGTCATCAGCGCGGCCCGCGACGTCGCGAGCGTGCGGGCGGCGATGCAGGGCGGTGTCGTCCAGTACCTGGTCAAGCCCTTCGCGTTCCGCGCCTTCGCCGACCGGCTCACCGCGTACCGCGCGCTGCACGAGCAGGCCCACCGCACCGGCGAGGTCGCGCAGCGCGACGTCGATCGGCTGTTCTCGATCATGCGCGGGCCGGCGGGGGCGGCGGAGCTGCCCAAGGGACTGTCGGAACCGACGATGGCGCTGGTGCGCGCACAGTTCGAGGACTCGGCCGCCGAACTGTCCGCCGCCGGCGTCGCCGAACGCATCGGCATCAGTCGCGCGACCGCGCAGCGGTACCTCGCGGTGCTGGTGCACGACGGCCGGCTGGAGCTGACGTTGAAGTACGGCACCGCCGGTCGTCCCGAGCACCGCTACCGTCAGCCGCGGCGCACACCGCCATAGATGCCGCGGCGCACGATCCACGGCTGCAGCACGGTGTCGATCGTCCAGGCGGGAAAACGGAAGCCGCGCCCGTTCGGCGCGAACACGACCAGGCCGTCGGCCTGCGCGCCGAGTACGGAACCCCACCGCCGGCGCGGCGGCCGGTACTCGCGCAACCGGCCACCGCAGACCCACGCCGCGACGTTTCGCGCGAGCAGCTTGTCGGCACGGTTGCGCGCCGACGACCGCAGCGGGTCGGTCGCGGCGACGTCGCCGATCGCGAAGACGCCCGGCCGCCCCGGCACCTGCAGGTCTGGCCCGACCCGGACGAAGCCGCGCTCGTCGAGCACGTCAGCGGGCAACCACGCGGTGTTCGGACGCACCTGGCCCACCGCCCAGAGCACGACGTCGGCCCGTGCTTCCGGCTGTCCGGTGCTGAATCCGACCGGATCGTCCGTCAGCCGTTCCGGTGCGGTGCCGTTCGGGAGTTCGGCGCGATGGCCGGGGTGCAGACCGACGCCCTGCGTCCGCAACAGGCGTTGTACCCGTGCCCAGACGCGCGGGTGGTGCTGCGGCAGGGCCCGCTCGCCGGGGAAGTAGAGATCGACGGTCGTGCGGGGCCATCGGGTCGCGATGTTGAGGGCACTGCTCACGGCCGCGGCGCCGCCGCCCACGACGATCACCGAGCCCGCTGCCGCGAGCCGCTCGTGCGCCGTCCGCAGCGCTTCGTCGACCTGGTCCGCCGTCCGCAGTTCGGGCCGCCGCCAGAACCCGTTGGTCACCCCGGTCGCGATCACCAGCACGTCGTACGGCTCGTCGGTCAGCGAGCCGTCGGCGCCGGCCACCGTGATCCGGCGGGGGTCGCGGTCCGCGGCCTCGACGCGGCCCTGCACCACCCGCGCCCGATCGAGACCGCGGAAGCGGTCGAGGGCGATCAGGTAGTCACGCGCCCAGTCGTCCGGGCGCGCCAGCCGCAAGCCGAGCTCCTGCCCGCTCACGAGCGCCGGCGCGCTGGCGATGCCCACGACGTCGAAGCGACGCGAGAGGTGCACCGCGGTGAGCAGCCCGGTGTCGCCCAGGCCCGCGACGACGAGGCGGGTCACGCCGCCTGATCGCGCGGGCGGCGGGGTGGACGCGGCACGAACCGCGACACCCGGTCGATCACCGCCTGGTAGTCGGGACGCCGGGCGAGGCTGCGGTCCTCCATCATCGGGATGCTGGCCCCGAGGAACATCGCCAGCATCGCGGCGGCGCCGACCCACAGCCACCACGCCTCGCCGGGGCGCGCGGCGACGCCGAACAGGGCGATGGCCACCCAGAAGCCGAACTCGCCGAAGTAGTTCGGGTGCCGCGACCACGCCCAGACACCGACGTCCATCACCTGGCCGGGCCGGCGCAGCCGCACGAACCGGTGCAGCTGCAGGTCGGCGACGGTCTCGAGCGCGACGGCGGCGAGGCCGACGAGCGTCGCGAGGACATCGAGGGCGTCGAACCCGTGCGACGGCCGGGTCAGGGCGACGAAGGCCGGGAGGCAGGCCAGGAACACCTGCAGCGTCGGGAAGAGGTGGACGGCCGCGAAGTCGACGACGAGCGCGAACGAGCCGGACTTCTCGCGCAGCATCGGGTAGCGCCAGTCCTCGTGGTGCAGGCCGGGCCAGCCGTACGCCCAGTTCGCGGTGAGCCGCACCGCCCAGACGAGGATGACGGCCATGATCAGCCACGCCCGCACGTCGCCGCCGCCGAGCGGGCCGATCGCCCACCAGTAGCCGACGAGCAGGGGCGGGGCGACGCTCCAGTAGGGGTCGTAGCAGCTCGAGTTCCGCCACGCGCGGCTGAAGCCGAAGATCACGACGGTCGCCAGCAGGTCGGCGATGAGCGCGTCCGCCCAGTGCTGGCCGGTGTCCGGCCCGGCCACGAGCCACAGGGCGGCCACTGCCGCCGCCGCGACGTAGGCGGCCGCGACGGCCACCAGGGAGGCGGTCTTCGTCGCCCGGGGTGTCGCTGCCGAGGTCGTCGCCGTCGTCACGAGGGGACGATAACCGCCGCGGCCCACCTCGGCACGCTCACTCGCTGACGCCGCGCAGCAGCGCCGCGAGCCCGGCGCGGAACTGGGCGGGGGAGGAGTAGGACGCGAGCTCGCGGCGCCGCCGCTCCTCGGCAGCCGTCGGGACGCGGGCTCGTCCGGCCGCGGGAGCGGCGCCGGCCGCCTCGCGGTTCGCCTCCAGCGCGGCGAACCCGATCGTGTAGGTCTGCAGCGCGGCGTAGGCCCGCCGGGCTGCCGGACGTGCGCCCAGCCCGCGCGTCAGCACGTCCAGGCAGGCGTCCATCCGCTCGGCGGCGACGGGTGCCACGACCGGGTGACGCAGGTAGACGTGCAGTGCGGCGGGCTGCTCGACCAGGAAGCCGCGGAAGCGGTCGGCGGCCTCGGTGATCCACCGCCGCCAGTCGCGGTCGTCGACCGCCGGTCGCCAGCGGTCGGCGAAGAGTCGGTCGACCACCTCGTCGAGCAGATCGTCCTTGTTTGCGACGTGCCGGTACAGCGCCATGGGCGTGACCCCGAGCCTGGTCGCGACGCTGCGGATGCTGACCGCCGCCAGTCCGTCGCGCTGCAGCAACCGGGTCGCCTCGGCGATCACCTCGTCGCGCGACAGCACGCCCCGATCGGTGCGGGCAGGCGGGCGCGGCGGCATGGCCCGACCCTAGCCGCGTCTGCGTCACAGTCGACCGGCGCGACGTGATCCCGACCCTCCACCGGGGTAATGTGTACGCGTACACATCAATTCGACGGAAGGATTCGAGATGGAGGCCGCTCTGCTGGTGTTCGCGGTGACGATGGCCTGTCTGGCCGTGGGTGTGACCGTCATCTGCGTCGTCGCCGAGGCGATCGAGGCACACGAGATCACGCATCAGGGCTGGGTGCACGGGCACCGATCACGACGGTGAGATCGGCGCCGGCACCCGGCCCCGACGTGGGTCAGCTGTAGAGGCCCGGCGTCGCGAAGAATGCGTCGAGGTCGTGCACGAGGTGGTGCGCCTGCGCGATCTGCGCCGGTGTCAGGCTGGTCTCCGGCAGGGCGATGAGCTGGGTCAGCTCGTGCACCTGCGTCGGGTAGCCGCCGGTCGCGGCCAGCGCGTGCTTGGCCCGCGTCCACCACAGGCCCTGCTCGGCCGAGCTGACGCGTGCACCGACGATCCAGTCGTGCTGCGCCGGCCCGTAGCCCGGCGCGAGCGGCGTGCCGGCCACGGTCGGCGTGACCTCGAGGCCGCAGATGCTCACCGACGCCGCGAGACGGTGGGCGAGCGTCGTGTTGGCGACCGTCGTGACGATCGCGGCCGAGTACCGGCACGGGCCGCTCGTCACCGGGTTGAAGTTCTCCCACTCGACACCCGCCGACGCGTAGCCACCCGGGCGGATGGTGATGGTGCGCGGGCCGCCGTCGAAGGTCGTGCGGGCCGCGTGGGCGAGCACGTGGCCGTGCGGGCCGACCGCGTCGAGGCCCGGGTAGCCGTGCACCGAGCACGCGTGCGTCGTGTGGTTGCGGTAGATGAGCTCCATGAAGCTGTGCCCGGCGGCGCCCTGGGCGAACGAGCGGGTCACGGTGAGGGCCTGGTTGCCGCACGCCGGCGCGACGGTCTGGGCGGCGGCATTCGTCGCGAGCGTGACGCCACCGGCCGCGGCGAGGGCGGCGGAGGCGGCGGCGACGGTGAGACGGCTGCGAAGGGTGGTCATGTGGGGCTCCCGGTCAGGGCCGGCATCGGTGCCGACATCCGTATGAGTCGTGCGGGCCCCGATCTGATGCAGGACGGATGTGACGAAACGATGACGTGCGGCTGAGGGATCCCGAAGACCCCGACGGGTAGGCCAGCGGGGTGAATGACGAGCAGGAGGGGTCCGGCGGCGAGAGCAGCATCGTCGTCATCCTGGCGCTGGCGGCCAACCTCGGCGTCGGGCTGCTGAAGTTGGTGGCCGGCCTGATCTCGGGGTCGGGCGCGCTGCTGTCGGAGGCCGCCCATTCGGCCGGTGACACCACGACCGAGGTGCTGCTGCTGGTCGCCCAGCGCCGTTCGCGCAAGCCGGCCGACCGGCGCCACCCGTTCGGCTACGGCAAGGAGCGGTACTTCTGGTCGCTGCTCGCCGCGGGCGCGATCTTCGTGTCCGGCGCGGCGTTCTCGGTGTGGGAGGGCCTGCACACGATCCTCGGGCCCGCGGAGTCGACCCACCTCATCTGGATCAACTACGCGGTGCTGGCCGGTGCGGCGGTGCTCGAGGGCATCTCGTTCGTCAACGCGCTGCGGGCGGTCGGCGAGCAGCGGCGCACACGGCGGTGGTCGTTCGCCGACTACGTGCAGCAGAACGACGACCCGACCGAGAACAGCGTCGCGCTCGAGGACTCCGCCGCGCTGGTTGGCCTGGCGCTGGCCGCTGCCGGCGTCGCGCTGCACCAGCTCACCGGCAACGCCGCCTGGGACGGTGTCGCGTCGCTCGCCATCGGCGTGCTGCTGCTCGTCGTCGCGTTCCTGCTCGCCCGCACCTGCAAGGACCTGCTCATCGGCCAGCAGGCGGATCCCCGCATGCTTCGGGCGATCGCCGAGACGCTGCGCGAGCAGGACGAGGTCGACGACGTGGTCGACCTGCTGTCGATGCTCACCGGCACGGACCAGGTGCTGCTCTGCGTGCGCGCCGACTTCGTCGACTCGCTGTCCGCCGCCGATCTCGAGCAGGCGTGTGTGCGGGTCGCCGACACGCTCCGCGAGCAGTACCCCGACCTCGACGAGATCTTCATACAGCCCGCGGCTCGTACCGACGACCGCGTCACCGAGCGTGTGCGGTCGCGCTACGGACGCACCCTCACGCGCTGAACCCGACCGGACCTCACCGGCGCAGCTGCAGCGAGTCGCGGGCGAGCCCGGTGACCGTCGCCCAGTCGTGCGAGGCGACGGCTGCGCCGGGGGTGAGCCAGGTGCCCCCGACGCAGCCGACGTTGGGGAGCGCCAGGAAATCCTGCGCCGTCCGGTGGCTGATGCCGCCGGTGGGACAGAAGCGCACCTGGGGGAACGGGCCGTGCAGCGCCCGCAGCAGCGTCGTGCCGCCGACCGCGACGGCCGGGAAGAGCTTGGCCTGGGTGATGCCGCGCTCGAGCAGTCGCAGCACGTCCGACGGCGTGGCGGTGCCGGCCAGGAAGGGCAGGCCGCTGTCCTCGAACGCGTCCAGCAGCCGGTCGGTCGAGCCGGGGCTGACCAGGAAGCGGGCGCCCGCCGCCGTGGCGAGCTTGACCTGCTCGGGCGAGCAGACGGTGCCCGCGCCGACGAGCATCTCGGGCACCTCGTCGGCGACCGCGCGCAGGGCGTCGAGCGCGCCGTCGCCCCGCAGGGTCAGCTCGATGAGCGGCACGCCGCCGGCGAGCAGGGCGCGTGCCAGCGGCACGGCGAGCGCGGGGTCGCGGACGTCGACGACCGGGATCACCGGCGACACCGACAACAGGTCCATCATGCGTACTGCTCCTCGAGACTCGGGGCGGGGACGAAGGTGGTGGCGCCCTCGTCGGCCGGGCCGACGTTCGCGCGCAGGCCGGCGAACAGCTCGCGTCCGGTGCCGACCCACTGGTCGACGGCGGGCGCCCCGCCGGTCGCGTCGCGCAGGTCGAGGTCGTCGACGTGCACCGTGAGCGTCCCGGTGATGCTGTCGACGGTGACGAGATCGCCGTCGCGCACCTTGGCCAGCGGTCCGCCCATCGCCGCCTCCGGGGTCACGTGGATCGCGGCCGGGAACTTGCCGGACGCGCCCGACAGTCGTCCGTCGGTCACCAGCGCGACCTGGTGGCCCTGGCCCTGCAGGGCGCCGAGTGCGGGGGCCAGGCTGTGCAGCTCGGGCATGCCGTTCGCCGACGGACCCTGGTAGCGCAGCACCGCGACGAAGTCGCGGTCGAGGTTCCCCGTGCGGTACGTGGCCAGGAAGTCAGCCTGGTCGTCGAAGACCCTTGCCGGCGCTGTGACGACGCGGTGCTTCGGCGCCACGGCGGACACCTTGCTGACGGCGCGGCCGAGGTTGCCGCGCAGCACCTTGAGGCCGCCGTCGCGGGCGAACGCCTGCGCCACCGGACGCAGCACGTCGGGGTCGTGGCTGTGCGGCGTGCCCGGCGCCCACTGCAGCGCGCCGTCACGCAGCGCCGGTTCGTCGGTGTAGCGACGCAGGCCGGGACCGGCCACCGTGCGCACGTCCTCGTGCAGCAGCCCGGCGTCGAGCAGTTCGCGCACGAGGAACGCCGTGCCGCCCGCGGCGTGGAAGTGGTTCACGTCCGCCGTCCCGTTCGGGTAGATGCGGGTCAGCAGCGGCACGACCGTGGACAGGTCGTCGAGGTCGTCCCAGGTGAGCCTGATGCCGGCGGCCGCGGCGATCGCGACGAGGTGGATGGTGTGGTTGGTCGAGCCGCCGGTGGCCAGCAGCGCGACGGCGCCGTTGACGACGGCGCGTTCGTCGACGACGTGCCCGATGGGCGTGTAGTCGTGCCCGACCGGGGTGAGGTCGACGATGCGACGCGCGGCCGCGGCGGTCAGCGCGTCGCGCAGTTCGGTGCCGGGGTTGACGAAGGTGCTGCCGGGCAGGTGCAGCCCCATCACCTCCATCAGCATCTGGTTCGAGTTGGCGGTGCCGTAGAAGGTGCAGGTGCCCTCGCCGTGGTAGCTCGCGGCCTCGGCCTCGAGCAGGGCGGCGCGGTCGACGAGGCCCTGCGCGTACTGCTCGCGCACGCGGGCCTTCTCGCCGTTCGGCAGGCCGGACGTCATCGGGCCGGCCGGCACGAGCACGGTGGGCAGGTGGCCGAAGCTCAGCGCGCCGATGAGCAGGCCGGGCACGATCTTGTCGCAGACGCCGAGCAGCAGCGCGCCGTCGAACATCTCGTGCGAGAGCGCGATGGCCGTGGACATCGCGATGACGTCGCGGCTGAACAGTGACAGTTCCATGCCGGGACGGCCCTGGGTGATGCCGTCGCACATCGCCGGCACGCCGCCGGCGAACTGTGCGAGGCCGCCGGCCTCGACGACGCCGCGCTTGAGCAGGGCGGGGTAGCGCTCGAACGGCTTGTGGGCCGAGAGGAGGTCGTTGTAGGAGGAGATGATCGCGATGTTGGGCTTGCCGAAGCGGCGCAGGGCCTGCTTCTCGTCGGGCGCCGCGGCGGCGAAGCCGTGCGCGAGGTTGGCGCAGCCGAGCCGTGCGCGGGCCGGCCGGAGGTCGACCTGCTGCGCGATCCGCGCGAGGTAGGCCGACCGGCTCTCGCGGCTGCGCTCGGTGATCCGGGCGGTGACCGCGTCGATCTGATGGTGGGGCATGGGAGGACCCTAACCGAATTAAGTCTTAGAGAAACGTAATTACGTCGAACACGCGCTGAATTATGCTGAGCGGCGTGTCGACGGACGAGGGAACCGCCGCGCGTCGGCGCGCTGCGCAGCCGGCGACGGTCGGGCAGGTCTTCGAGCTCGTCCGCACCGGCACGGCGGCGACCCGCTCGGACATCGCCCGGCTCACCGGCCTGTCGCGCACCGCGGTCCCGGCACGCCTCGCGTCGCGGCTCGAGGCCGGCCTGGGGCGCGACACCGACGAGGCGCCGTCGCGGGTCGGGCGGCCCGCCGCCCGCCTCGAGTTCG
>NZ_JBQCEE010000020.1:0-9656 GCF_051960575.1 Jatrophihabitans sp.
CCGGTGTAGCCGCCCCCAAACACCAACACCCATCCGTTCCCCTCCCCCGCACTCCCGCGCGCTCGTTAGTGCTCGCCGAGCGCCCGCGAGACGGTGGTCGTCCCGGTCGACTCCGCGCCGACCACGACCACCCGCGACGTCAGTCCGGCACGGGTCGCCGGGGCGAGCTGGTCCCAGTGCCCCGCGAGGTCACGGCGCACCGCCGTCGCCGAGCAGCCCTCCCTGTCGAGGCGCACCGCCTTCGCCCCGAAGCGGGCGGCGAGCTCGTCACCGTAGGCGTCCCCGCAGAACACCGCGTCGACCGGCCGTGTCCCGCGGTGCCGCAGGGCCGCCCGCATGCAGGCGACCTGCGCCGTCCAGACCTGCTCGTCGGTCACGTCCAGCGGCGCGTCGCACGGGATGCCGACGACGTCGACGTCCGGGTGCTCGTCGCGCAGCCAGGCGATCCGGTCGGCGAGCGACAGCGTCTCGGCGGCGCTGCTCATGACCAGCACGGTGAAGCGGTCGCACCGCGCGGCCGCGGCGCGGATCGAGCGGTGGTGGCCGGCGTGGGGCGGATAGAACTTGCCGATGAGCAGGCCGGAACGGTACGCCGTCACGCCGCGACCGCCTCGACCGTGCGCGGGGCTGCAGTGCCGGCCATCGCCCGGCTCCACGCGCGCAGGCCGCCGAGACAGAGGGCGAGGAACAGCACGTAGACCGCCGCCGTGAGGTAGAGCTCCTTCGCCGCGTAGAGCGGGATGTACACGATGTCCGCGGCGATCCAGAAGCCCCACGTCGCCGACCGGCGGTTGTTCAGCAGCCACTGGGCGGACACCGAGAGCGCGGTCGTCAGGGCGTCCCAGAACGGCGCGGCGTCGTCGGCCGCCCGCAGCACGAGGGTGAGCACGGCCGTCCCGCCCACCACGAGCGCGAGACAGCACGCGAGCTCGATGCGTCCGGACCGCCGCACCGGCACCTGCGTCGGCACGCCGGCGCTGCGCCACCACTGCCACCAGCCCAGCACCCCGAGCACGAGGAACAGCACCTGCAGCGAGGCATCGGCCCAGAGCCGGGCGTCCGCGAAGAGCACCAGGAACAGAGCGGAGTTCGCCAGTCCGACCGGGAAATTCAGCACGTGCCGACGAACCGTCAGCCACACGCAGGCGCCGCCGGTCAGGAAGCCGAGCAGCTCCGCCCATGTCACCGCGTCCGCACCCAGACGGAACACCACCTCGTCCAACGGCTGCACCAGCCAGTCGAGCCACCCCATATCGATCTCCCTGTTCTAGTTATGGTGACTATAACCAGAACAAGCGGTCGGTCAACCCTGAGAAAACACGAAGGCGCGGCCCACCCCCATGGCGGGCCGCGCCTTCGCCCGAAAAGGCGGCAGGTCGAGCAGCGTCAGATAGTGTTGGGCAGGACGAAGCCGAGCCGCCCCTGGCCGTAGCCCTGCACGTCGACCTTGACGTCCATGCGGCCGGTCAGCCGACGCACGACCGTGTTGAGGTCGCCGGCCAGCGGGCCACCGGGGCCGTGGAGGTTCCCGATCCGCACGTGGTCGAGCCCCTCCTTGTTGAACAGCGACGAGAGGATGTTGAGGATCTCGTAGACGTTGTCGATCACCGGGGACGAGAGCCGTCCCTCCTTGACCATGTCCTGCGCACCGCCGGCGGGCAGCAGGCCGATGGCCGACCCGACGTAGGCGGCGAACGGCAGGTCGACCACCACGACGACTGCGAGCTGGTCGTGGTCGTCGATGTACTCGGCCGTCACGGCGTTGTCGTGCGGCAACGGCGCCCAGGCGTCGCCGTAGCTCAGCGTGACGTCACGACCGAGCAGGTCGAGCAGCAGGTCACGGATCTCCTTGGACTGCGGCAGCACGTCATTGGCGAGTGTCATCGTGGCCTCCTCAGCCCAGCACCGGCTCGAGCACGTCGCGGAAGGTGTCCGCGTTGAACGGCTTCGCGATCAGGAACAGCGCACCGGCCTCGGCGGCGGTGTCACGCATCGCGGGCGAACCCTCGGAGGTGACGAAGCCGAACGGCCGGGCGTCGCCCTGCGAGCGCAGCGACCGCAGGAACTCGATGCCGGTCATCTCCGGCATGTTCCAGTCGGACAGCACCAGGTCGGGCTGCTCGTCGGCGCACATCGCGAGGCCTTCGGCGCCGTTGGACGCCTCGACGACCGTCACGTGGCCGTAGCCGGCCTGGCGCAGCGTGCGCGTCACGATCTGACGCATGACGCGGCTGTCGTCAGCGATCAAGACCTTCATGTCCTACTCCTTCACCGAGGCGGCCGACCAGACCGACACCCGTAGCGGTTCGCCCTCCCAGCACAGGTCGAGGCGCACAGCCTCGGCCGCGTTGGGCCAGTACTCACTGCCGCGAACGACGTGCGGCAACGACAACACATTCGGCCCGGGAACGACGGACTTGACGTTTCCGCCGACCACGTTGGCCAGTTCGCCGATCGCGTCGACGATGTCCGAGTCGGAGACGATGTCGGTCAGGAACAGCCGCGACGCGAAACGCCGCGCGAACCCGTCCGAGCAGCCGACGACGACGTGCCCGGGCCACTCCCCCGTCATCGAGACCGAGGCCGACAACGACAGGTCGGCATCGGACACCGGGTTGGCGTAGACATCCGCCTCACCGAGCAGGGCGAGGAAGATGTCCGACAGCATGGCGTCGACCACGACGCCGTCGATCACAACATCTGTCGAGGTCACCAGGCCACCGCCTCTTCGTTCGGCACCAGCCCGAGGAAGCGCAGCTTGTCGACCAGCGCGTCGGCGGTGAACGGCTTGATGAGGTACTCGTGGGCGCCGGCGGCGAGCGCACGCACGATCTGGCCGTGCTCGCTCTCGGTCGTCACCATCATGATCGTCATGCGGCGGGCGTCCGACCGGCTGCGGGCGGCCGTGACGAACGACAGCCCGTCCATGACCGGCATGTTCCAGTCGACCAGCGCGACGTCGGGCACACCCTCGTCGAGCTTGTCGAGGGCCTGCTGGCCGTCGGCGGCCTCGACCACCTCGAACCCGATCTCGCTGACGATGCGGCGCAGCACCATGCGCATGGCGCGCGAGTCGTCGACGACAAGTGCTTTCACGTTCAGGCCTCCTTGCGGTAGACGACGGTGTTGTCGACGCGGACGGCGGTGAAGCCGTCGACCAGGCCGACGGTGGACTCGGACGACCCCAGGAACAGGTAGCCGCCGGGGGTGAGGTTCTTGCGGATCTTCTCGAGGATCTGACGACGCACGTCGAGCTCGAAGTAGATGAGCACGTTGCGGCAGAAGACCACGTCGAACACCGGCATGATCGGCCAGACCTCGGCGAGGTTGATCCGCTCGAACGTCGCCTTCTGCTTGATGATGTCGGAGATGACGTAGTCGGCGCCCTCGCGCTTGAAGTACTTGACCAGCAGCGGCGCGGGCAGGCCGCGGTTGACCTCGAGGGCCGAGAAGCGGCCGCTGCGGGCCTTCGCCAGCACCTCGTTCGACAGGTCGGTGCCGTGCAGCGTCACGTCCCAGGTCGAGAGCTGCGGGAACTGGCTGTCGAGCAGCATCGCGATCGAGTACAGCTCCTGGCCGGTCGAGCTGGCGGCGCTCCAGATGCGCAGCTTGCGCGTCGTCGCCTTGAGCTCGAGGACGTCGGGCACGACCTTCGTCCGCAGCGCGTCGAAGGGGCTGTGGTCGCGGAAGAACGAGGTCTCGTTCGTGGTCATCGCCTCGATGACCTTTTCCTTGACAGCGGGGTTCGGGAACGGCCGGCGCAGCTCGCCGACCAGGGCGGCGAGGTCGTCCAGGCCGACCTCCCGGGCCACGGGCATGAGCCGTGACTCGACGAGGTACTCCTTGCCCGGACCGATCGAGATGGCCGATCGGTCCCGGACGAAGTCGGCGAGGAAGGTGAAGTCCTCCGTGCTCACAGGCATGTGCGTCCTCCCATCACAGGGTCGCGGGGGTCCGACGGAGGATCTCGCCGGCCAGTTGGTCAAGGGGTAGGACGGCCGACGCGAGACCGGCCTTTGCGACGAAGCCGGGCATGCCCCAGACGACCGAGGTGGCTTCGTCCTGCACGATCATCTGGCCGCCCGCGGCCAGGATGTTCTTCGCGCCCTCGAGCCCGTCCTGTCCCATGCCGGTCAGGACGACGCCGAGCACGCCCGCCTTCGCGGCCTTCGCCGCGGTGCGGAACAGCACGTCGACGGCCGGCCGGCACGAGTTCTCGGGTGGGATGTCCGAGAGCTCGAGCCGGTACCCCGCGGCGGTGCGGGTGACCTCGACGTGGTGGCCGCCGGGGGCGACGTAGACCGTGCCGGGCTTCGCGAGCTCGCCACCGGCGGCCTCGACCACGGTGAGCGGGCTGATCTTGTCCAACCGCTGGGCGAGCATCGCGGTGAACACCGGCGGCATGTGCTGCACCAGCACGACCGGCACCGGCAGGTTCGCCGGCAGCATCGGCAGCAGCGTCGCCAGTGCGTCCGGACCGCCGGTCGACACACCGACGACGAGCAGGTCGACCGCACCGGTGCGCGGTGCCACGGTGGCGACGGGCGCTGCCGTCACGACCGGGGCGGCTGCGACCGTGCGACGCGGCGGTGTCAGCACTTGCGACGCCGAGGACGCCGGCGGTGCCGAGGACGCCGGGTGCTTGCGCTCGGCGTACCTGCTGCCCCACATCCGCACCTTCGGCAGCAGGCTGTCACGCACCTGGTCGGCCACCTCGTCGCGGTTGTTCGCTCCGCTGGGCTTGGTGGCGTAGTCGTTCGCACCGAGCGCGAGGGCGTCGAGGGTGGCGACGGCCCCGCGCTCGGTCAGCGTGCTGTACATGATGACCGGCAGCGACGGCCAGCTCTTGCGGATCTCGGCGAGCGTCTCGATGCCGGTGAGGCCCGGCATCTCGACGTCCAGGGTGACGACGTCCGGCTCGAGCTCGGCGATGCGCCGCAGCCCGATCCGTCCGTCGGACGCGGTACCGACGACCTCGATGTCGCCGGCCGCGTCCAGCACCGTGGCGACGGTGCGCCGGACGACGACGGAGTCGTCGACCACGAGGGCGCGCACGGTCACGGCAGGCCTACCTTCACAGTTGTTGAGACAGGGACGGGATCAGGGCGGACGACGGCTCAGGCGCTGCGGCGCTCGTAGTGGAACTGGCCCACCAGCCGCTTGAGCTCGGACGCCATGCCGGCCAGCGTGCTCGCCGCACCGTTGGCGTCCTCGGCACCGCGCTGCGCACCTTGGGCCGCATCGGCGACGTCGGTGATGTCCGAGGCGATGCCGTTGGCGCCGCCCGCGGCCTCGGTGACGCTCCGGGCGATCTCGTTGGTCGTCGCGGTCTGCTCCTCGACGGCCGACGCGATCGTCGTCTGGATGTCGTTGATGTTGTCGATGATCCCGCCGATCTCGTCGATCGCCTCGACGGCACCGCGGGTGCTCGACTGGATCGCCTCGATCTTCTGACCGATGTCCTCGGTCGCGCGGGCCGTCTCCTTGGCCAGCTCCTTGACCTCGTTCGCGACCACGGCGAAGCCCTTGCCGGCCTCGCCGGCCCGCGCCGCCTCGATGGTGGCGTTGAGGGCGAGCAGGTTGGTCTGCTGGGCGATCGAGGTGATCACCTTGATGACCTTGCCGATCTCGGCGCTCGACTCGCCCAGGCTCGCGACGGTGCCCTTGGCGTCGCCGGCGACCCGCACGGCCTGGGTGGCGACACCCGCCGCAGCGGCGGCGTTCTTCGCGATCTCGCGGATCGAGGCGGTCATCTCCTCGGCCGCGGTGGCGACCGTCTGGATGCTCGCCGACACCTGCACCGACGCGGACGACGCGCTCGCGGCCCGCTCGGAGGTCTGCGTCGCCGCGCGGCCCAGGCCACCGGACACCTCGGTCAGGTGGTCGGCGGAGTTGGCGAGCGACTCGGCGGTGTTGCCGATCTCGGCGATGTTCTTGCGCATGGTCTCGACGAGCGCCTCGACACCCTCGGCCAGGCGGCCGATCGCGTCGGTGCCGTGCACCGGCATCGCGACGGTCAGATCGCCGCTCACCGCGGTGTTCACGACGTCGAGCACCTGGTCGACCTTGACGCGCAGTTCCTCGGCGGCCTCGCGCTGGGCGATCTCGGCGCCGATACGCTCGAGGGCCTGCGAGACCAGCCGGCCGACGTTGCGCAGCGCGTCGAGCCGCTCGGCCGTCGGCGACAGCGTCTCGGTCGCGAAGAAGTCCATCGTCGCGACGACCGAGCCGTTGATGATGAGCGGGAAGCAGACGCCCGACTTGACGCCGACCTTCTGTGCGACGGGTGCCCGCACGCAGTCGGTCATCTCGCCGATGTCCTTGGTGAAGTACAGGTCGCGCGAGGCCCAGGCGCGGCCGGACAGGCCGACGCCCTCACGGAAAGAGGCGGCCAGCGTGACGGCGCGGAACTCGGGGCCGGCGTCGCCGGACTCGAGCCCGAAGTGCAGTGCGTTGTCCTCCTTGTTCAGCGGCCAGTACGACCCGTAGGCCCAGCCGAACGCGTTGCGCACCGTGTCGAGCGCCGACTTCACGGCGTCCTCGATGGTGCTGCAGTTCTGCAGCGCCGACAGCACCGAGTTCACGGCGGTCGTGTCGGCGGCGGAGGCGGCCTGCGCGGCCTGGCGGGCGAGCCGCTCGCAGGCGGCGGAGACGAGGCGCCCGACGAGACGCAGCGCCTCGAGGCGGTTGTCCGAGAGGTCGAGCGTCTCGGTGGCGAAGAAGTCCATCGTGCCGACGACCTCGCCGTTGGCGATAATCGGGAAGCAGACGCCCGACTTGACGCCCACCTTCTGCGCGATCGGGGCGCGAACACAGTCGGTCATCTCGCCGAGGTCAGGGGTGAAGAACAGGTCACGGCTGCGCCAGGCACGGCCGGACAGGCCCACACCCTCCTTGAACGACGCGGCGAGGGTGACCTTGCGGAACTCCTCGCCGGCGTCGCCGTCCTCGACGACGAAGTGCAGCGCGTTGTCCGACGGGTCGACGGCCCAGTACGAGCCGTAGGCCCAACCGAACGCGTCCCGCACCGTCTCGAGGGCGCGGCGGGCGGCCTCGTCGACCGACCGGGTGCTGTGGATGGCCGACTGCACGCGGCTGACCGCGGCGAGGTCGGCGGCCGACTCGGCCTTCAGCGCCTCGAGGTCGGCGAGCACCGAGTCGAGCTCGGGCGAGGCCTCCTCGCTGCGGGCCGACGGAACGCGGGCGGACCGCGTCCGGGTGTCGAGGGGGGTGTGGGGTGCGGTCACTTCGTTCCTCCGGGGGTTCGCTGGCCCGCCGGGACGTCGGCGGCACAGTCTGCATCGAGCACGAGCAGGATTGCTTCGGGTAGGGAGATGACGCCGACCACCGCCTCGCGGACGGTGAGCGGCAGGGTGGCGGGGACGGGCTCGAACGGCGCGTCCCCGATGTCGATCACGTCGCCGATGTCGTCGACGAGCAGACTGACGGCCTCGTTGCGGCTGCGGACGATCACGTTCATCGGCACCTCGTCGGCCGGCCGCTCGCGCAGGCCGAGCCGGTGGCGCAGGTCGATCGCGGTGACGATCTGGCCACGCAGGTTGATCAGCCCGGTCACGGCCTCGGGGGCGCGCGGGACGGGCGTCATCTCCTGGTAGCGCAGCACCTCCTGCACGTCGTAGACGGCGAGGCCGAAGTACAGCCCGTCGGCCCAGAACGTGCAGTACTGGGTGGTGGCGTGGATGGTGAGGGTCATGGCGATCAGCTCCCGGCCAGCGCGACGACGGTGTCGAGGTCGACGAGATCGGTGACGCGGTCCTGCACGACGGCCGAGCCGATGACACCGTTGCGGCGCCCGACACGGCTGGCCTTGACCGACGTCTCGACGACGTCGAGCACGCGGCCGACCACGATGCCGACGCGGCCGTCGACGTCGTCGCCGTGCACGACCACCGAGATGAGCTCGGGGTCGTCGGCCGGCTCGGGCACGCCGATCGCGCTGGCGAGCCGGACGAGCGGCAGCAGGCCGTCGCGGTACTGCACCACCTCGGCCCGGCCCGACCGCTCGATGCGGTCGGCGCTGAACTCCTCGAGCCGGGCGACCTGGGCGAGCGGCAGCGCCGCCCGCCGGCCGGAACCGACGTCGAGCACGAGCAGGGCCTCGACGTCGCTGTCGGTGCCGCGGGTGTCGGCGGTCGTGGACGCGGGGGTGGCCGAGACGCCCTGGGCGTGCGCCAGGCCTGCGACGTCCAGGATGAGGGCGACCCGGCCGTCGCCCATGATCGTGGCGCCGGCGTAGATCGGCAGGCTCTTGAGCTGGCGGCCCATCGGCTTGACGACGATCTCCTGCGTGTCGTGCACCTCGGCGACCGAGAGGCCGAAGCGGATGTCGTCGGCCTGCACCACCACGATGGTCAGCGCCTCGCCGCGCACCTCCTCGACTCCGAGCGCGCCGGCCATCGACACCAGCGGCAGCAGGTGGCCGCGCAGGCGCAGCACCGGCGCGCCGGCGAGGTGCTCGATGTTGTTGCGCAGTTCCTCGCCCTCGAGGCGGACGAGCTCGACCAGGTTGACCTGCGGGATCGCGTAGCGCTCGCCGCCCTCGCCGACGACGAGCGCCGGGATGATCGCGAGCGTCAGCGGGATGCGCACACGCACGGTGGTGCCGTTGCCCGGCCGGCTGGTGATGTCGGCGGTGCCGCCGATGCGCTCGATGTTCGTGCGCACGACGTCCATGCCGACACCGCGTCCGGAGACGTTGGTGACGGCCGCCGCGGTCGAGAAGCCGGGACGGAAGATGAGGTCGTTGATCTCGCGGGTGTCCATGCGCGAGAGCTGGTCCTGCGTGACGATGCCGCGCTGCAGGGCGACCTGGCCGATCTTGGCCGGGTCGAGGCCCTTGCCGTCGGCGGAGATCTCGACGACGACCTGGCCGCTCTCGTGGAACGCGCGCAGCGAGAGCGTGCCCTCGGCCGGCTTGCCCTTGGCCACGCGGTCCTCGGGCGCCTCGATGCCGTGGTCGATCGCGTTGCGCACCAGGTGGGTCAGCGGGTCCTTCACCGCCTCGAGCACCGACCGGTCGAGCTCGGTCTCGTGGCCCTCCATGTGCAGCTTGACCTTGCGGCCGAGCTGCGCGCCCAGGTCGCGGACGACGCGCGGCAGCTTCGCCCACACGCTGCCGATCGGCTGCATGCGGGTCTTCATGATCGACTCCTGCAGCTCGCTCGCGACCAGGTCGAGGCGCTGCGAGGCGCGCACGAGGTCGACATCGGCGGCCGAGTCGGCCTGCTGCAGGATCTGGTTGCGCGTGAGGACGAGCTCGCCGACGAGGCGGACGAGCGTGTCGAGCAGGGCGACGTCGACCCGCACGGTGCTGTCGCTGATGTTGCGCTTCTCGCCCTCCGGGTGCGCCGCCTCGGCGGCCGGCGCCGGCTCGACGGCGATGGCGACCGCCTGCAGGGGCGCGTCCCCGACCACCCGAACGGCGGCGGCCGGCGCCGGGTCCTACCGCGCGGGCGGGGCCTGGGTCGGGATCACCGGCTGGGTCTCGGGCTCGGCGGCGGTCACCAGCGGTGCCGACACCTCGGCGACGAGCTCGGCGATCAGCGGCGTTCCAGCGGCAGGCGGCTGCCCGGCAGCAGGAGCGTCGAGGAGCCCGGACACCATGTCGACGACCGCCGTCACGTCCACGTCACCCT
>NZ_JBQCEE010000021.1:0-8118 GCF_051960575.1 Jatrophihabitans sp.
GGGCTGCCCCCCCCCCCCCCCGGGCCCCCGCCCCCCCTGGGGGGCGCGGGGCCGCGTGGTCCCAGTGGGTCCCCCCGGCCCCAGTTCCCCCCGGGTCGGTCACCCGGCGCCGTCCCTCCCGACGGCGCCGGTCGACGCACGCTCCCTCCGCCAAGGACGCGCGGGATCGAGTCCTTGTTGCACGAAGAGGCGGGCGAGTTCGTGCAGCACCGGTCCGGGCTCGCGCAGGGCGAGCGCCAGCAGGTGGCAGCGGTGCTCGCCGAAGGTCATCCCGTTGTCCGGTGTCTCGGCCAATCCGACGCCGAGGGCGAGCGGTCGGCTGAGCGGCGGGGTCACCGGCAGCAGCAGCGGTTCGAGCCGCACGAGCAGGTCGGCGGGCAGCGCGCCGGCGTGGGGCAGGTCGAGCACGATACTGCCGCTGCGGCGCAGCCGCCGGGCATCGGTGGCGGCACCGAGCACCCACGGGTGCTCGGCGTCGAGCAGCGTGGCCGTGACCTCGTGCACGACCGCGGGCGCCGCGTGCGGGTGCGGGCTCAGCAGCAGGCGGAGCCAGTCGCGCCGGTGCCGCGGCGGGCACCACCGCTCGCCCCAGGTGCGCCACCAGCCGTCGCTCGCGATGGCGTCGTGCCGGCGCACGGTGACGCCGTCCGGTGCGGTGCGGCGGCTGGCCGCGCCCGCGTGGGCGAGCCGGTAGACACCGGTGAGCGGACGCACCAGCGGCAGGTCGTCGGTGATGATCGGCGCGAACCACTCGTCGTAGAGCACGGCGGCGGTGTGCCGGCGTCCGTGCGCGTCGTGCCCGGCCTCGGCGAGCAGCGCGACGGCGTGGTGCACCTGGCCGGCCGCCCACGCCGGCCACGGCGTCGGGTGGTTCGAAGGCGCACCGACGGAGAGGGTGGCCCAGGGACCGGTCGCACGGCCTCCGTGCGAATCCACCGGCGCGGCCGCGTCCCCCGCGGCGACGACCGGTCCCTGGGCCACCTGCGTCGACGCGGTGTCCCCCGACCCGCGTCCGGAACCGAGCTGCTCGTGCGGACCCCCGACCAGCACGAACCCCTTGGACGACTTGTCCATCCCGCTCACCTCCGGCGACGTCGGTGGGCAGGAGACGTCCGGACGCGGCCTGATACATCCCGCGGCGGACGTATTTCGGCGACCGTCCGTAGCTCCTGTGTCCCGGGTGCGCTGCTTCCCCCGCACCCGCAGACCGCCCTAGGCTCATCCGGCGACTCGCCGCCTCAGCAGGAAAGGTCACGATGGCCACCACCGACTCGCCGTCCGGCGCGTCCCAGCCCCCGCGCAGCCCGCTCCCACGTCGGAAGCGAGTGCTGCAGGTGCCCGACGACCTGCTGCACCGCTACAACGCCCGGGTGCTCGACCCGTCGACCGCGTTGCAGGTGCCGGGCCAGACCCCGATCCACTCGACGGTCTACATCGCCGACCGGCTCATGCTGTCCGGCGGCCTCGACGCCGAGGCCCTGGCGCTGCTCGAGCGGGCTGCCGAGAGCGTGGGCGTGCGCATCGTCGTCGACGACAAGCACCGCGAGTCCCCGTCGCGGGCGGTCGCCCGGCGGCTGCGGCTGGACGACGACGAGGCGATGTTCGCCGCCCGTAGCGTGCGGCTCGAGCCGGCCACCGACGCGCCCTCGACGCCACCGGACGCCTGGCAGGTGCTGCAGACCTTCCGCTCCTTGCTGCCGAAGGACGACCCGGCGCAGCGACTGGTCGCGCTCGACCACCTGATGCTCGCCGCGCCGTACTGGAACGGCTCGCCCTACTGGAACGGCTCGCCGTACTGGAACGGGTCGCCGTACTGGAACGGGTCGCCGTTCGGGGAGGCGTCCGGCGCCTCGTCGGAGTACGCGGCACCCGGGCACGGCGGCCGCACGCCGGTCAACTGGGTCGGCCCGGCCCCGCACCGCCGCCGTGACGACGAGCTGCCGGGGCGCCGCCCGGTCGTCGCCATCCTCGACACCGGCGTCGGCTCGCACCCGTGGCTGCGCGACGACATCGTCACGCGGCACGTCGAGGTCGACGGGCACCCGCTCGGCGACCAGGACCCCACCTCGAACCCCGAGGTCACCGGCGTCACGACCGACCCGTGGGAGGGCGTGCTCGACTCCGACGCCGGCCACGGCACGTTCATCGCGGGGCTCATCCGGCAGACCTGCCCGGACGCCGACATCCTGTCGATCCGGGTCATGTCCGGTGACGGCGCGGTCGTCGAGAGCGAGGTGCTCGAGACGCTGCGGCTGCTGCTCGTGCGGCAGCGGCACGCCCAGCACCACGGCGACGCGTCGAAGCTGATCGACGTCATCTCGCTGTCGCTCGGCTACTACCACGAGCAGCCGGACGACGCGACGTTCGACCCGGTGCTGCTGCGCCCCATCGCGGCGCTCGCCCGGTGCGGGGTCGCGGTGGTCGTGGCGGCGGGCAACGACTCGACGTCGCGGCCGTCCTTCCCGGCCGCGTTCGCGCCGCACGCCGACGGCATCGTGCCGGACTTCGAGCACGACGCCGTGCCGGTCGTCAGCGTCGGCGCGCAGAACCCGAACCGCACCGTCGCGCTGTTCAGCAACGCCGGGCCGTGGGTGCTCTGCCACCGTCCGGGGGCTGCACTGGTCAGCACGTTCCCGATCACCTTCGACGGGTCGGGCCAGCCGTCGTCGCGCGTCGCCACCGACGAGGGTTGGCGCGAGTCGATGGACCCCGACAGCTTCCACAGCGGGTTCGGCGTCTGGAGCGGCACCTCGTTCTCGGCACCGATCCTGGCCGGTGAGCTCGCGCGGCACCTCGTCGACGGGCAGTGCGGCGACCTCGACCCGGCCGACGCCGCGAGTGCCGTCGCCCGGTGCTGGGCTGCGATCACGCGGGAGCTGGGGGTGACGCGTCCATGATCTCGACCGAACCGGTGCCGGAGACGCTCTCCGGCCGGGCGGCAGCGTTGTTCACGGCGTTCCGCGCCGGCGACGAGTCGCGCATGTCGGACCTCGTCACGCTCGTGACGCCGATCCTGTGGCACACCGCCCGCGCGCAGCGGCTCGACCACCAGGCGGCCGAGGACGTCGTCCAGCACACCTGGCTCACCCTCGTGCGCAACGCCGGCAGCATCGCCGACCCGCAGGCCGTGCTGCAGTGGCTCATCGTCACGACCCGCCGCGAGGCATGGCGCGTGGTCAAGCGCGCCGACCGTGTGCAGCCGACCGAGTTCGAGAGCGACGACGTCGCGACGCCCGCGCACGAGCGGCCCGAGGAGCTGGTGCTCACGTCCGACGACGCGAGCCGGCTCTGGCAGCACATCGCCCGTCTGCCCGAACGGTGCCAGGCACTCCTGCGCGTGATCGCCTTCGCCGACCGGCCCGACTACGCCGCGCTCGCCCAGGCCCTCGGCATGCCGATGGGCAGCATCGGCCCGACCCGCGGCCGCTGCCTCGCAAAGCTCCGCCAGCAACTCGCCTCGGACGAGGCCTGGGAGACATCATGACGCCACCGTCCAGCCAGCCGTCGCTCGACGAGCTCGCCGCCGCACCGCTCGACGCCGTCGACGCCGAGGTGCTCGCCCGCATGGCCGCGCTCTACGACGCGCTCGACCCGGTGCCCGCCGGTCTGGTCGACCGCATCACCTTCGCGATCACCCTCGACGCCCTGCACGCCGAGATCGCCCAACTGCAGCACACCGACGAGCTGGCCGGTGTCCGCTCGGGCGACGCCACCGAGGTACAGAACGTGACGTTCACGAGCACGCACCTCACCACCATGGTGACGATCAGCCCCGAGTCGGCCGAGACGGTGCGCATCGACGGGTGGATCGCACCGGGCGCCGGTGTCGCGGTCGAGCTGCGGGGGTCGGGCCAGACGCTGCACACGGTCGCGGACGAGGACGGCCGCTTCGTGCTCGACGGCGTCGCCCGGGGGATGGTGCAGCTGGTGCTGCGGCCCCCGGCGGAGACGGGGCTCTCGGCCGTGGTCACGCCGTCGC
This sequence comes from Jatrophihabitans sp., assembly GCF_051960575.1. Lineage (GTDB taxonomy): Bacteria > Actinomycetota > Actinomycetes > Mycobacteriales > Jatrophihabitantaceae > JBQCEE01. Next base: position 3,980 of record NZ_JBQCEE010000021.1, read on the forward strand.
TCGAGGTCTGAGCGGTCGGGTCGTGCCCCCGCATCCCGCCGACCTCGCGGAGCAGTTGCACCACCGGGCGCTGACCGAGCAGAACGCCGGGCGCCACGGGGCCGCCCTCCGGCTGCTCACCCGCGCCCGGAGGGCGCTCGACACGCTCGACGCGCAGGAGCTCGCGGCGTCGGCGGGGATCGCTGCAGCGGTCGCCATCAGCGTGGCCCTCAACGAGGCCGAGCTGAGCGGGGTCGAGCGCGGCCTGGACGCGATGCGCGAGGCGCGCCGGCTCGCCGAGGCCGCGCGGTCGCCGGCGCTGCTCGTGCGGGCCCACAACCAGACCGGGCTGATCGCCAGCCGGGCCGGCCGGTGGCACCTCGCGGCGCTCGAGTTCGAGCAGGCACTGGGGCTGCTCGACGAGGCGAACGACAACGACCGGTACTCGGTCCTGCTGAACCTCGGCACCCTGCGCATGATGCGCGGTGACCTCGCGGGTGCCCGCCCGCTGCTGCAGCGGGCGGTCGACTTCGCGCGCGAGCGCCGGCTGGCCGCGTCCGAGATGAAGGCGCTGCACAATCTCGGCTACCTCGACTACCTGCGCGGCGACCTGCCGAGCGCGCTGCGGCTGATGGACGAGGCCGACCGCCTGCCCGTCGACGTGTCCCGCGGCGTGCTGCTGCTCGACCGCTCACGCGTGCTGCTGGACGCCGGGCTGCTGCAGGAGGCCGACGCGACGCTGCTCGCGGCGCACGAGCTGTTCCGGTCCGAGCGGCTGGCCCAGGATGTCGGCGAGACCGAACTCGAACGTGCCCGGTGCGCCCTCGTGCAGGGCGACGTCGCGGCGGCCCGCCGCCTGGCAGCGCGGGCACGCGACCGGTTCCGCCGCCGCGGCAACGACCAGTCGCGACGGGCGGCCGAGCTGGTGCTGCTGCAGGGCGACCTCGCGGCGGGACGACCCGGCCGGCGGCTCGTCGGCCCGGCCCTGCGGCTGCGCGACGAGCTGCACGGTGCCGGCCTCGCCGGGGCCGCGCGCACCGCCGGGCTGCTGGCGGCGGAGGCGGAACTGGCGGCGGGCTCGGCCGGGGCGGCCGCGAGGGTGCTCGCCGACCTCGGCACGCCGTCGCGCCGTGACCCGGTCACCGCCCGCCTGCACCACCACCTCGTCCAAGCACGGGTCGACGACGCGTCCGGCCGGCGCAGCGCCGCGCGCGCCCGGATCGGCCGGGCGCTCGGCGAGCTGGCCGCCTACCAGAGCACCTTCGGCAGCATCGACCTCGCGACGGCGGCCGCCGTGCACGGTCGCCGCCTCGCGGCGCTCGACCTCGAGATCGCGCTGCGCGACGGTCGTCCGCACGAGGTGTTCGACGCCGCCGAGCGCAGTCGCGCGGTGACTGCGCGGTCGGCCGCCGTGACGCCGCCCGACGACGCCGAGCTCGGCGAGCGGCTCTCGGAGCTGCGGCAGGTCGTCGAGTCGGCGCGTGCGGTGTTCGACCCGCAGGCGCTCGCCCGCCTCGACGAGCGGCGCGTCGAGCTCGAACGGATCGTCAGCGAACGCCGCTGGACGCTCACCGGCAGCGGCGCGACCAGGCCGCCCTGCCACGTCGACGAGGTCGCCGCCGCGCTCGACGGATCCACGCTCGTCTCCCTCGTCCAGTCGCGTCGGCATCTGCACGCGGTGGTGGTCGGCGGCGGTGCCACCGCGCTGGTCGACCTCGGCCCGATGCCGCCCGTGCTCGAGGCGGTGCGCCGCGTGCGGGCCGACCTCGACGTGCTGGCCCAGCCCCGGCTGCCGGCACCGCTGCGCGTCGCCGTGCACGCGTCCTACACCCGGTCGCTGACCGCGCTGGACCGAACCCTGCTGGGGGCGCTCGGGATCGACGGCCGGCTGGTCATCAGCGCCACCGGTGTGCTCGGCCAGCTGCCCTGGTCGGACCTGCCGTCCCGCCGCGGCCGCGCCACGGTCGTCAGCTCGTCCGCGACCGGGTGGCTGACCGCGCAGTCCGCGGCGCCGAGCGGCACCCGCGAGATCGCCGCCTTCGCCGGCCCCGACGTCGGCAGCGGCGTCGCCGAGGTGGCCGGGGTGCACGCCCACTGGCCGCACGCCGCGGTGACGGTCGGCACCGAGGCGACGGGGGAGTCGCTCACCAAGGCGATGGCCACCGCCGACCTCGTCCACATCGCCGCGCATGGCACCCACCAGACCGAGAACCCGCTGTTCTCGTGCCTGCGCATGGCCGACGGTCCGGTGTTCGCGCACGAGTTCGACCACCTCGGGCGGGCCCCCGAGCACGTGGTGCTCTCGGCCTGCGAGCTCGGCCTGGCCACCGTGCGTCCGGGGGACGAGGCGCTGGGCCTGACCAGCGTGCTGCTGCGGCTGGGCACACGGTCGGTGATCGCCGGTGTCGCGCGGGTCGCCGACGGCCTCGCGGCGACGACCATGACGGCGTACCACCGCCGGCTGGCCGCGGGCGACGACTCGGCCACCGCACTCGCCGGCGCGCTCGCCGCGAACGACCCCGACCAGCCCGCGCCCTTCGTCTGCTTCGGCGCGGCGTGGTGGGCCCAGTCGGCGCAGTCGGCGCAGTCGGCGCAGCCGGTCTGAGTGCGTCGTCGCGTCCGGAGTGGATCATCGGTTTGGCTGTCGTGACGTCCGTCGCGTACTGTCGTCACCGATCCACCGAAGACCGCTGGTCGTCGCATGCGCACATGCGACCGAAAGCTCCGGAGCGCCGGGGCGGCCCGCGCAGGCTGGACGGTACGGCTTGCCGCCGCCCCGTGCGCCCTGCGCCGGGGCGTCTCTCGTCTCCGGGCCCGATCGACCGGCCCTGAACGCAACGAGAGGAGGTAGCACATGACGACCCACGTCCATTCCCGGCAGACGCCGAACGAGGAGAAGGAAGCGGCGGTCGCCGCCATCTCCGCCCAGTTCGCCAACTCGACGGCGGCGGTCATCACCGAGTACCGCGGCCTGTCCGTCAAGCAGCTCACCACGCTGCGGCGGGCGCTCGGACGCGACACCGACTACGCGATCGTCAAGAACACGCTCACCAAGCGGGCGGCGGCCGAGGCCGGCATCCCGCTGGACGAGTCGCTGCTCACCGGCCCGACGGCCATCGCCTTCATCGCGGGCGACCCGGTCGAGGCGGCCAAGGGGCTGCGCGACTTCGCGCGCGCGAACCCGCCGCTGATCATCAAGGGCGGCGTGCTCGAGGGCAAGGCGCTCACCGCCGACGAGGTCACCAAGATCGCCGACCTCGAGTCGCGCGAGGTGCTGCTCGCCAAGGCGGCCGGCGTGCTCAAGGCATTGCCGACCCGCGCGGCCGGCCTGTTCCAGGCCCCGCTGTCCCAGATGGCCCGCCTGCTGGCGGCCCTGGAGGAGAAGAAGCCCGCCGGCGCCGCCGGCTCGGCCGACGCTCCGGCCGACAGCGCGACCGACACCCCCAGTGAGACCGCGGCGGAGGCCGAGGTCCCGGTGGCCGAGGCCATCGAGATCGCTGCGGGCACCGAAGAGACTCCCGCCGAGCCGGCGGAGTAACCCAACCGGATCTGCCGGCTCACCCGGCTGTTCAGTACGAGAAAGGACGCCATCATGGCGAAGCTCAGCACCGACGAGCTGCTCGATGCCTTCAAGGAGATGACCCTCCTGGAGCTCAGCGAGTTCGTGAAGCAGTTCGAGGAGACCTTCGACGTCACGGCCGCCGCGCCGGTCGCCGTCGCCGCGGCCGCCCCGGCCGGCGGTGGCGGTGGCGGTGGCGCCGAGGCCGCCGAGGAGAAGGACGAGTTCGACGTCATCCTCGAGTCGGCCGGCGACAAGAAGATCCAGGTCATCAAGGAGGTGCGCACGCTCACGAACCTCGGCCTCAAGGAGGCCAAGGACCTTGTCGACGGCGCGCCGAAGCCGGTCCTGGAGAAGGTCAACAAGGAGGCCGCGGACAAGGCCAAGGCTGCCCTCGAGGGCGCCGGCGCCACCGTCTCGGTCAAGTAGCACCCCGCTGCGTCCAGCAGCGACCAGCAGTACCAGTAGCACCGCCACGGGGCGGCCGCATCAGCGGCCGCCCCCTTCGGCGTCTTGTACCCGATCTTGATGCCCGGGCCGGGCCGGAGGTCGGGGAGGGCATCCCGGTCGGACGACGCCGGGCAGCCGCGTCCGGACCCGG
>NZ_JBQCEE010000022.1:0-2374 GCF_051960575.1 Jatrophihabitans sp.
CCTCCTCCCGCGGCAGCCGAGCCCAGTGGTGGCCCAGCGGCCCGAAATCCAGCGGGTTGATCCGCGTCGACAGGCCGTGCCCGACCGCGTGCGGCTGCACCCCGACCGCGTGGCACAGCGGCTCGTACTCGTCTTTCACGTCACCGAGCACGAGGGTGCGGTAGCCGTAGGCCATCATCCGCAGGCAGAACAGCTTGACGGTGCCGGACTTCCCGCGGCCGGGCGCCCCGAAGAAAATCATGTTCGGGTTGGAGACGCCGGCGGTGCCGCGCAGGGTCCACCCGATCGGGTCGGCATGGAACACCCCGCCGGACAGGAAGTCGATGCCCATGGCCGCGCCCGTCGGTGGCAGGCCGTCGCCGGCGATCAGCGGCCACACTCCCCCGACCTGTTCGGAGGTCATCCGGTACACCGCGAGCGGTGCCGGGACCGGGGACCAGCCGGCCGCTGCGGTGGCGATGCCGTGCCGGCCGACCGCGAATCGCATCGGGGTGCCGTCGGCGGACGGTGTGGCGGCTGGCGTGAGCGGTGGGAGGTGGTGGCCGAAGTCGGCGACGAGGCGGGCGACGTCCCGCCCGCCCTGCGCATGGCCGTCGGGCCGCGTTCGCTGGCGGGGGTGGCGACCGAGGCTCGCCAGTCGTGGGTGGGTTGTGGTCATGCGGTGCTCCGGCGGCGGGGAAGGCCGATGCCCAGCGGGAGGCAGGCGGCGGCGAAGCCGCTGTCTTGGGCGAGGTCGAGGCGCAGGGGGACGAAGCCGCTGCTGGTGATGTCGGCCTCGAGGCGGCGGGCGTGGTCGACGATCGAGGAGGTGGACGGGATGGTCACGGCGGCGGCGACCGCGACGCGGACCAGGGCGCTGCCGTCGGCGAGGCGCTGGTCTTGGCTGGCGACGCGGGAGGCGTCGAGGCGGTGCGCTGCCCGGAGGCGGAACCCGGATCGGAGGCGGACCTCGTTGGCCAGATCGGCGGACAGGGCGTCGGCGCCGACGAGCCGGTCGGCGCGGTGGGCCGGGATCGGCTCGAAGAACACGGTGGCCGAGCGTCGTTCGCCGCTGCTGCTGGGCGCGAGCAGCGGGGCCAGGGCGCCGAGCACGGCGCCCTTGTCTGGCAGCAACACGGTGCACGTCGCGGTGTCCCAGGCGTCGTGGCGGTAGTGCCGTCGCGCCGCCGCCGGTGCGTTGGTCGGACCTGCCGCTGCGACCGGCAGCAGCGCGCTGCCGTGCTCGCCGACGCTGTGTACTTGGTCGTGGGTGTGGGTGAGGTCGGCGCGGTCGCCGGGGGCGAAGCCGGTGCGGATGGCGGCGGCCAGGGTCGGGGTGTCGAGCCAGGTGACGGCGGTGCAGCCGACCGGACCGAGTAGGCGGGCCTCGAGTTCGCCGAGCAGCCCGTACAGGACCCGGGCGCGGCCGTCGATGCCGCCGCCTGCTTCGCGGCCGGGGCGGGCCAGGCGGTGTTCGGGGACGACGACGGTCAGGAACAGCTCGTGCCGTACCGCCGCCGCGGTCACGATCGCGGCGAGTTCCGACTCGATGTGGCGCACCAGGTCGGGGGCGCCGGGGTGCAGATGCCGGTCGTGCCAGGCGGCTCGTTCGGCGCCGTCTTCCGGGGCGGTGCGGACGTGCAGGGCGATGGTCGAGGCGAGTTCGCTGGTGGCGGCGCCTTCGAGCAGCTCAGCGAGGCCGGCGCCCATGCGGGCCCGGGCGGCCGGTCCGGCGAGGCCGATGCCGGGGTGGGACAGGCGCGCGACGAGCGCCCACGTCTGCTCGCGGTGGTCGGCCACGATCGCCGGGCGGGTGAGCAGCGCGCCGAGCGGTGGCCCGTCGTGCACGCGCACGCCGGCCAGGACGCCGGGCAGGTCGGCTTCGGCGAGATCGTCGGCGGTGCCGGCCGCGGCGCGGGATTGCCAGTCGCTCCAGCCCCGCGCACGCCCCCAGGTGTGCAGTGCCGCGTCGATGCCCCACCTGGCCGGTGAGCGTCCGCGGATCGGCAACCCCACCATCGCCGCGACCGCGAGCCACGCGGCCAGGGCAGCGGCAGCGACGGCCCAGCGGTGGTTGGCGGCGGCGAGCAGGATCGGGATCGCGGCGACGGCCAGGACCGCGACGGCGGTGCCGGACAGGCCAAGCAGCCAGCGGTGCCGGTCCTTCGACCAGCCGCCGTAGCGGACCACCTCGCCCGTCAAGTCGTGATCGCTCATGACCCGCTCCGTCCGGAGCGGGCACCCGGCCGCGCGCCCGCTGCCCCCGCTGCCCCCGCTGCTGCGCCGGGTGTTGCGCCGACCGGCTCTTTCGGCACGGCTGGGTCAGCGACATGACCGTCGGGGGTGGGTGGGATCGGCGTACGCAGCAGCGGCGGCGTGTATGGCTCAGGGGCCG
>NZ_JBQCEE010000023.1:0-3029 GCF_051960575.1 Jatrophihabitans sp.
CACATGGTGGGTGGCGGGTTCTACGCGCCGGTCCACAACCTTGTCGCGTTTGGGGGGGGGGTGGTGGCGCCCTTCCTGGTGGCCCACGGCGCACGGGCCGTAGCCGGCCACCGGGTCCGCACCCTCCCCCGCCCGCACCGCGCCGGCGTCGTCGAACTCGCGCCACCCGTCGCGTCCGAGCACCCGCAGGCCGGTCGCCGAGCGGGCGACGACGAGCCCGATGCCGAGGTGCCGGCGCAGCCCGGGCACGAGCCGCGGGTAGCGCTCGTCGACCTGCTCGAGCGTGGCGCGTCCGGCCAGGTCGGGCAGGTAGATGTGCGCCAGGCTGCCGGACGCCGCGACCACCGGCGCGTCCCCCGGTCTGGCGGCGCCGTCGCCCGTGCGACGGCGGTGCGACACCACCAGTTCCTCGCGCGGGCCGGGCTGGTCGGAACGGCGCCGCGCCAGCGCGCCGACACCGCGCCGACGCGACCGCGCCGCACTGGTGAGGAGCAGGTTCACCGGCCCCCACGGCTCCTCGGAGTCGTCGCGCCGCGTGGCGGTGGCGAGCGCGGGCTGCTCGGTGAGCTCGGCGACGACCTCGTCGAGGGTGCGTCCGGTGAGCCCCGCGAACGGCTCGCCCTGCGCCTGGCCGTGATCGCTCACGACCACGATCTCGTACCGGCGGTTCGTCTCGGCCGCGACGTCCTCGAAGAACCGCAGCACCCGGTCGAGGTCGTCGAGGGCGCGGATCGCCTCCGGCCGGCTCGGGCCCGCATGGTGCGCGATCTCGTCGTAGTCGACGAAGTCGACGAAGATCACCGGGGCGCCACGGGCCATCTGCTCGGCGACGATGGTGACGTTGAGGTCGTGCAGCAGGCCGGCCGTCACGCCGCGCAGCAGCGCGAAGACACCGCCGCGTCGCACGCGCGGCCGCACGTCGCGCCGCCGCTGCCGGCGCGCCTGGTAGAGCTCGAGCACGACCTTGCCGACGAAGACGACGACGGTGCGGACGAACCCGACCGACGTCGTGGCGAAGGCGGCCAGGCCGTGCGCGTGGCGGTCCGGCAGCTGCGCGTCGCTCATCGTCAGGATGCGGGTCGGCGCGTCGCCGGAGAACAAGTTCGAGACGCTGACCCCGCCGTCGGCGAGCAGGCCGCGGCCCGTCGAGAGGCGCTGCTCGATCAGCTTCGCGTCGGCGGCGTGGTTGGCGACGACGAGGCGCTGCGCGTCCTTCTCGTACCAGCGGAACGACGGGATGGCCGAGGTCGCTCCGTGCAGCAGCACCGCCTGGCCGGCCGGCGTGGTGGCCGGCAGGCCGGTGTGCCAGCCGTACCCCCGGTGGCTGCCCTCGCGCAGCCACCGCGACAGCGTCGGCACGGCGCCCGCGACGACCGCCTGCCGCAGCAGACCGCGTCCGACACCGTCGAGCTGCACGACGAGCAGCCCGGCCTGGCCGGCCGGCGTCTCCGGCTCGTAGGCGTGGGCGATGCGCACCACCCGGCCGAGCAGGTGGGCGAGGAAGGCGTCCTGCGTGCCCGCGTCGAGCAGCCAGTTCACGACCGCCGCGATGCTCGCCGCGATCCACGAGATCGCGAAGATGCGGGGCAGCGTCGACACGTGCACGCGCGGGTCGATGCTGAGCGCGACGGCCAGGATGGAGCCCTGCGCGAGCACGCCGACGATCAGCAGCCCGAAGGGGCCGAGCAGCGTGGTGAGGCCGAGCAGCACCGGGCGCAGCAGCACACCGATGCCGAGCACGGTCACGACGAGCACGAACACCGACAGCGGGCCGCTCGACTGCCGACCCGGCACCACGTAGAGCGTGATCCCGAGGGCGACGAAGCTCGTCGCGACGGCCCGCACCAGGTCGATGAGCGCCTGCCCGCTCGGCCGCCACGAGAGCATGAGTCGGACGCTGATCCGCAACCGGCGGCGCATCGCTCGGCTCACCACCGGCCCGACCCTCCGTCCCCTCGTCTGCGTCCGAGGCTACTGACCCGCCCGGTTCGCGGTGGTTCCCTCGGCCTCCGTCGTTCCTGTCGTTCCTGTCGTTTCCAAGGGTCGGCGCAGCGGGTATCGCTGGCCTGTGACCGCGCCGATCGGCTCGACGCTCGGCGTCGAGGAGGAGTACCACCTCGTCGACCCCGTCACCCTCGCGCTGCAGCACCGACCCGACCTGCTCGGCGAGGGCGAACCGCCCGGCCTGCGCGCCGAGATGCTCACCAGCCAGCTCGAGGCGGTGACGCCCGTCTGCACCACCCTGGACGAGACGCGCGAGGCGATCATCGCGGCGCGGCGCACCGCCGCGAAGGCCGCGGCCGACCAGGGCGCGACGATCCTGGCGACGAGCACCCACCCGTTCGCCCCGCTGAGCGACATCGAGGTGATGCCCCGCCCCCGCTACGAGCGGCTCGTCGAGCGGTTCGGGTCGATCGTGCGGCAGTTCAACCTCACCGGCCTGCACGTGCACGTCGGCGTGCCGGATCTCGGGGCGGCCGTCGCGATCATGTCGCGGGCGCGGGCGTACCTGCCCACACTGGCCGCACTCACCGGCAGCTCGCCGCTGCACGAGGGCGGTGACACCGGGTACGGCAGCTTCCGCCTGGCGTGGCTCGACCTGTGGCCGCAGGGCGGGCCGCCGCCCGCCCTGCGCGACGCCCAGCACTACGTCGACACCGTCGCCCAGCTCGCCGCGGTCGGGCTGATCGACGACGCCAGCACGCTGCTGTGGGAGCTGCGCCCGTCGTTGCGGTGGCCGACGCTCGAGTTCCGCATCGCCGACGTCTGCCCGGAGGTCGACGACGCGGTGCTGCTCGCCGGCCTCGCCCGCTCGCTGGTGCGCACGATGTGGGCGCAGGTCGAGGCGGGTCGTCCGGCGCGCGACGTGCCCGATGCCGTGCTGCGCGCCGCCCGCTGGCGCGCGGCGCGCTACGGCATCGGCGAACGGCTCTGGAGCCCCACCCGCTCGGTGCTGCTGCCCGCCCGCGCCGTGCTCGACGACCTGCTGGCCGAGCTGCGCGACGACCTCGACGAGCACGGCGAGTACG
>NZ_JBQCEE010000024.1:0-2818 GCF_051960575.1 Jatrophihabitans sp.
CGACGGTGCGCGTCACGCGCGACCTCGACCTGGCCGAGGAGTGCGTGCAGGACGCGTACGCCAAGGCCCTCGCCACCTGGCCCGCCTCCGGCATCCCGGCCCGGCCGGGCGCGTGGCTGACCACGACGGCCCGTCGGCGCGCGCTCGACCTGCTGCGCCGCGACGCCCTGTTCCAGCGGGCGCTGCCCGAACTGGTGATGGACGGGACGGTCGGGCCGGACGACGACCCGTCGGCCATCCCCGACCACCGGCTCGAACTCGTCTTCACCTGCTGTCACCCCGCGCTGCCGCCCGAGGCGCGGGTGGCCCTGACGCTGCGGCTGCTCTGCGGCCTCACCACCGCCGAGGTGGCCCACGCCTTCCTGGTGAGCGAGCCGACGATGGCCGCCCGCATCACCCGGGCCAAGAAGAAGATCGCGACTGCCCGCATCCCCTACCGCGTGCCGTCGGCCGAGCAGCTGCCCGAGCGGGTCGGGTCGGTGCTCGACGTCGTGCACCTGCTGTTCACGACCGGCCACACCGCGCCCGTTGGCGAGGACCTCGTGCGCGCCGACCTCGTCGAGCGGGCCCTGCAGCTCGCCCGGCTGCTGCGCGAGCTGCTGCCGGGCGCGGCCGACGTCGCCGGACTGCTCGCCCTGCTGTTGCTCACCGACGCGCGCCGCGACACCCGCACCGACGCCACCGGCGCGCTCGTCCGGCTCGAGCACCAGGATCGCAGCCGGTGGCACCGCGACCGCATCGCCGAGGGCGTCGCGCTCGTGCGGGAGGCGTTGCGGGCCCGGCCGCCGAGCCGGTACGCGCTGCAGGCCGCGATCGCCGCGGTGCACGCCGAGTCGCCATCGTGGGACGCGACCGACTGGCGCGAGATCGTCGGCCTCTACGACGTGCTCGTGACCGTGTGGCCGTTGCCCGTCGTGGCGCTGAACCGGGCCATCGCGGTGGGATTCGCCGAGGGACCGGCGGCGGGCCTGGCCGCGCTCGACCGGCTCGCCGCCGAGCCACAGCTGTCGACCTACCCCTACCTGCCCGCCGCCCGGGCCGACCGCCTCGATCGGCTCGGGCGGCGGGACGACGCGCGGCTCGCCTACGAGGAGGCGTTGCTGCTCACCGAGAACGCGGTCGAGCGCTCGTTCCTCGCGTCCAGGCTCGCCGCGCTGTCCTGAGCCGGCAGCCCGTCCGCGGGCGTGTCGTGCGGCTCCGGGGCCGGCCGGCGGAGGCCGAGCACGATCGACGCGGCGAGCACCGTGACGATGACGGCCAGGCTGACCAGCGACGGGATCTCCGGCACGGCCGGGTCGATGAGCTTGTGGCTCGCCTGCAGCACCAGCTTGACGCCGATGAAGCCGAGGACGACCGCCAGCCCCTTGGCGAGCAGGTGGAACCGCTCGAGCAGGCCGGCGAGCAGGAAGTACAGCGCCCGCAGGCCCAGTATCGCGAAGGCGTTGCTCGTGTAGACGATGAACGCGTCGTCGCTGACGGCGAGCACCGCCGGCACGCTGTCGACGGCGAAGACGAGGTCGGCGGCCTCGACGGCCACGACGACGGCGAGCAGCGGCGTGGCGACGCGCTTGCCCGCCTCGCGGACGACGAACCTCGTGCCGGCGTACTCGTCGCGCACCGGGATCACCTTGCGCAGCAGGCGCAGCGCCAGGCTGCGGCCCGGGTCGTAGCTCTCGTCCTCGTCGCGGGTGAGCTTCCACGCGCTGTACAGCAGGATCGCGGCGAAGACGAACAGCACGGCGGTGAAGCGGCTGACCACCGCGACACCGGCCGCGAGCATCACGCCGCGGAACACCAGCGCGCCGAGCACGCCGAGGAACAACACGCGGTGCTGGTAGGCGCGCGGCACCTTGAAGTACCCGAAGATCAGCGCGAAGACGAACAGGTTGTCGACCGACAGGCTCTTCTCGAGCAGCCACGCGGTGGTGAACTCGACGCCGGCGTCCCGGCCGAGCGTGAGGCCCACGACGAGGGCGAAGACGAGGGCCAGCCCGACCCACGCCACGCTCCACCACGCCGCCTCGCGGAACCTGATGACGTGTGCGCCGCGGTGGGCGAGCAGGTCGACGGCGAGCATGATCACCACCAGGGCGCCGAAACCGGCCCAGGCCCAGAGGGGGACGTCCACGATGGCTCCTTCACAGCCCGACGATGTGGGTCGCGGGCCGGATCGGCCCGTTGCGTCCAGTCTTCGGTGCTGGGGTCGGGCAGGCAGGAGCGATGTCCGGCCGTCTTCCACCGCCGTTCGTTGCCGGATTCAGGCAGACGGCTGGCGTGGCTGGGTGTCGTCTGTGGCCCGACTCAGCAGCCGCTGTCCGAGCACGGCCACCTGCAGGGTGAAGCGGTCGGCGGGGGAGTCGGGGTCGAGTCCGGTCAGCTCGCGCACCCGCTGCAGGCGGTAGGCCACGGCCCGCACCGAGAGGTGCAGCGCGCGGGCGGTGGCGGCGAGGTTGTTGCCGGTGTCGAACCAGGCGGCGAGGGTCTCGACCAGCGGTGCGGCACCGCCGCGGGCGCTCGCGAGGCCGCCGACTCCGCCGGCGACGACATCGGCGAGCGCGGCCCGGTTCTGCAGCAGGACGCGGTACACGAGCAGGTCGCTCGCGGCGACCACCGGCTCGGGCCACTGCAGGGTGGCCGCCACCGCGACCGCCTCACCCGCCTCGCGGTAGGACGTCAGGACACCGTCGGCGCCGCCCCCGGCGCGGCCGAGCCCCCGCCGCCACGCCCCCACCGCCGGACGCCCCGCCACGAGGCCGGCGCGCAGGTGGGCGCGGTCCTGGTCGAACGCGGCGCGGTGGGGGGGGGGGGAGACGACGAC
>NZ_JBQCEE010000025.1:0-12566 GCF_051960575.1 Jatrophihabitans sp.
TCCCCCTCGCTCCGCGACGTCTTCCGTGACGCGACCCCCCGGGGTCGGCGGAACTAACAGAGACCTTACATCACCATCGGGTGATCGTCCAGCCTTTCGGCGCGACCGGCCGACCGCGGTTTGGCGAGCGCGGCCCCGGCGCGATAGGGTCGGCGCGTGCGCAAGCTCGTACTCGTTCTCGAGCGCGTCGCGTAAGGTTTTCGGACCTCGCGACGCGCTGACCCTTCGTGCATCGGCACGAGGGGTTTTTTGTTGCGTCGACGAGGCGGGTCAGAAGGGCGAAAGAGCATGACCGAGTCGGGAATCACCGGCGCGCAGTCGCTGGTGCGGTCGCTGGAGCACGTGGGTGCGGATGTCGTCTTCGGCATCCCGGGCGGGGCGATCCTGCCGGCCTACGACCCCCTGTACGACTCGACGCTCGTACGGCACATCCTCGTGCGGCACGAGCAGGGGGCCGGCCATGCGGCCGAGGGGTACGCCCAGGCCACCGGCAAGGTCGGTGTCTGCATGGCGACGTCCGGCCCGGGCGCCACGAACCTGGTGACGCCCATCGCCGACGCCTACATGGACAGCGTCCCGATGGTCGCGATCACCGGCCAGGTGGGGCGTCCGATGATCGGCACGGACGCGTTCCAGGAAGCCGACATCAGCGGCATCACGCTGCCCATCACCAAGCACAACTTCCTCGTCCAGCACGCGGACGACATCCCTCAGGCGATCGCCGAGGCCTTCCACCTCGCCGCCACCGGGCGACCGGGGCCGGTGCTCGTCGACCTGCCGAAGGACGTGCTGCAGGAGCTGACCTCGTTCAGCTGGCCGCCGAAGCTCGACCTGCCGGGCTACCGGCCGGTGACCCGCCCGCACGGCAAGCAGATCCGCGAGGCCGCCAAGCTCATCGCGGGCTCGCGTCGTCCGGTGCTGTACGTCGGCGGCGGCGTGCTCAAGGGACGCGCCACCGCCGAGCTGCGGCGCCTGGCCGAGCTGTCCGGCATCCCGGTCGTCACCACGCTGATGGCCCGCGGCGCCTTCCCCGACAGCCACCGGCAGCACCTGGGCATGCCCGGCATGCACGGCTCGGTGTCCGCGGTGACCGCGCTGCAGAAGGCCGACCTGCTCATCGCGCTCGGCACCCGCTTCGACGACCGCGTCACCGGCAAGCTCGACACGTTCGCGCCGAACGCCGCGATCATCCACGCCGACATCGACCCGGCCGAGATCGGCAAGAACCGAGCCGCCGACGTCCCGATCGTGGGCGACGTGCGCGAGGTGCTGGTCGAGCTGATCCCGGCGCTCGAGGCCGAGTTCGCCGCGGGCCACCGTGCCGACCTCACCGGCTGGTGGCGGCAGGTCGACCAGTGGCGCGAGACCTACCCGCTCGGCTACGACGAGCCGGCCGACGGCACGCTGGCGCCGCAGTACGTGATCGAGCGGCTCGGCAAGATCGCCGGACCCGAAACGATCTTCGCCGCGGGCGTGGGCCAGCACCAGATGTGGGCCGCGCAGTTCATCCAGTACGAGAACCCCTACACCTGGCTCAACAGCGGTGGAGCCGGCACGATGGGCTACTCGGTGCCCGCGGCCATGGGTGCGAAGGTCGGCTGCCCCGACAAGCTGGTGTGGGCCATCGACGGCGACGGCTGCTTCCAGATGACCAACCAGGAGCTCGCCACCTGTGCGATCGAGGGCATCCCGATCAAGGTCGCCGTGATCAACAACGGCAACCTCGGCATGGTGCGCCAGTGGCAGACGCTGTTCTACGACGAGCGCTACAGCAACACCGAGCTGGGCACGCACAAGCACCGCATCCCCGACTTCGTGAAGCTCGCCGACGCGCTCGGCTGCGTGGGCCTGCGCTGCGAGGACAAGGCGTCGGTGGACGCGACGATCGAGAAGGCGATGTCGATCAACGACGCGCCGGTGGTCGTCGACTTCACCGTCGGCAAGGACGCCATGGTGTGGCCGATGGTCGCGGCGGGCGCCAGCAACGACGACATCCAGGCGGCCCGTGACATCCGTCCGGTGTGGGAGGACAACGAATAATGTCGACGCACACGCTGTCGGTGCTGGTCGAGAACAAGCCCGGTGTCCTGGTCCGCGTCGCGGGCCTGTTCAGCCGCCGCGGCTTCAACATCGACTCGCTCGCGGTCGGGCCGACCGAGCACGCCGAGATCTCCCGCATCACGATCGTGGTGAGCGTGGCCGAGACGACCGCGCTCGAGCAGGTCACCAAGCAGCTCAACAAGCTGATCAACGTGCTCAAGATCGTCGAGCTCGAGGAGAGGCAGGCCGTGCAGCGCGAACTGCTGCTGGTCAAGGTGCGCGCCGACGAGGCCACCCGCCGCGACGTGCTGCAGATCGTCGAGCTGTTCAAGGCCAAGGTCGCGGACGTCGGGCCGGAGGCGCTCACCGTCGAGCTCACCGGGCGTCCGGACAAGCTCGAGGCCCTGCTGAAGATGCTGGAGCCCTACGGCATCCGCGAGATGGTGCAGTCGGGTACGGTCGCGCTCGGTCGCGGCCCCCGTTCGATGACGCAAGCCGCCCTGCGCTCGGTCGAGCGCAGCGCCTGATCACGCGCTGCCCGCAGCGCCGGAACGAAGGAACACGCAAGTGGCAGTGGAGATCTTCTACGACGACGACGCCGACATCTCGATCGTGCAGGGCCGCAAGGTCGCCGTGATCGGGTACGGCAGCCAGGGGCACGCGCACGCGCTGTCGCTGCGCGACTCGGGTGTCGACGTGCGCGTCGGCCTGCCCGAGGGCTCGAAGAGCCGCGCGAAGGCCGAGGACGAGGGGCTGCGCGTGGTCACGCCGGCCCAGGCGGCCCAGGAGGCCGACCTCATCATGATCCTCGCGCCCGACCCGGCTCAACGCGCGTTGTACGCCGAGTCGATCGAGCCGAACCTCAAGGACGGCGACGCGATCTTCTTCGGGCACGGCTTCAACATCCGTTACGGCTCCATCAAGCCGCCGGCGAACGTCGACGTCGCCATGGTCGCCCCGAAGGGCCCGGGCCACCTCGTCCGCCGCCAGTTCGTCGACGGCAAGGGCGTGCCCGTGCTCGTCGCCGTCGAGCAGGACGCGAGCGGCAACGCCTTCCAGCTCGCGCTGAGCTACGCCAAGGGCATCGGCGGCACCCGCGCCGGCGCGATCAAGACGACCTTCACCGAAGAGACCGAGACCGACCTGTTCGGCGAGCAGGCCGTGCTCTGCGGCGGCGCGTCGCAGCTGGTCATGTACGGCTTCGAGGTGCTCACCGAGGCGGGCTACGCCCCCGAGGTCGCCTACTTCGAGTGCCTGCACGAGCTCAAGCTCATCGTCGACCTGATGTACGAGGGCGGCATCGCCAAGCAGCGCTGGTCGGTCAGCGACACCGCCGAGTACGGCGACTACATCTCGGGCCCGCGCGTCATCGACCCGCACGTGAAGCAGAACATGCAGGCCGTGCTGCGCGACATCCAGGACGGCACCTTCGCCAGCCGCTTCATCGCCGACCAGGACGCCGGCGCGCCGGAGTTCCTCGAGCTGCGGGCCAAGGGCGCCGCGCACCCGATCGAGGAGACCGGACGCAAGCTCCGCGGCCTCATGTCGTGGGTGAAGAACGACGACGACTACGTCGAGGGCAGCGCCGCCCGCTGACCCACCGCATCGCCGACACCGGCCCGCGTCCGACGACGGACGCGGGCCGGCGTCGTCCTGGGGCAAATATGAGGTTTGGGAATGTTTGCAGCGCGGTAACAACTCCCTTCGGGTGACTCGGCAACCAGCCGGTGGGTCACCGGAACGGAGACCTCGATGCTGCGGTTGCACCCGTCGGCCCTCGACATCGTCCTGCTCGTCATCTACTTCGTCGCGGTGCTCGGCATCGGCGTCGCCGCCCGCCGCTCGGTCGGTACGAGCGCCGACTTCCTGTTGGCAGGTCGCTCACTGCCGGCGTGGGTGACCGGGCTCGCGTTCGTCAGCGCCAACCTCGGCGCCACCGAGATCCTCGGCATGGCGGCCAACGGCGCGCAGTACGGCGTCGCGACGGTGCACTACTACTGGGTCGGCGCCGTGCCGGCGATGGTCTTCCTCGGCGTCGTGATGATGCCGTTCTACTTCCGCTCGAAGGTCCGGTCGGTGCCGGAGTTCCTGCGCGTCCGGTACAACGACTCGACGCACGTGCTGAACGCCGTCGTCTTCGCGCTCAGCGCCGTGCTCATCGCCGGCGTGAACCTGTTCGCGCTCGCGATCGTGCTGAAGAGCCTGCTCGGCCTCAACCTCTACCTCGGCATCGTCGTCTCGGCCGCCTTCGTGCTCGCCTACATCGGCGCGGGCGGCCTCTCGAGCGCGATCTACGGCGAGGTGCTGCAGTTCTTCGTCATCCTCGCCGGGCTCATCCCGCTCACCATCGCCGCGGTCAAGAACGTCGGCGGCTTCGGCGACCTCGGCCACAGGATCACGAAGTCGATGCTCGGCGACAACGGCCTGCACGCCTGGAAGGGCACGAGCGTCGGCGCCGACCAGGTGAACCCGATCGGCTCGAACTGGATCGGCATCGTGCTCGGCCTGGGCTTCGTGCTGTCGTTCGGCTACTGGACGACGAACTTCGCCGAGGTGCAGCGCGCCCTGTCGGCGAAGGACGAGTCGGCCGGACGCCGCACGCCGCTCATCGCCGCCTACCCGAAGCTGTTCATCCCGGCGGTCACCGTGATCCCCGGCCTGGTCGCGCTCGTGACGTTCAAGGACTTCGGGCAGGGCAGCAGCGGCCTCACCTACAACGACGCGATCCCCGCGCGGATGGGCAAGCTGCTGCCGTCCGGCGTGCTCGGCATCGCCATCACCGGCCTGTTCGCCTCGTTCATGGCCGGTGTCGCCGCCAACGTCAGCTCGCTCAACACGGTCGTCACCTACGACCTCATGGAGCCGTACCTGGCCAAGAACAGGAGCGACCGGTACTACCTCAACGCCGGGCGGCTGGTGACCGTCGGCGGCATCGTCATCGCGGTGTTCACGGCGATCCTGGCGTCGCACTTCAACAACATCATGACCTACCTGCAGTCGCTGTTCAGCATCTTCAACGCGCCGATCTTCGCGACGTTCATCCTCGGCATGTTCTGGCGCAAGACCTCGGCGTGGGGCGGCTTCTGGGGCCTGCTGAGCGGCGTGGTCGCCGGCGCGGTCACCTTCCTGCTGTTCCAGACCAAGGTCGTCACGGTCAGCACCGCGATCTACGCGACGTTCATCCAGGCAGGCATCGCCTTCGTGGTCGACCTGATCGTCACCCTTGCGGTCACCGCAGTGACGCCGCGTCCGGACCCGGACTCGCTCGGCGACATCGTCTACAGCCGCAAGCAGCGGGCGAAGGAACGGGGGCCGAAGCCGACCTGGTGGGAGCGGCCCGTGCTGCTCGGCGGTGGCGCCCTCGCCATCGGCGTCGTCCTCAACGTGATCTTCGCCTGAGAGGGGAACGGACATGGCCGACACCAAGCGCACCGACAGCGACACCCCGGACGCCTCGCGCATCTCGAAGCTCTTCGACATCCGCCTCATCGTGGGCGGCCTGCTGACCCTCTACGGCGTGATCCTGACCATCAAGGGGTTCGCCGACTCGTCGGCGGCGATCCACAAGGCGGCGGGCATCCGGCTCAACCTCTGGACGGGCATCGGCATGCTCGTCGTCGGCCTGCTGATGCTGGCCTGGATGAAGCTGCGCCCGCTCCCGCCCGCCGACCCCGACGACCTCGTCGAGGAGGAGGGACCGCGCGAGAGCCGCGCGTCCTGAGCCCGTTGGTTCGGACGCGGGTGCCAGCATGATCGCGTGAATCTGTGGCGGCACGCCGACTTCCGTCGGCTCTGGGTCGGCGAGACTGTGAGCCAGTTCGGCTCGGCCGTCACCGCGCTCGCGCTGCCGCTGGTGGCGGTGCTCGTGCTGCACGCCTCGACGTTCCAGGTCGGGCTGCTCACCGCCTTCGGCACGCTCGCCTTCCTGGTGCTCGGCCTTCCGGCGGGCGCCTGGGTGGACCGCATGCGTGCCCGCTGGGTGCTCGTCGTCAACGACCTGCTGCGAGCGGTCGCGCTCGCGTCGGTCCCGATCGCCCACGCCGTAGGTGTGCTGAGCATCGCGCAGCTCGATGTCGTCGCCCTGGTCAGCGGGGCCTCGACGGTCTTCTTCGACGTCGCCTACCAGTCCTACCTCCCGCAGCTCGTCGCGTCCGAGCAGCTCGTCGAGGGCAACGCCCGGCTGCAGGCCAGTGAGTCGGTGGCGCAGCTCGCCGGGCCGGCCGCGTCCGGAGGCCTCGTGCAGCTGCTCGGTGCGCCGTACGCGGTGCTGCTCGACGCGCTGAGCTTCCTGTGGTCGGCCGCCTGGGTGAGCCGCATCCGCACCCGGCCCCCACGGCCGCCGCGCGCGCCCGACCGGCACCTCGGCCGCGAGATCGCCGAGGGCCTGCGGTTCGTCACGCAGCACCGCCTGCTGCGCGCGATCGTCGCGTGCACGGCGTTGTTCAACCTGTCGGCGGCGATCTTCGGTGCCGTGCAGATCGTGCTGCTGGCCAGGGTGCTGCATCTCGCGCCCGGTGTGATCGGGCTGCTCGCCTCGGTGTCGGCGGTGGGCGGGGTGCTCGGTGCCGTGCTGGCCGACCGCATCGCCGCGCGGCTCGGGCAGGGACCGACCATCCTGGCTGCGGTGCTGGTGTCGGCGCCCATGGCCTTCGTCGCACCGTTCGTGCAGCGGGACTGGACGCTCGGTCTGCTCGCGGCCGCCGACCTCGTCGGGTGGGCGGCGGCGGTGGTCTACAACATCGTGCAGATCTCGTTCCGCCAGGGGGTCTGCCCGCCACGCCTGCTCGGTCGCATGAACGCCAGCATCCGGTTCGTCGTCTCGGGCGTGCTGCCGGTCGGCGGGGTGCTGGGTGGCGTGCTCGGCGCCGGCATCGGCGTGCGTCCGACCCTGCTGCTCGCGGCCTCCGTCGGGCTGCTCGCCGTCCTGCCGGTGGTGCTGACGCCGCTCGGCCGCACGGTGTCGTTCGTCCCGCAGGGCGAGACGGTCGGCTCACCGGCTGGGACCGTCGACTAGGCTGACTGCTCGTGAAGCTTGCGGTCATCCCCGGCGACGGTATCGGCATCGAGGTCACCGAGCAGGCCCTGCGCGTGCTGCAGGCGGTCAGCCCGGACATCGACGCCACCCACTACGACCTGGGCGCGGCGCGCTGGCACCGCACCGGCGAGACGCTGCCGGACTCGGTGCTCGACGAGCTGCGCGGCCACGACGCGATCCTGCTCGGTGCCGTCGGCGACCCGTCCGTCCCGTCGGGCGTGCTCGAGCGCGGACTGCTGCTGCGGCTGCGCTTCGAACTCGACCACTACGTGAACCTGCGCCCGGCCAAGCTCTACCCGGGCGTCGCGACGCCGCTGGCGGGGGACCCGTCGATCGACTCCGTCGTCTACCGTGAGGGCACAGAGGGCCCTTACACCGGCAACGGGGGCGTGCTGCGCACGGGCACGCCCGCCGAGGTGGCCACCGAGGTCAGCGTGAACACCGCCTTCGGCGTCGAGCGGGTCGTGCGTGCCGCGTTCGCCCGCGCCCAGGCCCGGCCGCGCAAGCACCTGACGCTGGTGCACAAGAACAACGTGCTCGTCTACGCGGGTGACCTGTGGTTCCGCACCGTGCAGGCGGTGTCGGCCGAGTTCCCCGACGTCACGGTCGCCTACAACCACGTCGACGCCGCGACGATCTACCTCGTCACCGACCCCGGTCGCTACGACGTCATCGTCACCGACAACCTCTTCGGCGACATCATCACCGACCTCGCCGCCGCGGTTGCCGGCGGCATCGGCCTCGCCGCCAGCGGCAACGTCGACCCCTCGCACACCAACCCGTCGATGTTCGAACCGGTGCACGGCTCGGCCCCGGACATCGCCGGCCAGGGCAAGGCCGACCCGACCGCCGCGGTGCTGTCGGTGGCGATGCTGCTCGAGCACGTCGGCCAGGCCGAGGCCGCGGCGAAGGTCGAGCGCGCCGTCGCGTCCGACCTCGCCTCGCGCGACCCGAAGGCGCCCGGCTCGACCGGCGAGATCGGCGAGCGCCTCGCCGCCGCTGCCGCGGGCTGAGCCTGCGACGGCCGGCGGGCCGCCTGCGTCCGAGCGCCTCTCGTGACGTATTTCGGATCTGCTGACGGATCTCGCAATCGGTGACGGCACTTTTCGCCGTCACCGGATCCGAGATCCGTCACTCGGTGCTTGATCCGTCACGAGATGGCGGAGGCGGCGTGTATCAGCGCGGACGCGGCGAGGCTCTGTTCGGGCGGCGGTGCTGCCCCTAGGCTGGGCGGCCCGAGGGTCGACCAGTCCAACCGAGGAGCGGCGGCGTGAGCACGGTGTTCTCGCGCGGGCAGAAGAGCCCGCTGTCGAACGTCACGAGCGGCACCGACCTCTACGTCGGGATCCAGCTCGAGCCCGGCGCCGGGTGGGACATCATCTGTTTCGGCCTGGACGCGGACGGCAAGCTCAGCGACGACCGGTACATGATCTTCTTCAACCAGCCCGAGTCGCCCGAGGGGTCGATCAGCAAGCTCGGCGCGCAGTCCGGCGACACCGAGTCGTTCCGGGCCACGCTCGACAAGGTGCCCGACGGCATCGCCACGCTGTCGTTCTGCGCGGCGAACGAGGGCACCGGCACCGCGAAGGACATCGGCCAGGGCTACCTGCGCATCGTCGCCGGCGGCGAGGAGGTGCTGCGCTACCCCTTCACCGGGGCCGACTTCACCAGCGAGCGCGCCATCATCATCGGCAACGTCTACCGCAAGAGCGGCGTCTGGCGGGTCTCGGCCGAGGGGCAGGGGTTCGCCGGCGGCCTCGGCGCGCTGGTGCGGTCGTACGGCGGCACGGTCGACGACGAGCCCGAGGCTCCTCCCGCGCCCACCGCAGCGCCGGGCTTCGCACCGCCGCCCGCCGCGCCGGCAGCGCCGGCCGCAGCGCCCGGGTCCGCACCGCCGCCCGCGGCTGCCGCGCCGGCCCCCGGGTTCGCGCCGCCGCCCGCCCCAGCGCCGGCGTTCGCACCGCCGCCCGCCGCCGCGATGCCGCCCGCCGCGCCGCCGGCGGCACCGCAGTACCCGCCGCAGGCGCCTCCACAGCCGTTGCAACCCCCGATGCAACCGCCGTTGCAACCGCCGTTGCAACCACCTGGCCAGCCACAACAGCCGTTGCAGCCGCCGCAGGGCATACCGCCGCAGCAGCCCGCAGCCGGGGCACCCGCGGGTGGGGGAGCAGCACCGTTCAACCCGGACGCACCGAGCCAGTCGCGTCCGACACCGCCCGGCGCCATGGTCACGCTGACCAAGTACAAGGAGAAGCCGACCACCGGTCGCTGGACGCAGCAGAGCGAGTACCTCGTCAAGGTCACGCTCGGCGCCGAGTGCTGGGCCAAGCGTGGGGCGATGGTGGCCTACCAGGGCGACATCGACTTCGGCTTCAAGGGCCCGGGCAACCTCAAGGACATGTTCGAGCACCAGATCACCGGGCAGCGGCTGAAGCTGATGACCTGCAAGGGTCAGGGCGAGGTGTTCCTGGCCAACGAGAAGCACGACCTGCACATCGTCGACCTCAACGGCCGCACCATCTGCGTCGCGTCCGACAACGTGCTGGCGCTCGACACGACGCTCGACTTCCAGATCCGCCGCATGGAGAGCGCGGGCCTGCCCGGCGGCGGCTTCTACTTCTTCGAGATCAGCGGCAACGGCACCGTCGTCGTCATGTCGCAAGGCCCGCCGCTGACCCTGCCCGTGCAGGGGCCGACGTACGCCGACATCAACGCGGTGGTGGCGTGGTCGGCCGGGCAGCGCGTCAGCATCACCTCGCAGGTGCGGGTGGCGCGCACGTACTTCACCGGGACGTCCGGCGAGACGTACAACATGCAGTTCATGGCGATGCAGGGCCAGCACTTCGTCGTCGTCGAACCGTTCGAGGTCTGAGGAGCAACCGATGGACGGCGCGCTGCTGCGGGACAACCTGCCCACCCAGATCACCGACCGCATGTCGAACCACGGCACCAAGATGTGCAAGGTGCTGATGCAGCCCGGCTGGGACTGCATCGCCAAGGCCGGGTCGATGGTGGCGATCGAGGGACTGCTCGACATGGTGCCCGACCCGCCCGGCTTCCGACAGATGTTCAAGCAGTTCCGCACCGGCGAGTACATGCACATCATGCAGGTGAGCGGGCAGGGCGTGCTCTACCTCGCCGACTACGGCAACGAGGTGATCGTCATCCAGCTCGCGAACGAGGGGATCTCGGTCAACTCGCGCAACGTGCTCGCCTTCGACGCCCACCTCGAATGGAACATCCAGCGCCAGGAGGGGCTGAAGATGTTCTCCGGCGGCGGCATGTACAACGTCACGATCAAGGGCAGCGGGTGGGTGGCGCTGTCGACCAAGGGCGTGCCGATGGCGCTCGACTGCGCCGAGGCCCCGACCGCCGTCGACACCGACGCCCTCGTGGCCTACACGCTCGGGCTCGAGACCAAGCTCAAGAAGACCGGCAGCCTGGCCGGGAAGATGGTCGGACGCGACACCGGCGAGCAGTTCCAGCTGCAGTTCAAGGGGCAGGGCTTCGTGCTGGTGCAGCCGAGCGAGGACCACCGCCCGTTCTTCTCGTTGCGCGGCTGAGGGAGGACACCATGCAACCCGGAGGCTTCCCGCCCGGTGGCTACCCGCCCGGATCGCAACCCGGCGGCTTCCCGCCCGGCGTCCCCGCCGGAGCGCCCCCCGGCTTCCAGCCCGGCGGCTTCCCGCCCGGGGCACCTCCCGGCTACCCGCCCGGCGCGATGCCCCCAGGCGGCATGCCCGGCTACGGCTACCCGTTCGCGCCGCAGGGCGTGTTCGGCAACGACGGCGCCGACGGCTTCGGCCGCGACACGCTGCTCGGCAACCGGCCCGTCGAGTCGCCGGACCACTACGCGCTGCAGAACAACAAGATGCTGCGCGTGCGGCTGAACCAGCAGCACACCCAGTTCTTCGCGAAGTCCGGCTCGATGGTCGCCTACCAGGGCGGCGTCAACTTCGAGGGCAACACCGAGTCGTGGGTGCAGGACTTCATGCGCAGCCTCACCGGGGCGCGTCCGGCGATCATGAAGGTGAGCGGGCAGGGCGACGTCTGGCTCGCGGCCCAGGCGCAGGAGATCAACATCCTGACCCTGCACAACGAGTCGTTCATCGTCGACAAGGACAACCTGCTCGCCTTCAGCACCAACCTGCGCTGGGACATCGTGCGCATCGACTCGACGCAGTCGATCGGCGGCATGGACAACTACAACCTCGAGCTCACCGGCACCGGCACGTTCTGCCTCGCGACGCCGGGTTCGCCGCTGGTCATGCGGGTGACGCCGAACAACTACTACTTCGCGGACGCGGACGCCGTCGTCGGCTGGTCGGGCCACCTGTCGACGCAGCTGCAGTCGAACACGATCTCGACCGGCGTGTGGCGTCCGCGCGGCAACACCGGCGAGTCGTGGCAGGTGCAGTTCAGCGGCGACGGCTTCGTGGTGATCCAGCCGTCCGAGGTGCTGCCGCCGTACAACGCCCTCGAGGGCAGTCACCTGCAGCAGGTCTTCGGCCCCGGCACGGCATTCCGCGGCAACCAGCTCGGCAACGCCGGCGGCCGCGGCCTCGGGGCGCTCGGCGGCGGGCTGGGCGACCTGTTCAACTGAGACGTTCCCGCCGGGGGCGCTGCGTATGGCACACTGTGCCCGTGCGCAGCACCCTCGGCATTATCGAGTAGCGCGTCGGCCACCAGCACCACTGCCGACGCGCAGACCCTCCGCGACCTCGCGGGGGGTCTTTTGTTTTGACCGGACGACCCCTGTGACGCCCCAGTCACCACCGCGAAAGAGGCCCGACCATGGCGCAATCCGACGCCTTCCACGTCTTCGACACGACGCTGCGCGACGGGGCCCAGCGCGAGGGCATCAGCTACTCGGTCGCCGACAAGCTCGCCGTGGCCCGGCTGCTCGATCAGCTCGGTGTCGGGTTCATCGAGGGCGGCTGGCCGGGCGCGCTGCCGAAGGACACCGAGTTCTTCGCCCGCGCCGCCGACGGCGAGCTCAAGCTCGAGCACGCCGTGCTCGTCGCCTTCGGCTCGACCCGCAAGGCCGGCGTCCGGGTCGAGGACGACGCGCAGGTGCGGGCGCTGCTCGACTCGCGGGCACCGGTCGTGACGCTCGTGGCGAAGTCGGACGTGCGCCACGTCGAACGCGCGCTGCGCACGAGCCTGGACGAGAACCTGGCGATGGTGCGCGACACGGTGGCGTTCCTGCGCGAGCACGGCCGCCGGGTCTTCGTCGACTGCGAGCACTTCTTCGACGGCTACAAGCACGACCCCGACTACGGCGTGCGCGTGCTCGACGCGGCCGCCGAGGCGGGGGCGGACGTGGGCGTCCTGTGCGACACCAACGGCGGCATGCTCCCGATGGGCGTCCACGACGTCGTGACGGACGTGGCGCGTCGCGCCGGCATACCGCACGGGATAAACACCCACGACGAAAAAACGTTAGCCGGGGGCAAAAACCAAGCCTCCGTGGTTTAAGGGGCGACACCCA
>NZ_JBQCEE010000026.1:0-7842 GCF_051960575.1 Jatrophihabitans sp.
CACGACCGTGTTCCCCACCGGGCCGCGCTGCTCGCCGTCGACGCGCAGCAGCGGCCGGCGTGCGGGCGGCTCGTCGGCGGCGAAGTGGAACGTGGTGAGCGCGTTCATGCGCGGCACCGGGATGCCGGCCAGCGCCGCCGCCTCGACCCCGCCGGTGGCCACGACGACGACGCGCGCGGCGACCGATCCGGCCGGGGTGTCGACGCCGTCGGCGCGCACGCGCTCGGCCGGGCAGGACAGGAACAGCGACCCCGGCGGCAAGTGCGACGCGAGCTGGTCGGGCACCGCCTGCACGCCCACCGCGGGCACCGACGGGCGTCCGCGGACGAAGACGCGGATGAGCAGCTCGCCGTACACCGACGACGTGCGCAGCTCGTCCTCGCCGAGCACCCCGGCGAGGAAGGGACGCAGCACGGTGTCGGTCAGCCGACCGAGCCGGCGCCGGGCCAACCGGTCGGCCAACGGCTCGTCCGCCTGCGTCTTGACGCGCGCCACCGGCCCGAAGGCCGCCGCCCCGGCCCACGCGGCGAACGCCGCCTTCTCGCGCAGCGACCCGACCGGTGAGCGCATCGACGACAGGGTCGCCGACGGCATGCGGCGCGGGTCGCCGAGCACGGTGAGCCGGTCACCGAGCCGTACCCCGACGCCGGCGTCGAACGCTCGCAGGTCGAGGGCGTCGAGGTCGAGGTCGGCCTTCGCCCGCGGGTAGGCCGGGTTGAACTGCTGGAAGCCGCGGTCGAGCCGGAAGCCGTCGACGAGGTCGGTGCGGACGCGGCCCCCGACGCCGTCGTCGGCCTCGAGCACGACGACCTCGCGCCCGGCCGCGGCGATCGCGCGGGCGGTGGTCAGCCCCGCCAGCCCCGCCCCGACCACCACCACGTCGACCTGCGTCGGCAGTGCCACCATGACCCCACCCTAGCGTCCGTACCTGTGTTCTAATGAGGCCGTGGCGAGCATGGCGGTGCACCTGACCCGGCCGCCGCACAACGTCCGGCTCGAGGCGTGGGGACGCGCCGATGACGGTTGGTGGGGCTGCGTCACCTGGCGCCAGCGCGTCTTCGCCCGCGGTGTGCCCGACGAGCTCGCCATCGCCGCCTGGGTGCCGGCGGGCGCGATCACCCGTCCGGCGTGGTCGCAACCGGTCGAGCTGCCACGCGTCGAGCTGCCCGCGTCGCGGCGGTCGTGGCCGGCGCCGCCCGGCTGGCCCTACTGGTACGCGGGCCTGTGGCCCGACGGCCCGGTGCCGTTGCCGCCCGGGGTCGAGCTGCTGCAGGGTCCGGCCTGGCGGCCGCGCCGCTGATCGGCCGCGGCGTCGGTCGGCGTGCCGGTCGTCAGCGGGCCGGCGCGGCCGAGGCGAGCCGTGCGAACTCGTTCGGGTCGTGCGCGCTGAACACCGTGACGTCGTCGGGCAGGGCGGCGAGGGTGCGGTGGCCGGCCCGCATCAGCCCGTGGTCGACGGCGACGAGGTACTCGAAGCCGGTGAAGAACAGGCCGCGCCTGGTCCGGCGCGGCTCACCGCTGACTGCGGACGCGCGGCCCAGCACCGACGGGTGGAAGTACGCGTCACCCGCGTGCAGCAGCCGCCCGGCGTCGGTCTGCACGGCGACGGCGACGTGCCCGCGGGTGTGGCCGCCGACCGGCACGAGCGCGAGGTCGGCGTCGACGCCGTCGAGCGGGCGGGCCGCCGGCAACCCGCACCACGGCTCGCCGTCGGGCGTGTAGGTGACGACCGTCGGGTCGTGCGCCCACTGCGGCGACCGGTAGCGCAGCCGTTCGCGTGCCGTGGGGTGCTGCGCGGCCTGCCACTCGGCAGCGGCGACGTGCACGCGGGCGTGCGGGAAGTCGGACAGCCCGCCGATGTGGTCGAGGTCGAAGTGCGTCGCGACGACGTCTCGCACGTCGGACGCCGAGAACCCGAGAGCCTCGACCTGGCGGATCGCCGTCTCCGCTTCGTCCAGCTCCGCGCCGAGCACGCGGCCGAAGGGGCCGAGGCGGCGTCCCGGCTCGCGGACGTCGGCGAGGCCGAAGCCGCTGTCGACGAGCACCAGCCGGTCGGCGGTCTCGACGAGCAGCACGTGGGCGACGATCCGGCCGCCCGGGGTGTGCATGGTGCCGCAGTTCAGGTGGTGCACGCGCATCGCGCCACGGTAAGGGGATTGGCGCGACCGCGCCTGCGGGAAGGCGTCGGGTGTGTCCAGCCCCTCGTCGCCGATCGCTCCGGCCGACTCGCGCGTCAGCGTCGTCATGATCACCCGCGACCGCCGCGAATCGGCCGCGAACGCCGTCGGGCACCTGCTGCGCCTGCCCGAGCGGCCGCCGATCGTGGTCGTCGACAACGCCTCGACCGACGGCACGGCCGAGCACCTCGCGAAGTTCGACGGCGTGAGCGTCGTGGTCGCGGGCCGCAACCTGGGCTCGGCCGGCCGCACCATCGGCGTCGAGCGGGCCACCACGCCCTACGTCGCATTCGCCGACGACGACAGCTGGTGGGCGCCCGGAGCGCTCGCCCGCGCCACCGAGATCCTGGACGCGCACCCGCGGCTCGCGGTGCTCGTCGCGCGCACCCTGGTCGGGCCCGCCGAGCGCGCCGACCCGATCGACGCCGAGCTCGCGTCCGCCCCGTTCGGCACCGACCCGGACCTCCCCGGCCCGACCGCCGTCGGCTTCCTGGCGTGCGCCGTCGTGGTGCGCCGCTCGGCGTTCCTCGCCGCCGGCGGGTTCCACCAGCGCTACGGCGTCGGGGGAGAGGAGACGCTGCTCGCCCTCGACCTGGTGCGGCAGGGCTGGGGCATCGCCTACGTGCCCGAGGTCGTCGCGCACCACCACCCGACGCCCGGCCCCGAGCGAGCGGGCCGGCGCGTGCGGCAGTTGCGCAACGATCTGTGGACGGTGTGGCTGCGCCGCCGCTGGCCCGCCGTCGTGCGCACCACCGCGGACGTCGTGCTGCGCGCCCCGCGCGACGCGATCGCCCGCGACGCCCTGCGCGAGGCCGTCGCCGGACTGCCCTGGGTGCTGCGCCAGCGCGAGCCGCTGCCCCGCCCACTCGACGCGCTGCTCGGCTGACCGTCTCGCGGTGTCTCGGGACAGGGGTGACACCGCGCCTCCGCCCGGATCTTCATGGCCACGATCGCCTGGGCCTCGGTGCGGGCATCAAGATCCGGGGGGGTTACGAGCGGACGAGGCGGGCGATGGCGTCCGCCGCCTCCTTGACCTTCGCGTCCGCCTCGGGGCCGCCCTGCTGCGCGGCCTCGACGACACAGCCCGCGAGGTGCTCCTCGAGCAGATTGAGCGCCACCGACTGCAGGGCCTTCGTCGCCGCGCTCACCTGGGTGAGGATGTCGATGCAGTACTGGTCGTCCTCGACCATGCGGGCGATGCCGCGCACCTGGCCCTCGATGCGCCGCAGCCGCTTGAGGTGCGCGTCACGGTTGGCCGAGTACCCGTGCATCGGTCGCCTCCACAGTCGAACCAGGAATACCCTCGGGGGGTATGCTGGCAGCGTAGCAGCGAGCGAGGAGCGGACATGAGCGAGAAGACCTACACCGTCACCGGCATGACCTGCCAGCACTGCGTCGACGCGGTCACCAGCGAGGTGAGCGGGGTCGCCGGCGTCGACGCCGTGGCCGTCGACCTCGGCACCGGCAACGTCACCGTGCAGGGCGAGGGCTTCAGCGACGACGAGATCGCCGCCGCGATCGACGAGGCCGGGTACGCCCTTGCCTGACGCCCCGTCCGCCGAGCGGTCCGCCCCCGACTGGGCGTCGCTCGACCTGCAGGTCGGCGGCATGACGTGCACCGCCAGTGCGGCGCGCCTCGAGAAGAAGCTCAACCGGGTCGAGGGCGTGCAGGCCTCGGTCAACTACGCCACCGAGCAGGCCTCGGTGCGCTACGACCCGCGCCTCGTCGGCCCCGACGACCTCGTCGCCGTCGTCGAGCGCACCGGCTACTCGGCGCAGGTGCCGGCGCCCCCCTCAACAGACGTCGAGACGACGGCGACGCCGGCGGACGAACTGGCCCCGCTGAAGCAGCGGCTGATCATCTCGGCGCTGCTCGGCGCGCCGGTGCTGCTGCTGGCGATGGTGTCGCCGCTGCAGTTCGACGACTGGCAGTGGCTCTGCCTCACCCTGGCCAGCCCGGTGGTCGTCTGGGGCGGCTGGCCGTTCCACCGCTCGGCCGCCCTCAATGCCCGTCATGGCGCGGCGACGATGGACACCCTCGTCTCGCTCGGCACGCTCGCCGCCTACGTCTGGTCGCTCGTCGCGCTCTTCTTCGGCGACGCCGGCATGCCCGGCATGCGCATGCGGTTCTCGTGGACGGCCGACGGCCGCAACAGCACCTACCTCGAGGTCGCCTCGACCGTCGTCGTCTTCATGCTGCTCGGCCGCTTCCTCGAGGCCCGGGCGAAGCGCAGTTCCGGCGCCGCCCTGCGCGCCCTGCTCGACCTCGGCGCGAAGCGGGCGAGCGTGCTGCGTGGCGGCGTCGAGCAGTCGGTGCCGGTGGACGAGCTGCGCGCCGGCGACATCTTCGTCGTGCGGCCCGGCGAGCGCATCGCCACCGACGGCGTGGTCGTCGCCGGCAGTTCGGCCCTCGCAGGCAGCATGCTCACCCGCGTACCCCTGCCCGGCGAGGTCGGCCCGGGCGACGCCGTCACCGGCGCGACCGTGAACGCCGGCGGACGCCTGCACGTGCGGGCCACGCGCGTCGGGGCCGACACCCGGCTGGCGCAGATCGCGCGGCTCGTCGTCGACGCGCAGTCGGGCAAGGCGCCCGTACAGCGGCTCGCCGACCGCATCGCCGGCGTCTTCGTGCCCATCGTGCTCGCGCTCGCGACGCTGACACTCGTGGTCACCCTGGCCGTCGGCGACGACGCGAGCCGCGCGTTCACCGCAGCCGTCGCGGTGCTGATCATCGCCTGCCCCTGCGCGCTCGGCCTCGCGACCCCGACCGCGCTGCTCGTCGGCACCGGCCGCGGCGCGCAGCTCGGCCTGCTCATCAAGGGCCCCGAGGTGCTCGAGACGACGCGCCGCATCGACACCGTCGTGCTCGACAAGACCGGCACCGTGACCGCCGGACGCATGACCCTCACCGCCACCCACGGCGATCCGGCCGGGCTGCGCCTGGCGGCGGCCGTCGAGGCCGGCAGCGAGCACCCCATCGCCCGCGCGATCGTCGCCGCGGTGCCCGACCACCCGACGGCGACGGCCTTCGCCAGTACGGCGGGCCTGGGCGTGCAGGCGACCGTCGACGAGCAGGTGGTGACGGTCGGGCGGGGCCGCTTCGTCCAGACCGCCGGACTCGAGATCCCGCTCGACCTGCGCGCGCAGCAGGCGCAGGCCGAGCGCGACGGCGGCACCGCCGTGCTCGTCGGCTGGGACGGCCGTGTGCGCACCGTGCTCGTCGTCGCCGACACGGTGAAGCCGACCAGCGCGGCGGCCGTGGCCGACCTCCGCTCGCTGGGCCTGACGCCGGTGCTGCTCACCGGCGACAACCGCGCCGCTGCCGAGGCGGTGGCTCAGCGCGTCGGCATCGACGAGGTGATGGCCGACGTGCTGCCCGAGGACAAGATCGCCGCGGTTCGCCAGCTGCAGCAGCGCGGGCGGGTCGTCGCCATGGTCGGCGACGGCGTGAACGACGCGGCCGCGCTCGCGGCCGCCGATCTCGGCCTCGCGATGGGCGGTGGCACGGACGCCGCGATCGAGGCGTCCGACATCACCCTGGTGCGCGACGACCTGCGTGGGGGGGGGGGGGCCCACCCCCGCGCCCCCCGCACGCGTGCCACCCACCCCCGCCACCCGGTGTGGGGCTTGGCCTACAAAGTGGTGCTGATCCCCGTCGCGGCGTTCGGCCTGCTGTCCCCCCTGGTCGCCGGCGCGGCGATGGCGTTCAGTTCGGTGTTCGTCGTGACGAACTCGCTGCGCCTGCGGTCGTTCGGACGAGATCAGTCGCCCTCGGCCACCGCGTAGATCTCGTCGGCCACCAGCCCGTGCGCCTCGCGGTGCACGGTGTTCGCCGCCTCGGCGTCCGGCGCGTCGACGAGGCAGAAGATCTTGCCCTGCTGCTCGTCGACCCAGTAGCGCAGGTAGTGCACGCCGTGCGCGTCCTGGTGGGCCAGGTCGGCGGCGTGGGCCTGCGCGACGTCGTCCAGCGAGACCTTGTCGGTCATGTGGTGCACGTCCATGAACAGCGGCATGGCCGCCTCCCCTCGGTCCGTCGCGCCGCCCGCCGGCGCGCTGGGAGCAGTCCACCGCCCGCGACCCCACCCGGGCATCGGGAGGATTGCCCATGTTGGACGCAGGCGGCTCAGATGAGCTCGCGGGCGACGGCCGCCGCGGCCGCGCGGGCACGGGTCGGTTCGTCCAGCTTGCGCAGCACCGCCGACACGTGGTGCGCGACCGTCTTCTCGGACAGGAACAGCGCCGCGCCGATCTCGGCGTTCGACCGGCCGTCGACGAGCGGCCGCAGCACGTCGACCTCGCGCGCCGTGAGCGCGGCCGGGTGGTCGCGCGTCGTCGCCCTCGGCCCGCGGGGAACGGCCTGCCCACGCGCGCGCCGGTCGCGGCGCAGCGCGTCGGCCACCGCGGTCGCGCCGCACGCCTCGACCAGTTCGACCGCGCGCCGCGCGTCGTCGAGGTCGTCACTGCGGTTCAGCGCGTGCGCCGCCCAGAACGGGCAGTTCGACGCCAGCCAGCGCTCGGCCGCCTCGCGCGGCGGGGCGGTGAGCAGTGCGGCGAACGGGGCGGCGATCGGCGGTAGCTGCGGTGCGGCCGGCAGCCCGGCCACGTGCCGCCACCACGCCAGCTCGCCGAGCCGCCAGGGATCGGGTCGCGCGAGGGTGGTCGCCCATGCCGCCTCGAACGTGTCCGCGACGATCTCGGTGCCGGCGAGCCATGCCGCCTCGGCGAGGGCCGAGGCGATCGGCGCCAGCCGTTGCGACTCGCCGGTGCCGGCTGCCGACCGGGCCGCCCGCTCGAGCAGGTCGCCGGGATCGCGGCCGCGTCGCAGGTCGGCCAGGGCGGCGGCCGGCGCGGCGCCGATGAACGAGATCGTCGAGAGGTGGGGCGCGGTCAGCACGGTGGCCGCGGCGGTCGCCGCTTCGTCCAGGCGGCCCTGCTCGACGAGGCTCGTGGCCAGGCTCGCCGTCATGTACAGCCGCCACGAGTCGAGATCGCGCTCGGTGCAGTACGTGATGCCCGCCGTCAGCACCCGTTCGGCCTCGGCGTGGTGCCGCGTCATGTACGCCACCGACCCGAGGTTGGTGTACGCGCGGGCCGCGTGCTCGTGCTGGTCGTGTCGCACGGCCAGCTCGAGGCTGCGGTGCAGCAGGTCGCGTCCCTCGTGCGGACCGGTCGAGTACGCGAGCGCGGTGCCGACGTTGTTCGCGGCGTGCATCTCGACATTGACCGCGCCGAGCTCGCGGGCCATCGCCAGCGCCCGCCGTCCCCAGCGCACCGCCGCGATGGTGTCGTCGCGCAGCATCGCCAGCTGCGCCACGTTGCTGTAGGCCATCGCCAGCTCGGCGTCGGCACCGAGCGGTTCGAGCGTCTCCACCGCCAGCTCGGCGAACCGGCGGCTGTCGGCGTTGCGTCCCGTGAACCACAGCAGCCGCGACAGCCACCGCTGGGCGACGCCGACGGCACGGGCGTCGCCGTCGAGCACGGCCAGCTCGAGCGCCTGCCGACGCGCGGTGATCGCCTCGTCGAGCTGGTCGGTGAGGTAGCACTCGTACGAGAGCGCCTCGTAGAGGCCGCGGCGCACCGGGCCGTCGGTCGGCCGCGCACGCAGCGCGAGCCGCAGCCACTCGACCGCCGCGCGAGGCGCGCCGAGCGAGGCGGCCGCCGTCGC
>NZ_JBQCEE010000027.1:0-2898 GCF_051960575.1 Jatrophihabitans sp.
CGAAGCAGTCGATGTGCTGGCCGGGGAGTTAGCCAAGGCGATCGACGCCCGGCACGTAGCCTTGCTGGTAGCCAACTTCTCCGGCAGCGCGCTGGTACGGCTTTCGCATGTCACCGGGGCGGCTCGCAGACACAAAGGGCGCGACGAGAGGTCCACGCCGATCCTCTTAGCCGGGACGGTGCATGAGCGGGTTCTCTATAGCCAGGTCCTGGAGGTCGTGGCCGACGGCGAGGTCCGGCTGGTGCTGATCCCGATCACCGAACGCGGCGACGTGATCGGGGTGCTTGAGGTCTCCCTGGACCGCGATCCTGACGCCGACACGCTGGATTATCTTGTCGCAGCCGCCCATGCGCTGGCCTATGTGCTCGTGGCGTCCCGACGCCACACCGACCTGTTCGAGTGGGCGCAGCGCGACGTGCCGTTCTCGGTGTCGGCCGAGATCCAGCGTCGATTGCTGCCGTCGTCGTACACCGTCGAGGCCGGCCCGCTCACCCTGGCCGGCTGGCTCGAGCCGTCGCACGAGGTCGGCGGCGACACCTTCGACTACAGCCTCGACCGCGAATACCTCTACCTGTCGATCACCGACGCGATGGGGCACGACACGACAGCGGCCCTGCTCGCGACGTTGGCCGTGGGCACCCTGCGCAACCAGCGGCGCTCGCTCGAGAGCCCGGCCGGGCAGGCCGACGCCACCAACGCCACGCTGCAGGAGCACGCCGCACCCGACCAGTTCGTCACCGGGCTGATCGGCCGGGTGCGGCTCGCCGACGGCCGGGCCGAACTGGTGAACGCGGGTCACCCGCTGCCCTTCCTGCTGCGTGACGGTGCGCTGACCGAGCTGCGGCTGGCGGCCCAGTTGCCCTTCGGGCTCGCGTCCGAGCCGTATCACTCGGACCTCGTGCACCTGCAGCCCGGCGACCGGCTGCTCGTCGTCACCGACGGCTACCTCGACCGCCTCGACGGCCGGCTCGACGTCGAGGACTTCCTGCGCCAGAGCCTCGGCCGCCACCCGCGCCAGGTCGTCCAGGACCTCGGTCGCACCGTGCGCGAGGTGACCGACGGCAAGCTCGGCGACGACGCGACCGCGCTCTGCCTCGACTGGTACGGCCAGGACGGCCGCCGCGACGCCACGGGCGGCGCCAGTCGGGCCCGCGCCTCGCGCGAGTGACGGACCTCAGGATCGGGTGACGGCCCTCGAGATCGGGTGACGGACCTCGAGCTCGGGTGACGGATCTCGAGCTCGGGTGACGGCGAAAATGTCGTCACCGGCCGCCGCGATCCGTCACCCGATCTTCGCGGACGCGGGTGGCCGCTCGCTCACAGGCGCGTGGGCAGCACCGGCTGCGCCGGGGCGGCGTGCTCGACGACGAACAGCGCGCCGGCCAGGCCGGCCTCGTCGTCGGACAGCCCCTCGCGCGACGTGGTGATGTACAGCGTGTCACCGGCCGCTCCGCCGAGCGTGCATGAGCTGACCTGCTTCGCCGGCACCTCGATCACCGTGTCGAGCCGGCCGTCGGGCGTGAAGCGGCGCACCGCCGAGCCGCCCCAGCAGGCGACCCAGACGCCGCCCTCGGCGTCGACGGTGAGGCCGTCGGGCGCGCCGTCGTCAGGATCGATGGCGACGAAGTGGCGCCGATCGGTGAGCCCGGTGTCGGGCGACCAGTCGAAGACGTCGACGTGCTGCGTCGGGGTGTCGTTGTAGTACGCGCGCGAGCCGTCGGGGCTGAACCAAAAACCGTTCGATATAGTCGCGTCGTGCACGACGGTGTGCGGTTGCGCGGCGTCGTCGAACCGGAACAGGCGGGCACGTCCGGGCGTCTTCGCGTACGCCATGGTGCCGCAGTAGAACGTGCCGTCCGGATCGCAACCGCCCTCGTTGAAGCGGATCCCGGCGTCGGCGAAGACCTCGGGCAGATCGGTGCGCGTGCCGTCGGCGTCGAAGAGCACGAGGTGGCGCTCGGCTGCCACGAGCAGCCCGCCGTCGGTGCGCGGCCGGATCACAGCGGCGATACGGCCGATGTCGACGCGATCGAGCAGCGTGCCGTCGTCGCCGATGCGCAGCAGGTCGCCCGCCTCCATGTCGACGCAGTGCAGTCCGCGCTCGGGCAGCCACACCGGTCCTTCGCCGTGCTCGGTGACGATGTCGGTGAACTGTTCGGCTCGCACGACACCACCCTTCCCCATCGGCCCGGACGGTCATGCCCGGGCGGGGTCCGCCTCACGCCCGGCACCAAGGTCAGGGTGCTCGTGTGACCGCACGGCTGGTGCGCGGGTGACCTCGGGTGGCCACTTCCTCGACGCTGGGCGCCGGCGCGGCGGTGGCGGGCCGCGCGGCGTCCTCATCGCCGATGACGAGACCCTGCGCTGGCTGCCCGAGCACGCTGAGTCGAAGCGCGGCGACCATCCGCATGTGTGGCCGTTGACCGAGGTGCGCTGCTTGGGTGTCGGCAGCCGACGGGACATCTCCGGTGTCGCGATCGGCACTTACGTGTTGTCGCTCCCTGAGGGGACCGTGACCCTGTCGTCCTTCCACCCCGTCGGCGACGTTCCGGAGGTGTTGCATCCGCGGCGGTGACGCCGGGTGACTCGCACGAGTGCGGCGCCGAGCAGGCGTGACAGCCGGCCTCGACTGTCTAGTCGAGTTCGGGGTCGGTGTCGGTGTGGAGGTCGGTGAGGTCGCGTGCTGGGTCGAAGTGGCGGCGGAGTCGGTTGAACCGTGGTATTCGTTCGGGGTCGAGCCAGGCTGGTGGTCGCCAGCCGACTCGGCCGTTGATCATGACTGGTTGCCAGCCTTGGCTGCG
Source organism: Jatrophihabitans sp. (assembly GCF_051960575.1). Taxonomy (GTDB): domain Bacteria; phylum Actinomycetota; class Actinomycetes; order Mycobacteriales; family Jatrophihabitantaceae; genus JBQCEE01. The sequence continues at coordinate 2,802 of NZ_JBQCEE010000027.1, forward strand.
GGCGATGCGGTGGTGGAAGACGCAGACGAGGTGGCCGTCGTCGACGCAGGTCCGCTGGCTGATGATCCAGGGGGTGATGTGGTCGGCTTCGAGGTAG
>NZ_JBQCEE010000028.1:0-3049 GCF_051960575.1 Jatrophihabitans sp.
CTCCTCGCCGGCGCGGGTCAACTCGGCCGGGCTGCCCTGGGCGACGACCCGGCCGGCGTCGACCACGACCACCGTGTCGGCCAGCTGCTCGGCCTCGTCCAGGAAGTGGGTGGTCAGCACGACGCTCACGCCGCCGCGGCGGAGGTCATCGATGATGCCCCAGGTGGCGCGGCGGGCCTGCGGGTCCATGCCGGCGGTCGGCTCGTCGAGGAAGACCAGTTCGGGACGCCCCACCAGCGCCAGCGCGAGCGAGAGCCGCTGCTGCTGGCCGCCGCTGAGCCGCTTCACCGGAGTACGGCGCACCTCGGTGAGCCCGACCGCCTCGAGCAGGGCATCCGGGTCATGGGGGTGCGCGGCGTACGACGCGAACAGCGACAGCAGCTCGCCCGCCGCGGCCCCGGTGTACCCGCCGACACCGTCCTGCAGCATGACGCCGACGCGGGGGCGCAGGGCCGGGTCGGTCGGCGGCAGGCCGAACACGCGCACGCTGCCGCTGTCGAACGGCCGCAGCCCCTCGCAGATCTCGATGGTGCTGGTCTTGCCGGCACCGTTCGGCCCGAGCAGGGCGAGGATCTCGCCGCGCGCGACGGTCAGCGAGAGGCCGTCGACGGCGCGGTGGTCGCCGTAGGTCTTGACGAGGTCGACGACGCTGACCGCGCAGTCGGCGGGGTCGGCGGCGGACGGGGACACACCGCCAGTGTAGGAAGCCCGCGGCCGCTGCCTCGGCCGTTCGCGGGCCCGGGTGACGGAATGCTCAGACCGGCCCGCTCAGGCCGCGCCCAGCCCGGTGGACGAGCCGGCGAAGGCGTCGACGTACTCCTGCCCCGAGAGCTCCTGGACGGCCAGCCGGATGGTGTCGGTGATCTCGCGCAGCACCCGCGAGCTGCGTTCCTCGGCGGCCCGGTCGCCGAACCGCAGCGGCGCCCCGAAGTGGATGCCGACGGGCGCCCGGTGCCACCGGCGCTCACCCGGCGCCTGCACGGCCCTCGTGCCGACCAGGCCGACGGGCACGACGGGCGCGCCCGAGCGCAGGGCCAGCCGCGCGACGCCGGTGCGGAACTTGTGCAGCCGCCCGTCCGGCGAACGGGTGCCCTCGGGGAAGATGCCGAGCGCGCGGCCCTCGGCGAGCACGCCGACCCCGAGGTCGATGACGGCCGCCGCCGAGCGGGTGTCGCCCCGCTCGACCGGCACGTGGCCCAGGGTGGTGAAGAACGTCCGCATCGCCGCGCCCTTGAACCCGGGCGTCGTGAAGTACTCGGCCTTGGCGAGGTAGGCCACCTGGCGGCGGGCGGCCATGGGCGTGAAGAACTCGTCGACGAACGACTGGTGGTTGGCCGCGAGGATCACCGGGCCGGTGCGCGGCACGTGGTGCGCACCGGTGATCGTCGGCCGGTACACGGCACGCAGCGCGGGCGCGAGCGTCAGTTCCAGCGTCCGGTAGAGCACGCGCGCAGCCTATCCACGAAGATTCCCGACAGAGGCGTGAACGATGTCTCCTCGGGTAGGCCCGGGACCTTCGGCAGGGGTCGCCGAAATACGTCATACTGGTGTTGTGAAAATCGCCGGGACGGAGCAGGGGACGCGCGACGCGGTCGCACGGCTCGTGCTCGAGCGCGGTCCGCAGACCGCCGCCGCCCTGGCCGAGCAGCTCGACCTGTCGCCCGCGGCCGTCCGCCGGCACCTCGACGCCCTGGTCGCCGAGGGCAAGCTCGTCGAGCGCGAGCCGCGCCCGTCCGCCTCGCGCGGCCGCGGCCGGCCCGCCCGCACCTACGCCCTCACCGACGCCGGCCGTGCCGCCTTCCCGCACGGCTACGACGACCTCGCCAACACGGCGCTGCGCTGGCTGCGCGAGACCGGCGGTGATGCCGCGGTCGAGGCCTTCGCCGAGCACCGCGCCGCGCAGATCCGGGCACTGGTCGAGGCGCCGGTCACCGCGGCGCCGGCGGGTGGACGGGCCGAGGCGCTCGCGTCCGCCCTCTCCGGCCACGGTTACGCTGCGACCACCGACACCGTCGCGTCCGGCGTGCAGTTGTGCCAGCACCACTGCCCGGTCGCCCACGTCGCGGCCGAGTTCCCCGAGCTGTGCGAGGCCGAGACGCGCGCGTTCGCCGACGTGCTCGGCACCTACGTCCAGCGGCTGGCGACGATCGCCCACGGCGACGGCGTCTGCACCACCCACGTGCCACATCCGGTTGTCCAGCAAGCACATCAGGCAGTACCGACCACGACCCGATCGGGGAGTACGTCATGACCGAAGCGCCCGAGCGCAGCCTCACCCAGGACGAGCAGATCGCCGCCCTGTCGAAGTACGGCTACGGCTGGGCCGACGCCGACATCGCCGGCGCCAGCGCCCAGCGCGGGCTGTCCGAGGCCGTCGTGCGCGACATCTCGGCGAAGAAGAGCGAGCCCGAGTGGATGCTGCAGCGGCGGCTCAAGGCGCTCGAGATCTTCGACAAGAAGCCGATGCCGAACTGGGGTTCCGACCTGTCGGGCATCGACTTCGACAACATCAAGTACTTCGTCCGCTCGACCGAGAAGCAGGCGGCGAGCTGGGACGAGCTGCCCGAGGACATCAAGAACACCTACGACAAGCTCGGCATCCCCGAGGCCGAGAAGCAGCGCCTCATCGCCGGCGTCGCGGCGCAGTACGAGTCCGAGGTCGTCTATCACAAGATCAACGAGGAGCTCGAGCGCCAGGGCGTCATCTTCCTCGACACCGACAGCGGCCTGAAGGAGTACCCCGAGCTGTTCGAGGAGTACTTCGGCTCGGTCATCCCGTCGGGCGACAACAAGTTCTCGGCGCTCAACACCGCGGTGTGGTCGGGCGGGTCGTTCATCTACGTGCCGAAGGGCGTGCACGTCGAGATCCCGCTGCAGGCCTACTTCCGCATCAACACCGAGAACATGGGCCAGTTCGAGCGCACGCTGATCATCGTCGACGAGGGCGCCTACGTGCACTACGTCGAGGGCTGCACCGCGCCGATCTACAGCTCCGACTCGCTGCACTCGGCGGTCGTCGAGATCGTGGTCAAGAAGAACGCCCGCTGCC
>NZ_JBQCEE010000029.1:0-2700 GCF_051960575.1 Jatrophihabitans sp.
TGCAGCGGGCGTTCGCGCACATCAATCCACAGATCTACGTCTCGATGCAGGGGCCGAGCGAGATGGGCATGAGCCCCGAGGCGTCGCTCGCGCAGTGGGACCGATTCGACCACCTGCCACGCATCGAGGTGCCGACGCTCGTCATCGGTGCTGAGCACGACACGATGGATCCGGAGCACATGCGTCGTATGGCGGTCGCGATGCCGAACGGTCGGTTCCTGCTGTGCCCGGACGGCAGCCACATGGCGTTCCACGACGACGAGGCGACGTACTTCGCCGGGTTGCTGGACTTCCTGAGGACCTTGGACGGACGCGCCGGGTGATCTCCGTCGGCTGACCGACAGCGCTGATGGCGCGCCTCGTCGCTACATCGAGCGGTAGGCGACCCACCCCCGACCGACGCGTCCGGGACGACCGTGCGGTGCAGGCGGCAGCATGCCGGCACCGCCGCCACCCGGCAGCGACTCGGGATCGTTGCCGACGCCGAGCAGGCTGCGTGTCACCTGCTGGCTCGAGTCGGACAGGTCGTCCAGGGCGCGGGTGACGTGTCGCCCCTCGACGACCCGCAGCGGGCCGTCGTCGCCGTCGGCGCGCTGGTCATGCAGCGCCTCGAGCACCGCGCGGCGGACGAGCTCCTTCAGGAAGGACGCGGTCACACCCTCGGTGCGATCGCGCACCTCCTGCCGGTCCTCGTCGGTCAGCGCGGTCGGCACCTCGGCGGCGTACAACGCGAACAGGCGCGCACGCGCGTCGGCGTCGGGCAGACCGATCTCGACGGCCACGTCCACCCGTCCCGGCCTGGCGGCCAGTGCCGGCTCGAGCAGGTCGGCACGGTTCGTCGTGAGCACGAACAGCAGGTCGGCGTCCGGAGCAGCCCCGTCCATCGCGTCGAGCAGCTCGAACAGCACCGGGCTCGACCCGGGCCCGAAGCTCCGGTCCTCGGCGACGAGGTCGACGTCCTCGAGGATGATCGCGGCAGGCTGCAGCTCGCGAGCGAGGCCGGTCGCGCCCCCGATCGCGTGCAGCGCCCGGCCGGTCAGGACGAGCCGCGTGTAACCGGTCAGCTCCCCCAGCAGATACCTGGTGGTGTGCGTCTTGCCCGTCCCGGGCGGGCCGTAGAGCAGGAGGCCGCGCTTCAAGTGCTGCCCCGCGGCCAGCAGCCGGTCGCGGTGCGCGGCGACACCCAACGCATGCCGCTCGACCCGGCGCAACACCTCGTCGGGCAACACCACGGCATCACGGGGCGTCGGACCGATGTTCGCGAACGAGATCGCGACGCCTCCGAACGGGTTGAGCCCGACGTCCAAAACATGACCGCGGTAGACGTTGTGCTCGCGCCGCAGCGACTCGAGGCGCGCGTGCACTGCCTGGGCTGCGGTCACCGGCAGACCGGCGATCTCGACCGCGAGCCCCTGTTCGTGCTCGGTGGGACCGTTGACCAGCACGACGTAGCGCCCGAGCTCGTCCTCGACCAGGACGAGTGCGAGCAGGAAACAGGCGAGTGTCGTGGACGGACCGTTCGCCAGGTCGACGAGCGGTGCTGCCGAGAGCGCGATGGGCGGCAACGCCTCGCCACTGACCAGCTGCTGCAGGCGAATGGGTCCGTGATGCGGCGGAAGCGCGATGCCGCTGACCGTCACCGACCGCCCCCGCTCGGCCATCCAACGGTCGAGTGCGGTCTGCAGATTGACATGGTCGAAGACGGGCACTGCGCGGGACACGACCGAGTGGTCACGCCCGTTGGTCTGCAGGTGATCCGCAACGAGACGGACGACTTCGTTCTCGGGTCGCTCGGGCGACCACTGCTGCGCCCAGTCGAGGAAGCGCTGCACGTCGGTCGCGAAGCGGGCAGCATCGAAGTCGGTCATGCGGACATCTTCGCGCGTGCGCTCCGCTCAGTCGGCCTGATTTATGGCAGTGAGCAGTCGTGCCGTCCAATGAACGTAACTTGCTGCGTTGGGTTGTCCGCAAACCGGTCGGGCAGGCCGTCAGCATGCATTGGCACGCTGCCAACAACGCGAAACCCCCAATTCATAACGATTTCGTGGCCTCAAGCGCTGTTTTTCGAACACGTTTTCGGGTAGACTGATGGCATGGTGGCACCGGCGGTCGAGGCGTGGACGCTGCCCGCTGGGCACGCCGAGATCGACGACCTTCTGGGGGCGTCGACGGCGCTCGCGAGCGAGACGCAGCTGCTGGACGCGGTGCGCTCGGTCGAGGCGTTGCGGTGCCGGCTCGCCGCACTGGACGCGGCGGTGCTCGCCGAGGTCGAGCGGCGCGGGATCGCGGGGAAGCGGTCGCAGCAGAGCACGAAGGCGTTGCTGCACGCGATGCTGCGGATCGACCCGGCCGATGCCGCCGCTCGGGTCAGGGCCGCCGGGTCGGTCGGGCCGCGGCAGGCGTTGACGACCGGTGAGCCGCTGGCCGCCCGGTTCCCGCAGGTTGCCGCCGCGCTGGCCGACGGCCGGATCAACCCCGACCACGCCCGCGTCATCGCCCGCTGCATCGACACGCTGCCCGCCGATGTCCGCGAGCAGGCCCACGACCACGTCGAGACGCTGCTGGTGGAAGCGGCAGTCCAGTCCGACCCCGTCGTCGTCCGCAACCTCGGCCACGACGTCCACGCCTGGCTCAACCCCGACGGCACCCTCCCGAACGACCGCCTCGCCCAGCACGACCGGGCACTGGACCTGCGCGTCC
>NZ_JBQCEE010000030.1:0-16088 GCF_051960575.1 Jatrophihabitans sp.
TGCAGGTGGGGTTGGCGCGGATGTGTTCGCCGCACACCGCGGCGCGGATGGTCGGGTGGTCACGGGTGCTCGTGAGCGAGTTGCCGCACACCTACGCCGCCCTGCAGGCCGGGACGACGACGGAGTGGCGGGCGATGATCGTGGCGCGGGAGACGGCGTGGCTGTCCTGTGAGGATCGGCTCGCCGTCGACGCCGCGCTGGCGGGGAAGCTGGCTCGGTGGGGTGACAGGCGGGTCGAGAAGGAGGCGAAGAAGGCCGCCTATCGGCTCGACCCGCGTGGTGCGATCGATCGGACGAACCGGGCGGCGGCGGATCGGCGGGTGTCGATCCGGCCGACGCCGGAGACGATGGCGGTGGTGTCGATCATCGCCCCGGTCGCGCAGGGCGTCGCGGCCTACGCGGCGCTGACGAAGCACGCGGACGCGCTCGTCGGGGCGGGCGATGGCCGGTCGCGTGGGCAGGTCATGTGCGACACGGCGATCGAGCGGCTCACCGGGCAGGCGTGCGCGGACGGGGTGCCGGTCGAGATCAACCTGATCATGACCGACCAGACGCTGTTCGGTCGCGGCGGCGGCTGCGAGCAGCACGCCGACCCCGAGCCCGACCCCGACCGCGACGTCAGCGCCGCGGCGCCGACCACCACAGACGTGGAGGAAACGGCCGAGGCTGATGTCCCGGCGCGGGAGCGGGTGGCGCGGGCGTCGGGTTCGGCCGGGGTGGACGAGCCGGCGCACCTGCTCGGGTTCGGGCCGGTCCCGGCCCCGCTGGCCCGTGAATTGGTGCTCGGGCCCGACCCGACGGTGCCGCGGTGGGTCCGGCGCCTCTACACCCGTCCGGGCAGCAGCGACCTGCTCACGATGGACACCCACCGGCGCGAGTTCACTCCCGGGATGCGGCGGTTCCTCGAACTGCGCGACCAGACCTGCCGCACCCCGTTCTGCGACGCCCCGATCCGCCACGCCGACCATGTGCGGCGGCACACCGACGGCGGGCCGACCAGCGTCGGCAACGGGCAGGGCACCTGCGCGGCCTGCAACTACGCCACCGAAGCGCCGGGCTGGTCCAAGACCGCCGACGGCGACCGGATCACCCTGCGCACCCCGACCGGCGCCGAATACACCAGCCGGCCACCCGACCCACCCGAACACGCACCACCCCCGCCGCCACCACCACACCGACAGTCCTGGCACGAGCGGGTCGACCTCGTCTATCTCGGACACCACCACGCTGCTTGACGCTTGCCGGCGCCGCAGTTGACCTTCCCGCTAGCGTCGGACCGTCCGTCCGGCCGACACGAACGGAGATCATCGGCGTGAAGCTGCTCCTGACATCCGGTGGGATCACGAACGACTCGATCCGCGCCGCACTGCTCGACCTGCTCGGCAAGCCGATCGAGTCGGCGAACGCGCTGATCATCCCGACGGCGCAGTGGGGCCACCCGTACTGCGGGCCGGTCTCGGTGCGGGGATCGGTCACCGATGGACCACGGTCGGGAGGCATGGCCTCGCAGCCCTGGCATTCGCTCGGCATCCTCGAACTGACCGCGCTGCCCACCATCCCGGAGGCGCAGTGGACCCCGTGGGTACAGCAGGCCGACGTCCTGCTGGCGTGCGGCGGCGACGCGACCTACCTCTGCCATTGGATGCGGGAGTCCGGCCTCGCCGACCTGCTGCCGTCACTCGCCGACACCGTCTGGGTCGGCATGAGCGCCGGCAGCATGGTCATGACGCCCCGGATCGGCATCGATTTCGTCGAGTGGAAGTCCGCGCCGGACGACCGTACGCTGGGGCTCGTCGACTTCTCGATCTTCCCGCACCTCGACGTGTTCCCCGAGAACTCGCTGGCCGAGGCCCGGCGATGGGCCGGTGAGGTCGGCGGGCCGAGCTACGCCCTCGACGACCGGTCGGCCATCACGGTGGTCGACGGCGAGGTGGCGGTCGTGTCGGAGGGGCACTGGGAGTTGCTGAGCTGAGCCGTCCGCCGCGTGACCGGGCTCATCGTGCAGGCACGGACCGCTGAGGGGCGCCGGTCGTTGGACGAGACGATGGGCCTCGCCGACCCACGTCCGTCCACGACCCTGCAGGAGCCTGCGTGAGCCGCCTCGACCAGCCGTTGACCCTGCCCAGCGGACTCGTGCTGCCGCACCGCATCGTCAAGGCGGCGATGACCGAGAACCTCGCCGACGCCGACAACCAGCCCACGGTGCGCCACGAGCGCCTCTACCGGCGTTGGGCAGAGGGCGCGGCTGGCGGCCTGCTCGTCACCGGCAACCTCATGGTCGACCGCCGCTTCCTCGAGCGCAGCCGCAACATCGTGGCCGACCGGCATCTCGACGTCGCCGCGCTGCGTCGCGTGCGTGAGGCAGCCGCCTCGTCCCCGCTCATCGCGCAGCTCAACCACCCGGGCCGGCAGACCAACCGGTTCCTCGCGTCGCGGCCGGTGGCGCCGAGTGCGGGCGACGCCGTGCCGATGCTCGGTCTGTTCGCGCGGCCGCGGGCGCTGGAGGCGGCCGAGATCGAGGCGATCGTCGCCGCGTTCGGCACCGCTGCCGCGCTGTGCCAGGACGCGGGGCTGGACGGTGTCCAGGTGCATGCCGCCCACGGCTACCTGTTGGCGCAGTTCCTGTCGCCGCACGTGAACCGGCGCACCGACGAATGGGGCGGCGACGTCGCGGGGCGGGCCCGCGCCCTGCTCGAGGCGGTGCGCGCGGCGCGGCGGGCGACCCGGGACGGCTTCACCGTCGCGGTGAAGCTGAACTCGTCGGACTTCCGGCACGGCGGCTTCACCGAGGACGACGCCGAGCAGGTCGTGCGGCTGCTGGTGGCCGAGGGCGTCGACCTCATCGAGATCTCGGGCGGCACCTACGAGAGCGCGGCGTTCATCGGCGAGGCGGCGGGATTGCAGACCGGCCCGAACGCCAAGCAGGCCTACTTCGCAGCGTTCGCCCGCCGTGCACGCGCGGCCGCGGGCGACGTGCCGCTGATGCTCACCGGTGGCATCCGGACGCGTTCGGTGATGGAGTCGCTGCTCACCGACGGCGGCGTCGACCTCATCGGCCTGGGCCGCCCCGTCGCGATCGACCCTGACCTGCCCGCTGAGCTGCTGGCCGGTGCCGAGGGCGCGACGCTGCCGCGCTACACCCTGCCGACGTTCATCGGCTATGCCGGCGAGTCGGAGTGGTACGAGACCCAGATCGGACGCCTGGGCGCCGGGCACGACGTGAAGCCGGACCTCAACGCCGCCGTCGCGGCCGCGTCCTTCGTCGGCGGCGAGCTGGTGCGCGGCCTCGCCGCGCGACGCCGCCGCGCGCGGCTCGTCGCCGCGGCACCTGTGCGCGCCTGAACGCCGGCCGAAGACCTCGGCGAGAAACAAGCATGCACGCTTGATTTGTGTGCGACCGGCTGCCAGGCTGGCCCCGTGCCAGCTGGACCCGGAGTCTCCGCCGTGCTCGCCGACCTGCGCGCGGAGGGCGATGCACTCGACGAGCTCGTGGCGAAGCTCGACGCCGACGAGTGGGCGCGGCCGACGCCGGCACCCGGCTGGAGCATCGCCCACCAGATCGCGCACCTCGCCTGGACCGACCGGGCCGCGCTGCTCGCGGCCACCGACGCGACGGCGTTCGGCGCGGCGCTCGAGGCCGCGGCGAACGACCCGTTCGGCTTCGTCGACAAGGCGGCCGACGAGGGCGCTGCCGCGTCGCCGGTGGACCTGCTGGCCGCCTGGCGCGAAGGCCGCCGCGACCTGGCCGCCGCGCTCGCCGAGGTGCCCGACGGCACGAAGCTGCCCTGGTTCGGACCGCCCATGAGCGCGATGTCGATGGCGACGGCCCGGCTGATGGAGACCTGGGCGCACTCGCTCGACGTGCACGACGCGCTCGGCGTCGCACCCGAGCTGAGCGACCGCATCCGCAACATCGCGCACCTCGGGGTGCGCACGCGCGACTTCGCCTTCACGGTGCGCGGCGAGACGGTGCCCGGGGAACCGTTCCGCGTCGAGCTCACCGCCCCGTCGGGCGAGGTGTGGACGTGGGGACCGGAGGACGCCGCCCAGCGGGTGACCGGCTCGGCGCTCGACTTCTGCCTCCTCGTCACCCAGCGCCGCCACCGCGCCGACCTGGCACTGCACGCGACCGGCGAGCAGGCCGACCGGTGGCTCGACATCGCCCAGGCCTTCGCCGGGCCGCCCGGTACCGGCCGCGAGCCGCAGGCACGCGCATGACCGACGTGCTGCGCATCGCGAACGCCAGCGGCTTCTACGGCGACCGTGCCGATGCCCTGCGCGAGATGCTCACGGGCGGCGAGATCGACGTGCTCACCGGCGACTACCTCGCCGAGCTGACGATGCTGATCCTGGCCCGCGACCGCATGAAGGACGCCTCGACCGGCTACGCCAAGACCTTCCTGCGCCAGCTGGAATCGACGCTCGGCCTCATCGTCGAGCGCGGCGTGCAGGTCGTCGTCAACGCCGGCGGACTCAACCCGAGCGGCCTGGCGAACGCGGTGCGCGTGCTCGCCGACAACCTCGGCCTCGAGGTCGACGTCGCCCACGTCGAGGGCGACGACCTGCGCGAACGCGCCGCCGAGCTCGGTCTCGGCAGTCCGCTGGCCGCGAACGCCTATCTGGGTGCCTGGGGCATCGCCGAGTGTCTGCGCAACGGTGCGCAGATCGTCGTGACCGGACGCGTCACCGACGCCTCGCTCGTTGTCGGACCGGCCGCGGCACGGTTCGGCTGGTCGCGCGACGACCACGACGCCCTCGCCGGCGCGGTCGTCGCGGGCCACGTCATCGAGTGCGGCACCCAGGCCACCGGCGGCAACTACGCCTTCTTCGGCGAGATCGCCGACCTCCGGCGTCCGGGCTTCCCCATCGCCGAGATGCGCGCCGACGGATCGTCGGTCATCACCAAGCACCCCGGCACGGGCGGCGCGGTCACCGTCGGCACGGTCACGGCGCAACTGCTCTACGAGATCGGCGGCGCGCGCTACGCCGGCCCGGACGTCACCGCGCGGTTCGACGCCATCACGCTCGCCGAGGACGGCCCCGACCGCGTCGCGATCAGCGGCGTGCGCGGCGAGGCGCCGCCGCCGACGCTCAAGGTCGGCCTCAACACCCTCGGTGGCTATCGCAACGAGGTCACCTTCGTCCTCACCGGCCTGGACATCGAGGCGAAGGCCGAGCTGGTCAAGGCCCAGCTCGCCGACCTCGACGCGCAGTGGACGCTCGCACGAACCGACCACCCCGACGCCGACGTGCAGGAGGAGGCGGCAGCGCTGCTGCACTGCGTCGTCCGCGGCCCCGACCCGAAGACGGTCGGACGCGCGTTCTCGGGCGCGGCCATCGAGCTGGCGCTCGCGTCGTACCCGGGCTTCCACGTCACCGCCCCGCCGTCGGACGCGTCGCCGTACGGCGTGTTCACCGCGGCGCTCGTGCCGCAGGACGCCGTGCCGCACGTCGCCTGCCTCAGCGACGGCCGGCACGTCGACATCGCCCCGGCCATCGCGACGCGCGCGCTCGAGCCGGTGCCCGAGCCGGCCGTCGCACCGTCCCCGGCCGGCCCGACGCGACGCCTGCCGCTCGGCACGATCATCGGCGCGCGCAGTGGCGACAAGGGCGGCTCGGCCAACATCGGCCTCTGGGCACGCTCGGACGACGCCTACCGCTGGCTCGTCGCCACCCTCGACGTGCCCGGGCTGAAGCGACTGCTGCCCGAGACGGCGTCGCTGCACGTCGACCGGCACCTGCTGCCGAACCTGCGCGCCGTCAACTTCGTCGTCGAGGGGATCCTCGGCGAGGGCGTCGCATCGAACGTGCGGCACGACCCGCAGGCCAAGGCACTCGGCGAGTGGCTGCGGTCGCGCGTCGTCGACATCCCGGAGAGTCTCCTATGACCAGCCCCTTCGAGACGCCCGAGCGGAAGGCGCTGCGCGAGACCGTGCGCCGCTTCGTCACGTCCGACGTGCTGCCCCACCTCGACGGCTGGGAGCGCGCGGGTGAGCTGCCCCGCTCGCTGCACGAGCGGGCCGCGGAGCTCGGCCTGATCGGGCTCGCGTATCCCGAATCGGTGGGCGGCGGGGGCGGCGACGCGATCGACGCGCTGATCCTCGCCGAGGAGATGCACTACGCCGGCGGATCGGGCGGGCTGTTCGCGTCCCTGTTCACCTCGGGCATCTCGCTGCCGCACCTCGTCGCGGCCGGTGACCGCGCGCAGATCGAGCGCTGGGTGCGCCCGACGATCGAGGGCCGGCTCATCGGTTCGCTCGCCATCACCGAGCCGGACGGCGGGTCGGACGTCGCCGGCATCCGCACCACCGCCAAGCGCGACGGCGACGAGTACGTCATCAACGGCGCCAAGACCTACATCACCTCGGGCGTGCGCGCCGACTTCGTCGTGACCGCCGTGCGCACTGGCGACGCCGGTGCACACGGCATCTCGCTCGTCGTGGTCGAGAAGGGCGCGCCCGGGTTCACCGTGTCGCGCAAGCTCGAGAAGATGGGCTGGCTCTGCTCGGACACCGCCGAGCTGTCGTACCAGGACGTGCGCGTGCCTGTCGCGAACCTCGTCGGTGAGGAGCACAGCGGGTTCGTCCAGATCGCGATGAACTTCGTCAGCGAACGCATCGGCCTCGCCGTGCAGGCCTACGCCTCGGCTCAACGGGCGTTGGACCTGACGGTCGAGTGGTGCCGGATGCGCGAGACGTTCGGCAAGCCGCTGATCCAGCGACAGGCGGTGCAGAACACGCTCACCGAGATGGCGCGTCGCATCGAGGTGGCGCGCACGTACACGCGCTCGGTCGCAGCCCGCGCCGCCGCCGGTGAGGACAACCTGGTGCTCGAGGCGTGCTTCGCCAAGAACACCGCGGTCGAGACCGGTGAATGGGTGGTGCACGAGTCGGTGCAGTTGCACGGCGGCATGGGCTACATGCGCGAGGCAGAGGTCGAGCGGCAGTACCGCGACATGCGCATCCTGGCGATCGGCGGCGGCACCGACGAGATCCTCACCGGCCTGGCTGCCAAGCTGCTGGGGTACACACGATGAGCCTCCTTCGCACCTCGGTCGACACAACAAGTGTTGAGTACCAGCAGAACCGTGAGGTACTGCTGCAGAAGCTCGCCGACCTCGATGCCGAGCACGCCAAGGCGGTGGCCGGCGGCGGGGCGAAGTACGTCGAGCGGCACCGCAAGCGCGGCAAGCTCACCGTGCGCGAGCGCATCGAAGCGCTGCTCGACCCGAGCGCGCCGTTCCTCGAGCTGTCGCCGCTCGCGGCGTGGGGCACCGACTACACGGTCGGCGCGTCCGTGGTCGTCGGCGTCGGTGTCGTCGAGGGCGTCGAGTGCCTCATCAGCGGCAGCGACCCGACCGTGCGCGGCGGTGCCTCCAACCCGTACACGTTGAAGAAGACGCTGCGGGCCAACCAGATCGCGCTCGAGAACCGGCTGCCGGTCATCGGTCTGACCGAGTCCGGCGGCGCGGACCTGCCCACGCAGAAGGACATCTTCATCCCCGGTGGGCAGATGTTCCGCGACCTGACGAACCTGTCGGCCGCGGGCATCCCGACGGTCTCGCTGGTCTTCGGCAACTCCACCGCGGGCGGCGCGTACATCCCCGGCATGAGCGACTTCGTCGTCATGGTGAAGGAGCGTGCGAAGGTCTTTCTCGCCGGCCCGCCGCTGGTGAAGATGGCGACGGGCGAGGAGTCGGACGACGAGTCGCTCGGCGGCGCCGAGATGCACGCGCGCACGTCCGGCCTGGCCGATTACATGGCCGTCGACGAGCTCGACGCGATCCGTCTCGGCCGGCAGATCGTGAAGCGGCTGAACTGGCGCAAGCAGGGTCCGGCGCCGAAGCCCGACTACGACGAGCCGCTGTACGACGCGGAGGAGCTGCTCGGGCTCGTCCCGTCGGATCTCAAGGTGCCCTTCGACCCCCGCGAGGTCATCGCGCGCATCGTCGACGCCAGCGACTTCGACGAGTTCAAGCCGCTCTACGGGTCGTCGCTGGTCACCGGCTGGGCGCAGCTGCACGGCTATCCGGTCGGCATCCTCGCCAATGCCCGCGGCATCCTGTTCAACGAGGAGGCGCAGAAGGCGGCGCAGTTCATCCAGCTCGCCAACCGCGCCGACACCCCGCTGCTGTTCCTGCAGAACACCACCGGCTACATGGTCGGCAAGGAGTACGAGCAGCGCGGCATGATCAAGCACGGCGCACAGATGATCAACGCGGTGTCGAACTCGCGCGTGCCGCACCTCACCGTGAACATGGGCGCGTCATACGGCGCCGGCAACTACGGCATGTGCGGACGCGCCTACGGCCCGCGGTTCCTCTTCACCTGGCCGAACGCGAAGTCGGCGGTGATGGGCCCGGCGCAACTCGCCGGCGTGCTGTCGATCGTGGCGCGGCAGTCGGCCGAGGCGCGCGGCCAGGCCTACGACGAGGACGCGGACGCGAAGATGCGCGGCTACGTCGAGGCGCAGATCGAGCAGGAGTCGGCCGCCGCATTCCTGTCCGGGATGCTCTACGACGACGGCATCATCGACCCGCGCGACACCCGCACGGTGCTCGGCATCGCGCTCTCCGCCGTCCACAACGGGCCGGTCGAGGGCGCCAAGGGATACGGGGTGTTCCGCCTGTGACCGCGACGAGATACCGCTTGTCCCCCGTTGCAGTCATTTCCGGAGGTCGTTCATGACTGGGGCTGGGGACAAGACGGCTCTGCGGTCGGTGCTGGTGGCGAACCGCGGCGAGATCGCGCGGCGGGTGTTCCGCACCTGCCGCGACCTCGGTCTGTCGACGGTCGCCGTCTTCTCCGACCCGGACGCAGGTGCACCGCACGTCCGTGAGGCCGATGCCGCGGTGCGGCTGCCCGGCAGCACGCCGTCCGAAACCTACCTGCGCATCGATGCCATCATCGCCGCTGCCCAGGCGGCGGGCGCGGACGCGGTGCACCCGGGGTACGGGTTCCTCAGCGAGAACGCGTCCTTCGCGCGCGCCGTCATCGATGCCGGGCTGACCTGGATCGGGCCGCCGCCCGACGCGATCGACGCGATGGGCAGCAAGATCGAGTCGAAGCGGCTGATGGCGGCCGCCGGCGTGCCCACGCTGCCCGAGCTCGACCCGGCTGCTGTCACCGCGGCCGACCTGCCGGTGCTCATCAAGGCCAGCGCCGGCGGCGGCGGCCGCGGCATGCGTGTCGTGCGCGACCTCGCCGACCTGCCGCAGGAGGTCGAGCTCGCCCGCGCCGAGGCGCAGTCGGCCTTCGGCGACCCGACCGTCTTCTGCGAGCCCTACCTCGCCACCGGCCGGCACATCGAGGTGCAGGTGATGGCCGACCAGGACGGCACCGTGTGGGCCGTGGGCGAGCGCGAGTGCTCGATCCAGCGCCGGCACCAGAAGGTCGTCGAGGAGGCGCCGTCGCCCCTCGTGGAGCGCGTCGACGGCATGCGCAAGCAGCTCTTCGAGGCGGCGCGCGCTGCGGCGCAGGCCGTCGGCTACACCGGCGCCGGCACCGTCGAGTTCATCGCCGACGAATCCGGACGCTTCTTCTTCCTCGAGATGAACACGCGCCTGCAGGTCGAGCACCCGGTCACCGAGTGCACCACCGGGCTCGACCTCGTGGCGCTGCAGCTCGCCGTCGCCGAGGGCACCCGCCTCGACCTCGAGCCGCCGCCGTCACGCGGCCACTCGATCGAGGTGCGGCTCTACGCCGAGGACCCGTCGGCAGGGTGGCAGCCGCAGAGCGGCACCGTGCACCGGTTCGCCGTCCCGGGCGTCGACGTCCGCTTCGAGGTCGGCGTCAGGCCGGCCGGGCTGCGGCTCGACAGCGGCGTCGAGGACGGGAGCGTCGTCGGGATCCACTACGACCCCATGCTCGCCAAGGTGATCAGCTGGGCGCCGACGCGCACTCAGGCGTCCCTCGCGCTCGCCACCGCACTGCAGCGCACCCAGCTGCACGGGCTGGTCACCAACCGCGACCTGCTCGTCAACGTGCTGCGGCACGAGGCGTTCCTCGCCGGCGACACCGACACCGCGTTCTTCGACCGGCACGGCCTCGACGCGCTCGCCGCACCCGTGCAGACGCCCGACGCCGTCGAGCTCGGCGCCCTCGCCGGCGCGCTCGCCCTGGACGCCGCCGCCCGCGCCGCTGCACCGGTGCTGGCCCGCATCCCGTCCGGCTGGCGCAACGTGCCGAGCCAGCCGCGGCGGGTCGAGTTCGACCGCGCGACCGTCGAGTACCGGCTCACCCGCGACGGCCTGCTGGTCGAGGGACGAGACGACGTCGTGCTTGTCTCCGCAACACCCGTTGAGGTCGTGCTGACGGTGGCCGGCGTGCAACGCCGCTTCGCCGTCGCGCAGCACGGTGACGAGGTCGACGTCGACTCGCCGCTCGGCGCGGTGCGGCTGCGCCTCGTGCCCCGCTTCGTCGACCCGGCCGACGCCGTCGCGGCCGGGTCGCTGCTCGCGCCGATGCCCGGCTCGGTCGTCCGGCTCGCCGTCGCCGTGGGCGATCGCGTGACTGCCGGCCAGCCGATCCTCTGGCTCGAGGCGATGAAGATGCAGCACCAGATCAACGCTCCGGCCGACGGTGTGGTCGCCGAGCTCCCCGTCCGTCCGGGACAACAGATCGAGGTCGGCGCCGTCCTGGCCGTCGTCCAGAGCGAGGAGTAGGGACATGGACTTTCGCGAGACGCAGGAGCAGGCCGCCCTCCGCAACGCCGTGGCCGAACTCGGCAAGCGCTACGGCCACGACTACGCCGCCCCGAAGGCGCGCGCCCGCGAGCCGCTGAGCGAGCTCTGGGCAGAGGCCGGCCGCAGCGGCTTCGTCGGCGTCAACCTGCCGGAGCAGTACGGCGGCGGCGGGGCCGGCATGTACGAGTTGGCGATCGTCGGCGAGGAGCTCAACGCGGCCGGCTGCGGCCTGCTGATGCTGGTGGTCTCCCCCGCGATCAACGGCACGATCATCGCGAAGTACGGCACCGACGAGCAGAAGCAGCGCTGGCTGCCCGGCATCGCCAGCGGCGAGACGATCATGGCGTTCGGCATCACCGAGCCCGACGCCGGCTCGAACTCGCACAACATCACCACCACCGCGCGCCGCGACGGCAGCGACTGGGTGCTCAGCGGCCGCAAGTACTACGTGAGCGGCGTCGACCACGCGCAGGCGATCCTCATCGTCGCCCGCACCGAGGACGCGAGGACGGGCAAGCTCAAGCCCGCGCTGTTCGTCTTCCCCACCGACACCCCGGGCTTCGAGTACACGGCCATCGACATGGACGTCGTCATGCCCGACAAGCAGTTCATGCTCTACCTGGACGACGTGCGGCTGCCCGCCGACGCCCTGGTCGGCGAGGACGACGCCAACGCCGCCCTCGCGCAGCTGTTCGCCGGCCTGAACCCCGAGCGGATCATGGCCTCGGCGGGCTCGGTCGGCATGGGCCGCTACGCCCTCGACAAGGCGGTCGCGTACGCCAACGAGCGCAGCGTGTGGGGCGGCAAGCCGATCGGCACGCACCAGGGCCTCTCGCACCCGCTCGCCAAGGCGAAGATCGAGCTCGAGCTCGCGAAGCTGATGATGCAGAAGGCGGCGTCCCTCTACGACAGTGGGGACGAGATGGGTGCCGGGGAGGCCGCGAACATGGCCAAGTACGCCGCGGCCGAGGCGAGCATCGCGGCCGTCGACCAGGCCGTGCAGACCCACGGCGGCAACGGGCTCGCGCACGAGTACGGCCTCGGCAACCTGATCATCGGTGCCCGCGTCGCGCGGATCGCCCCGGTGAGCCGCGAGATGATCCTCAACTTCGTGGCGCAGTTCAGCCTCGGCCTGCCGAAGTCGTACTGATGCCGGCCGTGCAGTTCGCGCAGGATCGCGGCATCGCGACCCTGACGCTCGACACCCCCGAGAACCGCAACGCGCTGTCGGCGCGGCTGGTCGGCGAGCTCGCCGAGCACCTGACAGCGGTCGCGGCGGACGACGGGGTGCGGGCGGTCGTGCTCACCCACACCGGCACCACGTTCTGCGCCGGCGCGGACCTCAAGGAGCAGACCGGCGAGGGTGGCCCGCAGGAGGGCACCCGACGCGTCGTCGCCCTCATGCGGCAGATCGTCGAGCTCCCGAAGCCGGTGATCGCCCGGCTGGACGGGCACGTGCGGGCCGGCGGCATCGGGCTCGTCGGCGCGTGCGACATCGCGGTGGCCCGCCGCGGCGTCAGCTTCGCCCTCACCGAGGTCCGGCTCGGGCTGGCGGCGGCGATGATCTCGCTGACCATCCTGCCGCGCATGACCGAGCGGGCGGCCTCGCGCTACCTGCTCACCGGCGAGGTCTTCGACGCCGACGCGGCCGTCGCGGCCGGCCTGCTCACCGCCGCGGTCGACGACCTCGATGCCGAGATCGCGCAACTCTGCGACAATCTGCGGCTGTGCTCGCCGCAGGGACTCGCCGAGGCGAAGCCGCTGACGACACGCATCGTCCGCGACGAGTTCGAGCAGCGGGCCGAGGCGATGCAGCAGCTCTCGGCCCGGCTGTTCGCCTCGGACGAGGCCCGCGAGGGCATGACCGCCTTCCTGCAGAAGCGCCCGCCGCGCTGGGTGACATGACGCATCTCGACACCCGGGCCCCGCAGCAGGACCGCTCGCGGGCGACCCGCGCGCGCCTGCTCGAGGCGGCCATCGACTGCCTGGCCGAACTCGGCTGGACGCAGAGCACGGTGGCCGTGATCGCCGAGCGGGCGGGTGTCTCGCGGGGCGCGGCGCAGCACCACTTCCCGACGCGCGAGGCCCTGTTCACCGCCGCGGTCGAGCAGGTGACCGCCGAGCGGGCCGACGAGATCCGCGAGCGGTTGCAGGCGGGCACGGACACCGCGTCGATCGTCTCGGTGGTCTTCGACCTGTTCAGCGGCAAGCTCTTCCGGGCCGCGCTGACCATGTGGGTGGCCGCGGCGTCCGAGCCCGAGATGCAGTCGCTCATCGTCCCCGTCGAGGCCCGCATCGGACGCCAGGTGCACCGCCTCGTCGTCACCGCGCTTGGCGTCGACGAGTCGCGGCCGGGCGTGCGCGAGACCGTGCAGGCGACCCTCGACCTCGCGCGCGGCCTCGGCCTCGCCAACCTGCTCACCGACGACAGCGCCCGCCGCCGCCGGATCGCCACCCAGTGGGCGGCGATCATCGACGACACCCTGGTCGGCGCGCGCGCCTGACCGGCGCCGACCCGGGTCAGCGTGAGCGGCGGCGACCGAGCAGCCGGCGGCGCCGCGGCGGGTCGTACCGGTGCCGCGACGCACCGGCCGCCGCCTCGGGTCCCGCTGCGAGGTCGTCCTCGACCGGTTCGACCGACGAGGCGATCGGTTCGACGGTCAACGTCGCCGGGTCGTCCGACGCGTACCCGTCCGAGACACCGGCGCCCGCCGGATCCGCCGCCGTCGTGCCGACCGACTCGTCGGCGGCACGGCGCTCGACCGCCGTCGGCCCGGGTTCGTCGTGCGGGACGCCGCCGATGATGCCGATGGTGTCGTAGCGTGCCGCGCCGGGCCCGTCAGGGGCGGCTGGTGGCGCCTCCGGCGCGCGCCGGCCGACCTCGACTCGTGTCGAGACACCCCTCGGCGTGTCCGCGCCGAAGATCGGGGTGAACGTCGGCACGGGGTCCTCCACCTGCGGCGGCCGCCGGTCGGGCAGCGTCACCGACATGGGTGCGTCCGCGGGCCCGATGTCGTGGTGGGACAGCTCGACGAGGTGGCGCTGGAAGCTCTCGATCGCGCTCGCCACGGCCGGTGCCTGGTCGGGCGTCATCCGCTCGAGCACGTCGCTGCGCAGAGCGGCGACCTGCGCCCGCAGCACGGTGAGCTCGCGGGTGAGCACGGCACGCAGGTCGCGGCGCAGGATGTCCTCCATGCGCCGGTCGTACGCGACCTCCTCCGCGTCCGGCCGGCCCGTCGCGTCGGACGTCGATGTCCCTGGGTCCGCCGACGGGCGCTCGACCTCGTCGTCCGACGCGGAGCTGTCGCTCGGTGCTGTCGGGATGACCGCCGCGGGCGCGTGGTGCCGGGCGCCGAAGAGCGCGAAGGCGCCGATGAGCACCGCCCACAGCTCGGCGAGGGCGCCGAGGCGCACCCACCGCAGCTCCTTGCCCGTGACGACGAGCCAGGCACCGGCCGCGCCGAAGCCGAGCGCGAGCAGGACGCCGAACCCGCGCAGGACCTTGGCGCGACGCGACATGGTCGCAGCCTAGTGAGCGCCGTCCTGCTGGTCGTCGCGATTGGGGTCGATGGCGGCCCGCTCGAGCGCGAGGCCGGCGACGACGAGCAGCAGCGCGGCGACGAGCACGGCGATGCCGACGCGGGCGTCCGATCCGTGGGCGGTGACCCGGCCGGCGTCCGGCAGCAGGTAGGCGAGCAGGGCGACGCAGGCGCCCACGACGCCGGACCCCACCAGAGACGACGCCTTGCCGAGCGCGAGGCAGCGGGCGATCACGATCGCCGCCATCGGCCTGGCCCGCGGGTCGTGCCGCACCGCCCCCCGCACCCGGCGGGCGGCGACGAGCTCGACGACGGCGAGCGCGACGAGGGGCACCGCGGTCAGGTAGCGCAGGGGCGGCAGGTTGTCGTACTCGCCGCGCAGCAGCACGTACACGACGATGCCCACCACGACGAACGGGGCGAGCAGGTCGCCGGCCCGCGTCGAGCGCATCACGGCCGCCGTCCCCTCATGCCAGCACCAGGTCGTCGCGTCGCCGGACGCCGGTGACCTCGTCGGCGTCGAGCGCGGCGATCAGGTCGCGCACGGGCCGCGCGCCGAGGGTCGCGTCGCCGTCGAGGGCCAGCCAGGGCACGAGCACGAACGCGCGCTCGGCGGCGCGCGGGTGCGGCAGCGTGAGCAGCGGGTCGTCGCTCACGACGCCGGGCACGTCGACCACGTCGACGTCCAGGGTGCGCGGACCCCAGCGCACCTCACGCACGCGTCCGGACGCCGTCTCGACGGCCTGCCCGCGCTCGAGCCAGTCCTGGGGCGCGGCGTCGGGGTCGTCGACGAGCAGGATCGCGTTGAGGAAGTCGTCCTGCGGCACGTCGCCCCACGGCGCGGTCTCGAACACGGGCGACACCCCGACCAGCCACGGCCGCACGGCGTCGACCGCGAGGTGCAGCATGGCCATGCGGTCCCCGAGGTTCGACCCGATCGACAGCACCGCGCTGCTCATGTGCGGGCCTTACGGACGGTCACCGCGACATCGGTGAAGGTGAGCGGGATCGGCGCCGACGGCTTGTGCACCGTCACCGTCGCGGCCTCGACGCGCGGGTCGGCGAGGCATGCGTCGACCAGCTTGTGCGCGAGGGTCTCGATGAGGTCGAACGGCGGGCCCGCCACGATCGCCGCCAGCGACTCGGCCAGCTCGCCGTAGTGCACCGTCCGCGTCAGGTCGTCGGTCTCGGCGGCCGGCGCGGTGTCGAGCTCGAGGACGGCGTCGATGACGAAGTCCTGCCCCTCGCGCTTCTCGAACTCGAACACGCCGTGGTGGCCGAAGACCCGCAGGCCGGTCAGCGTGATGCGGTCACCGGCCACGCTGCACCGCCGCCACGGTGAGCGCTGCGTCGACCGAGGGGCGCACCTCGTGCACCCGCACGCCCCAGACGCCCCGGTCGGCACAGAGCGCGGTGATCGCGGTGGTCGCGTCCTCGCGCTCGTCGACCGCCCGCGGGGCGCCGTCGGACGACGCGAGCAGCCGGCCGAGGAACGACTTCCGGCTCGCGGCGACGAGCACCGGCAGCCCGAGCGCGACGAACTCGTCGAGCGCGGCGAGCAGCGCCCAGTTGTGCTCGGCCGTCTTGGCGAACCCGAGCCCGGGATCGATCACCAACGAACCCTCGGGGACGCCCGCGGCGACCGCGGCTTCCACCCGCTGGAGCAGCTCGGCCCGCACGTCCTTGACGACGTCCTCGTAGTGCGCGAGTTCCTGCATCCGCTCGCTGTGTCCACGCCAATGCATGAGGATCCACGGGCAGCCGGCGTCGCGCACGACCGCGTCCATTCCGGGATCGGCCAGGCCGCCGGAGACGTCGTTGACCACGCTGACGCCGGCCTCCAGGTCTGCGTCCGCCACCGAGGC
>NZ_JBQCEE010000031.1:0-23376 GCF_051960575.1 Jatrophihabitans sp.
TGTCAACGGCCAAGTTGTGGTCCCCGCTGGTGGCCAACTGAAAGTCCCCACTCCTCGCGGGTGATCACTTCTTTTTCGAGGCGGTGTCTCCTCTCGTGCGGGCTTGTTTCATGCGGTAGCTGTCGCCGTTGGTGACGACGGTCTGGCAGTGGTGGAGCAGCCGGTCGAGCAGGCTGACGGCGGTGGTGTGTTCGGGCAGGAACTTGCCCCAGGACTCGAAGGGCCAGTGCGAGCCGATGCCGAGCGAGCGGCGTTCGTAGGCGGCGGCGATGAACCGGAACAGCAGTTGGGTGCCGGTGTCATCGAGCGGTGCGAACCCGAGCTCGTCGATGACGATGAGGTCGTTGCGGAGCAGCGCCTCGATGACGCGGCCGACGCTGTTGTCGGCGAGCGCCCGGTAGAGGGTTTCGACGAGCTCGGCGGCGGTGAAGTAGCGGACCCGGTGGCCGGCCTCGACGGCGGCGACGCCGAGGGCGACGAGCATGTGGCTCTTGCCGGTGCCGGCCGGCCCGATGAGGCAGACGTTCTCCTTCGCCCTGATCCATTCGAGGGAGGCGAGGTAGTCGAACGTCGCGGTCGGGATGGAGGACGCGGCGACGTCGAAGTCGGCGAGCCGCTTGGTCACCGGGAACGCGGCGGTCCGCATGCGGGTGCGGGCGTTGCTCTCGTCGCGGGCGGCGATCTCGGCCTCGACCAGGGTGCGGAGGAACTCCTCCGGTGACCAGCGTTGCGTCTTGGCCGTGACCAGCAGTTCCGGGGCGATGCGCCGCATCGCGGCCATCTTCAACCGGCGCAGCCCGTCGTTGAGATCCGGCGCGAGCGGCGGCGGCGCGGTGCTCACGACACGTCACCGCCGATCGCGTAGTCCGACAGCGGCCGGGTGGGGACGGTCGGCAGGGTGAGCAGCAATGCTTCGCCGGCCGGCCGTGGGACCGGTGCGGCGCCGCCGGCGGCGAGGATCGAGCGGACGTCATCGGCGCGCCACCGCTTGAACTCGACCGCCCGGGCCAAGGCGGCCAGCAGCGCCGGCTCGCCGTGGGCATCGAGCAGCACGAGGATCTGCTCGAGCTCGCTAGGCAGCTTGCTGACGCCGGCCGCGGCGGCGCCGAGCAGAAACCGTTCGGCGACCTCGCCGAGGGCGAGGAACCGTTGCTCGGTCGCCGTCTTGGCCCGTGGTGCCCTGGTCGGCTTGTCCGGCCGGGTGCTGCCGTAGTGCTCGTCGAGGATGCTGACCTCGCCCGGGGCGACCACGGCGTGGTCGGCCACGATCTCGCCGCTGAACCGCTCGACGACCTGCACCCGCCCTTGGGCGATGGTCAGGGTGACGGTGGCGCCGATGAGCCGGTTCGGGACCGAGTAGCGGGCCGACCCGAACCGGACGCAGGACAGCTTGTCGACCTTGCGGGCCACCGGGCGGACGCCGATGCCGTCGGGCCGCAGCGAGGGCAACTCACCCAGCAACGCTCGTTCCTCGACGAGCCGCTGCATGGGGATCGCGGCGATCTCCGAGTGCACGACGGCGTTCACCTCGGCGCACCAGGTCGCCGCGGCGCCGTTGCCCGCGGTCAGATCCTCGACACTGACCCCGGTCGGGATCATCAGGTCGCGCTTGGCATAGCCGACCAGGTGCTCCACGATCCCTTTGGATTCCGGGTCGGCGCCGTTGCAGAAGTCCGGCCGGAACCGGTAGTGGGTGGCGAAGCGGACGTAGTCCGGCGTCGGCACCACCAGGTTGGCGACCACGCCGCCTTTCAGGCAGCCCATCCGGTCGGCCAGCACAATCTTCGGGACACCGCCGAGGGCGTCGAAGCACTCGGCCAGCAGCCCGAGCGTGGTGGTGGCCTTCTCGTCGGCGGAGAAGCGGACGAACCGCCACCGCGACCAGGCCAGCACCGCGCAGAACACGTGCAGCCCGTCCTGCACGCCCCAGTCGATCACCAGCGTGTCCCCGGGCGTCCAGACCGCCGGGCGGCGGCCGCGGTGATTGCCCTGTCGCCACAACGCTTTCTGCGCCGCGACCAGCCGGCGGAAGTTCCGCGCCGACCCCTCGTAGCCGGCCGTCCGGGCCTCCGGCAGCAGCCGCTTGGCGCTGATCCGCGCCTTCGTGTCCGCGACCTTCTTCGCGACCAGATCCTCGAAGCCGTCGTAGTTGTGGCCGCGCTCCCTCCGCCCCGTCGGCGCGGTCGTGCGGCCGTCGGTGCCCTCCATGAGCTGGTGGCGGATCAGGATCCGCTTCACCGTCTTGTGGGTCGTGCCGCAGACATCCGCGGCACCCCGCAGCGTGCCCACCTCGCGGTAGGCAGCCACTACATCCATCTCTTCCCTCGCGTTCTTCAATAGAGGTCCCCTGCGCGGTGTGGTGACTTCGGTTGGCACCAGCACCGTCACCGCGCAGGGCCTCTCACCCTGGGCAGGACACGCGAGGAGTGGGGACTTCTAACTGGCCACCAGTGGGGACCGCGATCCGGCCACCAGTGGGGACCTTTTCATGGCCACGGACACGTCATATGCCGAATTCGAGGACAGCCCAAGGTGGTAACTGCTTTGACCACTGAGTTCCTGTCCTTGCTTCGTACAGCTCGGTTGCTCTTCTGACTTGGTCAGGCGACATGCCTTAGTGGCGGAGCGGGGCACTGTGCCCACGCAGTAGTCGGGTGCCGGCTGTCCTGCGATGCCGAAGTGATCCGATTTGTCTTACTCGAACATTGAACCGGACCCGTGATGTCGGCCGTTGTTCGACTCCTCGGATTCAGACCGCAGATATACCCTCTTCTGCGATGAGCCGGCATGGGATTCCGGCGCCCGCGTGTCCGACTTCCCTCCGGGGAATTAAGCGCGCTACTATGGCCGCGCTGCTCGACGAACTGGCTTAGCGGCCCGGACTAGCCTGGCTATCCGTGCCGCGGCGTCAACCGCGTCTTCGTGCTCCCACACACGAATTACCGTCCAGCCCTCGGTCATCAGGCGACGGTCGGTATCAGCGTCGCGCGCTTTATTGCGTTCGATTTTTTCGGCCCAATACTTGGAATTAGCCTGCGTTTGCCGCCGTCCATGATCCGGGCACCCATGCCAGAAACACCCGTCAATGAAAACGGCGATCTTCGCCGAGCTGAAAACGATATCCGCGCGTCTGCGCAGATTTTGCAGGGGCGGCCGATCGACACGATAACGAAGGCCCATAGAGTGTAAGGCTCTGCGAACGGTGAGTTCTGGCTGTGTGTCCCGCGTGCGTTGCTGCTGCATGCGCGAGCGAACTCCTGCGCTGCTCGCATACGAGGATGCCTCGGAACCCTCGCGCCTGGTCCGCGTACTCACGGCGGGCCTCCCGGCGGTATGGGAAATGGCCGCGCTGGCTCGTGAACACCTAGGACTCATCGGCCGGCCTAGCTGACCTGGGCGCGGCTCCGCCGACTGGCGAAGGCGAGGTGGCGCAGGTGCCCGTCTTGACCACGGAAGGCTCGCCACTCACCCAGCACGAATGCGGCTTCGCCTCGTACCGTTCTCACGGTAACCTCGAAGTCCCGATCGAGGTTCTGGACGGCGCGTGTGACCTCATCGGTCGTCAGTCGACCACCCGACAATTTGGCGATGCGCGCGGCAGTCAGGGGCGTGGCCGCCGACCGCAGCGTTCGATACACCGGGTCATGAACGACCGCCTCCGCGGGCGGCCGCTCCACCGGCGCGCCCTCCTTCCGTAGCGCTGCGGCGATGGACGTACCGACGGCTCGAGCTACGGGCGGGGGAAATGCGTTGCCGATTTGGCGGTAGCGCGCGGTCTTGCCGCCGAGGAAGTGCCAGTCGTACTCCGCTCCGTACCAACCCTGTAAACGCGCCGTCATGTCGACGGTCAGCTTCGGTAATAGAGTGACTGGTGCCTCCGCGCCAGGTGCCATGTTCGCGATCCCGAGCCCATCAACGCCAAGAGCTCGCCACTGAGCTCGAGCTCGCGTCGGCCCGAGGTCCGGGCCGCCGTGCTTTTTGCTGCCACCTACCAAGGTGGGCGCGATCCCGTTGGCGCGCCTCGCCCACTCCTCCGCACCGCGCCAACCGTTCGCTGCCATAAGGTCATACAGGCGTGTTCCCACCGTGTCGGTAGCGGGCTTCGGCTCCGGCCATCTGAAGTATGGAGCGTGCTCCGGTCGAAGCCCTACAAGTACGAATCGGGGTCGAAGTTGAGGGACGCCGTAATCCTTGGCCTGCAGAATCTGCCACGCTGCTAGGTAACCGAGTTCTGACAAACGGTCAACAACTGCCTGCCGATAACCAGAAAATTTTGTGCTGGCCAGACCCGCCACGTTCTCGAGGAGGATGGCATCAGGCTGCATCTGTCCCGCCGCCTCGACGGCCCATGCGAACAGATCGCGTTCGTCGGAGGAACCTAGCTGCTTACCTGCCACAGAGAACGGCGGGCATGGCACTCCGCCGGCCAGCAGGGACACGTTCGGGTGCTCGGCCGGAGTCCAGACCCTCTCGTCCGCGACGTCGCCCACTGCCACATGAGGCTGGGCAACCGCGTCATCCTCCTCGGCTAAACGACCGAGGTTGTATCTGAGCGTGGAGGCCGCAGTCGGGTCTAGTTCAACCGCGAGGCGATGACGAAACCCGGCCAGATGGAGACCCAAGGACTGGCCGCCCGCTCCGGCGCAGATCTCGACGACGCTCAGATCACTCATTCGGTCTCCTCGGTGCGCGGTTGAAGTTATCCTGCCCTACGGCGGGGCACGGCCCGCTCAGCCACACCGTCGAGACAGCCTCGAATCGCCCAGGCGTACGATACTGGCGATCACCTGGATGATCGTTAGCCAGGTCGGCACCACCGACCTTCAGTTAGATCAAGGCGCACTCCTTGACCAGTCCAGCTCGCGCGGGCATGTGCGGACGCGTGGCGCTAGGCCCTTGGGGCCGTGCGCCGCTGAACGATCATCCCCGCACCGTGGTGCCGACGCTCGTGCACCGCCGGTGCCGGGGATGATGCTCCACTAGTCGATCGCTAAGCCAACGTCAGAGCCCAGAGTTAGCTGATGCTCGAGATCAGCTCTGAGCTCGGCAGGTAGGCGCGACACGCCGTGCCAAACGACGTCGAGCCTACTTGGCTGCCTCCGACCGCGTTTCAACCAATTTACGAGCTGCCGCCTCTCGTCCGGCGCTAGTGCGTTCAACTGCATCAAAAGCTCGGCCAGTTCAGCCTCGTTGCTACCGGCCCCCGCGTGGCAGCGTTTGCACTCGGTCGCGTAACCATCGGAGTACTTGCTATTGACTGCAGTCGTTGCTTGGTAAACAGCCAAAACCGCTGTCTGAAGCGGATCGTCAGGATACGGCTCGGCCGCACCGATGCCGCAGACGACGCACAGATATCCATCGCGCGCCATAATGGCTTGCTTCTCTCGAGCAGAGAGAGTTCTCCGAAAGCCAGCCGATCGACGTTGCTGGGGGTCCCAAACCGGTACGCCAACGCTTTCGAATCGTTGTTCTTCGGGCAACAAGGTGGCATCTTCATTGCTTGCGCGAATGACCCATCCGTAATCGCGCAGGTCGCGAATCCGGCGGTCGGCCTGCGATACGCCCGGGAACGCTTCGCGCAGATCCGCCTTTGTAAAGGTGTTGCCTGCGCCAACCACCTGCACTAACCACAGGGCGCCGCGGATCATAGTGCCGACGTTGATCGACGGATCGTTCCAAGGTGGCATCGACATCTCGGCGGTACTCCTGTCACAACAGTTGGGACGTGTCGAGCCGGGCGCCGGTCGCGGGGCCTGTCATCATGACTGTAGGCGCTCGGCGGTGCGCCCGTCCGGTGTGCCGGGCCGATCAAGGAGACGAGTTGGACGCAAACTTCGGCATCCCGCCGCAGAGTGACGAAGCGGCAAGGCTGATCGGCCAGCGGCTTGCTGCCGCCAAGAACGACGACGGCGCCCGGATCACGATTGAGTGGCGAGGCGAGCAACGCCACCTTTACGTCGTCTCAGTGCCGCTCGCGATCCTCTATCTCAACCCAGATACCCATCGGGTCCGAGCCCAACGCACGCTCGACCCTGATCGCAACGCCGTGCTGAACCGAGAGCCGTGGAGCGAGGAGGCGCAGGAATACCTGGCCCATCTCCTGCGAAGTCGGCCGGCTAATCCAGGTCAGGTGGACCCTGATTTTGTTCAGCTGAGGGAAGAGCTCGAGGAATCGGGGCAGAAAGAGCCGGGGATTATTACCCCGCAGGGGATCCTCGTCGATGGGAACACGCGTTGTGTCGCTTTACGGGATCTCGGGGCTAAGGACATCAGGGTCGGCGTGCTTCCTCAAGACACCGACCGGCGCGACATCAACAATGTTGAACTCTACTTACAGCTACGCCACGACAAGCGTCGCGAATACTCCTACATCAACCGCTTGATTGCGATTGAAGAGGAGCTGAGTCTAGGTGCCCGAGAGGAAGACGTAGCTCGAGCGTTTAACATCAAAATTCCCACCCTGCGGAACGACCGTGGTGTGTACGCTCTGATTCGGGATGCCATCTCGAGAAGTGAAGGCGCGAACGGTGTGCGCTTGCGTTGGACTGACTTCGAAGAGCATCAAGAAAAGCTGCGGGAGCTTCAGCGCGATTACGCGAAGCTCGCGAAGAGCAACCCCGACGGCGCAGAGCAGCTCAGGGAGTCGAGGCTGGCGCTTGTTGTCCTGAATTTTCCGAAAACGTCGCTGCGAAACGCTAATGAGGATTTCTACACGAGATACGTTGAAGAGCGCTTGCCCGAGCGGCTCAGGCCGGACGACACAGAAGCTGCTTCTGCAGTTAAGATCCCTGGTCTGGCCGGAGTTAGCGTGAAGGACGCCGCCGTCGCCGCACGGCGAGCGCGGCAGCTAACAGACTTGCTCCTCCAGGCCAAGGCGGCTTCCCTCGACCTTCAGAAGCCGAATGAAAAGGCCGCAATGATGATTGAAGAGGCTTCGCGCGTGATAGGAAGCGCGGTGCGTCTCGCGAATCAATCGGCGGATCTTAACAAGCGCAAAGGGGCTGTGCAGGAGCGTCTCTCGGAAGCTGCTGATTATATTAAGCAGTGCACGAGTGAGTTCGCGGAAGCGAAGGCGAAGCGCGCTCTCGATGAGGAGGCATTCGACGAAGCGCTGCTAACGCTACGCGAGAGTCTGTTCATGCTGGCTAGGCAAGTCGGGCGTACTTTCGGTGATTCAGGGGAAGGTGTCGCCTGGCTGCTCGATGCGTCTCGAGTTTGATGGCGATGGGCGGCACCGAGCCAAGCCTTGCCTTACGTATGAGCGATGTAATCTCAAAGGCAAGGCTTCAAGTTCGCCGCGGTCTAGAGGGCGATCTGCAAGGACTTTCCCTTCGATTCACCTCCGGGATTCGAATATCGCCGACCGTGCTCGAGGTGGAAATAGATGACCTGATAACGAATCTCCGTGGCTTAAGCGAGTGGCCCTACCCGGATGACGTGACGTGGGACGACCAGCTAGCCGCTTTGGCAACTGACTCAGTGCGGGACGCGGAGGTAGTCGAAGCCGAGCTGGACGGGCGCGCCAGCGGAGAGATGCTCAGTGCTGACGCTGTCTGGAAGGTCTTGGGCGACTCCTGGGTCGGAGAACTTACTTCATTCCAGCGGCGCGACATTGCAAAGCTGCTCAGCTTGAGACATGGTGCGAACTTCTCGGTGCCTGGTGCGGGCAAGACTCGAGTCGGCCTCGCGGTCTACCACGCGGCTCGTCGGCGTGGAGAGCTGAACCGACTTCTGATTGTTGGGCCCAAGTCTTGTTACGAGTCGTGGCGGGAAGAGAATGCGGTGTGTCTCCGAAGCCCGCTTCGTATGCAGGTTCTCGGTGAAACGATCGATCCCTCGGCTGAAGCCCTGATAGTCAACTACGAGCGCCTTCCGCAATCGTTGCACATGTTGGGAAGGTGGTTAGCATCGGGCGCCTCGATGTTGCTGCTTGACGAGGCGCACCGCATGAAGCTTGGAGCAACCGGTGCGTACGGCGCAGCCTGCCTTGCGCTCGGTCCCCGGGCGCAACGTCGAGTGATACTCACGGGTACACCTGCGCCGAACGGCATACGAGACTTAGAGAATCTGTTCAGCTTTGTCTGGCCGGGAAGCGGGAGGCAGCGCGTCATTCGGGCGGTAGCGGACGGCGACCTAGCTGCGGCGAGTCGCACTCTACGGCCCCTATTCACGCGCACAACGAAGGCAGAGCTAGGACTACCACCGACGTCAATGTTCATCCGACCTATCCCGCTGCCACCGCTTCATCGCGAGATCTACGACGCCCTAGTGGGGCAATTTTCTGCTCGGGCTCAGGAGCACGTAGGTGACTTTAACGCGCTGGGCCGTGTAGTTATGTACCTTTTGATGGCTGCGACTACTCCAGCTCTTTTGAATATCGGCGGGTCGAAATATGACGCATTGTCGTTCCGGGTGCCTCCCCTCCGGGTGCCCGAAAGAACACCGCTTTATGAGCTCATGGAAGATCTTCCAAATTACGAGTTAGCACCGAAGTACAGAGAAGTGCTGGCAATCGTTCAGGCGAATGCTGATGCGGGGCGTAAGACTCTCGTCTGGTCGACCTTCGTCAGGAACCTCACGACTCTTCAACGCCTGCTAGCGCGGTTTTCCCCGGCGATAGTGCACGGAGGCACGCAAGACCGCGAGAAGCAACTCAGGCGGTTCCGCTCCGACCGAGATTGCATGGTGCTCCTCACCAATCCCTCTACGCTGGGCGAAGGCATTAGCCTTCACCATGAATGCCATGACGCTGTGTACGTCGACCGGGATTTCGCGGCAGGACGCTTTATGCAGAGCGTCGACCGAATTCATCGGCTCGGTCTACGCGCCGACACGATAACCCGGATAAGTGTGCTTGCGTCCGAAGGCACGATAGACGAGGTCGTTGCGCTGCGACTTCAACAGAAGATCAACTTCATGGGCGGAATTCTAGACGACCCTGCCGTGCGCGAACTGGCTGATCTCTATGACGAGCCGGCCATAGGGGAGGGACTCGACGACCTCGACGTGCAAGCATTGATGAGGCACGTAAGTGGCCATACCGCCTGAGCCGATTCTTCGCGGCGCGGTCCGTTGGCTCGAGCGACTGCCGAGCGGGGGACGCCAGCGTCTGAGCGCCCTCTTCGCTACGAGTAGGGAATTCAACGATCTCACACCCACTCAGTACGAAGTTGCGTACGAGTGGTTGGGTCGAGCAGGGCTGCTCGGGGAAGTGCGCTCGAGGATGCAGCCCCGAGAGATGGTGTTCACCGCGGCCCTTGAAAACGAGCCGCCTCCTTGGGTTCACGATGCCGATTTGCTCATCCGGGATCCGGATGACCTGCCGACAGACGCTCTACGGGCCGCCGAGGTGCTCGGCCTCGATCCCGAGTCGGCTCACGGCTTGTTGGCTGCGACTTGGCGCAAAGTTGATACGTCGGAGCGAGAGCGAGTGGGGGCGGCTGGAGAAGCGACATTAGTTGCTTTCTTATCCCGTTCTCTCGTTGGGCAAATCGATCACGTCTCGCTTCGAAACGACGGTATGGGGTTCGATGTGGCCGTCATAGGCAATTGTAGCCATATTGCGCACCTTGAGATCAAGAGCACGACTCGGCGTCGGTTATCCATATTTCTGTCGCGTAATGAGTTCGAGGTCATGTTGCGTGATCCGTTGTGGGAACTCGTCGCGGTTCGATTGTCCGCCGACCTCGAGTTGCGCGAAGTTGGGACTGTTCCTCGGGATTGGGTACGTGGTAATGCTCCGATTGACCAGGATGGGGCCGCCCGATGGGAATCGGCTCGCTTCGAGGTGCCCGAAGATGTGATCCTCCCGGGAATCCCGCGCTTGTGCGTCTCGGGCAACCG
Organism: Jatrophihabitans sp.; assembly: GCF_051960575.1. Lineage (GTDB taxonomy): Bacteria > Actinomycetota > Actinomycetes > Mycobacteriales > Jatrophihabitantaceae > JBQCEE01. The sequence continues at coordinate 9,844 of NZ_JBQCEE010000031.1, forward strand.
GATCTGAGACGGCGGCGACGGCGTGATCATGGGCGAGTTGGTCGGGTCTTCGGCGCCGGCGCTGAACGGCAGAAATCCGTGCCACGTCCGATGGTCTCGACCCCCGCTTACCGAGGTGTGACGACGCGGCCGGCAGGCGGAATTGAACTAGACACGGAATTGATCGGCCCTCTGGCCAATGGGAAGGCCTCGGGTGACGGTCATCCCGGGTGGCTGATTAGCGGTCGGACGGCGTCGAGCACCGACGCGTCGTCGATCGCCGAGGGCACCGCCTCGTCGTGCGCGTCCGCGATACCCCGCGACGTGCGGCGAAGGATCTTGGCTCAAGGGGGTCGCGCCGTCCTTGCCGGTGAGTTCGGCCCGGCCCCCTAAGTCGAGGATCTGCACATCCCAACCGCCTCGGCACGGTCGGCGACCCACCTTGAAGGCAGCGTTGTCGAGGCCTCGCAGGTTGGCCGTGATGGGTCAGCCGGTCTCGGTCTGCCGCCAGCGGTCGAGGACGGGCACGCCGAGTTGTTAGATGGCCCAGTGCCGTGCCGCGGGCATTGCGTCGGACATTGTGATGTCGATGCTGATCTGCGAAATTCGAGCTGTCGAAGCAGCCCAAGAGCATTGGTTCGCGATGTTGGCCGCCAAGCTCGCCGACCGCATTTCGCTCTCCTCGGTCGTGTTGGAGACGGGCCCAACGGACACACGGATACGTACAACGCGAAACGCTACTATCGACTCGGTACTCGCTCACGCGCAAACACCGGGAGAGCGCGGAACGGGGTCGAGGACGCGTCTGTCCACGGCTCTGATCGTTGTGATCGATGCGTCACCGACATCGAACGGGCCAGCGGGTTGTGTCCGGCGCTGCGCGGGTTCTCGCGCCAAGGCACGCTCCGCAGGCTCACAGGCGCATGTATGAGGGACGGTACGATCGAGAAGTATCAGGCCCGTGCCTTGATCCTCTTCTCCGGTGCCGGGCACCCGCCCGGCCTGACGAGAGGAGGGCGTCATGCCCGAGCTTCCCTTCGGTCCGGTTGCCGGCCGATTCACCCGCACGCACGAGGGCTACGTGCACCCGACGCGCCTGGACGCGTGGGAGCGCTCCGTGATCGCGAGCATCCCGCAGATGCGTCCGCCGCGCGGCCCGGGCGGGTCGATCTCAGGCAGCGACGACGGCTGGGACGACTGCGACGAGTAGTCGACGCCGAGCAGATGACAGCCCCCGGACGGTCAGGAGAGGAACGGCAATGCAGCGCATGGCAATTGTGACGTTGGAGGGCGACCTCCACGCGTACGTGATCCAGCACGCCCTGGCGACCCGCCACGGTGTCGAGGTGGCCATCGTGGCGGCCGATCGGATCCCGGCCGCCGGGGGACTGTCGTGGAGCAGCGACGGCGACGGCCCGACGACCGTGCCGACCGAGGACGGCGGCACCGTCGACGTCGCCGAGCTCGACCTGGTGTGGTGGCGCCGCTGCCACGGACACCCCGAAGTGCCCGATCACGTCACCGACCGCGCGATGCGGCAGCTCGTGATCAAGGACGGCCGCGCCGGGCTGCGCGGCACATTCCTCACCGCGTTCCGCGGCACCTGGCTCAGCGACCCGTACGCCACCGAGCGCGCGCAGAACAAGCTCGTGCAGCTCGAGCTCGCGCAGCGGGTCGGGCTCACCGTGCCGCGCACGCTCATCAGCAGCGACCCGGCGCGCATCCGCGAGTTCGTACGTTCTCAAGGGGGAAGGGTCGTCGCCAAGACGCTCACCGGCGTGCTCGGCACCGCGCTCGAGGCCGGCCGCGTCGAGCTCGACAGCCTGACGAACGACGCCGAGATGCAGCTGTCGCCGACGGTCTACCAGGCCGAGGTGCCCGGCACCGACCACCTGCGCGTCATGGTCTTCGGCGAGCGCGTCCACGCCGCCCGCATCAGCAGCAACGTGCTCGACTGGCGCCTGGACGGCGACAAGCTGGTCGAACCCGTGCAGCTGCCCGCCGACCTCGAACGGCGCCTCATCGCCGTCGTCGTCGGGCTCGGCCTGCGCATGGGCGTCTTCGACCTCAAGATCACGCCGAGTGGCGAGCCGGTGTTCCTCGAGGTCAACCCGCAGGGACAGTTCCTCTTCGTCGAGGGCATGTGCGGCATGCCGCTGGGCGACGCCTTCGCCGACTTCGCCGCCGATGAGCTCGCGCGCGTCCGCGTCTGAGGCGTCGCTCGGCCGGGCCCTCGTGTGCGGCGTCGGGCTCTGCCGCCGGCACGCGCACGGACTGTTCGACGCGCTCATGCTGACGCAGCTGCTGGACGCGATCGCGCTGGTGCTGCTCGTCCGCGAGGTCTCGGTCGTGACGACGCGGGTGCTCGGCTCGGACGGGCGGCTGCCGGCGGCGCACACGTTGGTGTGGCCGGCTGTCTTGCTCGGTGTCGCTGCCGCCGTCATCGGCTTGTGCGCGGCGGCGCAACCGGCGTTGCAGACGGTGCTCGGCGAGCGGCTGTCGGCCGCGACGACGCAGGAGCTGTTGACGGCGGCCGGCGGACTCGAGCTCGCCGACTTCGATCGGCCCGAGGTGCTCGACCGGCTCAAGCGGGTGGAGTTCGGCGCGTTCATCCGCCCGGCGCAGCTCGCGGCCGGCCTGGGCATCACGCTGAGCGGACTGGTCGGTGCGCTCGCCCTGGCCGTCGCCGTCGTGACGCTCGCGCCGTGGCTGGCGCTCGTGGCCGTCGTCGCCGCTGCGCCGTTGTGGTGGGTGGCGCAGCGCGACGGCGCGCAGGCGTACCGGACGGTGCGCGGGCTGACCCGGCTCGAGCGGCGCCGCATGTACCTCGCCGGACTGCTGACGCGGCGCGAGCACGCGGCCGAGGTGCGGTGCTTCGACCTGGCGCCGACGATCGTGCGCCGGTACTCGGCGTTGTCGGAGCAGCGGCGGCGCGAGGTCACCGCCACGGCGCGCGATCGGATGGTGCGCCAGCTCGGGGCGCGGCTGGTCGGGGGAGCGCTGCTGCTCGTCGGGCTGCTCGTGCTGGCGTGGCTGGTGCACCGCGGGTCGGCGTCGCTGGCTGCCGCGGTGGCGGCGGCTGCTGCCGGTGTCGCGTTGCGGACGCGGCTGGCTGACGCGGCGTCCGGGCTGCGGCAGATGCAGGAGGCGGCCGAGTTCCTCGTCGACCATGCGGCATTGGTGTCGTCGGTGCCGGATCGTCCGACGGTTGTTGACGGCGGCGATCCGCTCACCGAGGTCGAGCTGCGCGGGGTCACCTTCACCTATCCGGGCCGGACGACGCCGGCGCTGCGCGGCGTCGACCTGACGCTGCGGGCGGGGGAGATCACCGCGCTCGTCGGCGCGAACGGCTCGGGAAAGTCGACGCTCGCCGCGGTGGCTGCCGGCCTCTTGGCGCCGAGCTCCGGGCGCGTGCTCTTCAACGGATCGCTCAACGCGGACGCGTGGCGAACGCAGTTCGCGGTGCTGCGGCAGGACGCCGGCCGGTACCAGGAGAGCCTGCGCGACAACGTCGCCTTCGGCGCGACGCACCGCGAGGTGAGCGACGACGAGGTGCGGTCGATGCTCGACGCGGCGGGTGCGTCGTCACTGCTCGACGCGCTCGGCGACGACCTCGGCACGCTGCTCGGCGCCGAGGTCGACGGCGGTCGTGAGCTGTCCGGCGGCCAGTGGCAGCGCGTGGCGCTGGCACGGGTGCTCTGTCGTGGCGGCTCCGTGTTGATCCTCGACGAGCCGACGGCGCCGCTCGACCCGTTGGCCGAGCGGGATCTCGTCGCTCGGCTGCGTCGGTCGTTCGCGGATCGTGCGGTTCTGCTGATCACCCACCGCATGGCGGCGGCGCGGCAGGCGGATCAGGTGGTCGTGCTGGATGGTGGCGTGATCGTGCAGCGAGGTGAGCCCGGCGTCCTCGTCCGACAGTCAGGTCAGTTCGCCGAGCTCTGCGCGGCCGAGGACGCCGTCTGGAGGTCCGACCCTGTCACCGTGTGACCGCGCCGCCGCGGGCGCGTCGCCCTATTCGCAGCCCCAGCAGACGCCGGTCACCGACATCTCGTAGCCGTGGACCGGGCAGATCTCGCCCCGTCGCTCGTCCTTCTCCTTGCCGCCTCCTCCGCCGGCGATGTAGTCGGGCAGGTAGACGATCCGGGGTTCGGCGCCGGTGAAGCCGACGTAGGTCATGCCCGCCCAGGCGGTCGCCTTGCCGGCTCGGGTGACCGCAACGTAGGTGCGACTGTTGGGGACGAAGATCGTGTCGTACTCCACCTGGTTGAGCAGCCGTTCAAGTTCCGGTCGCGTGTGATGCGGTGCGCCGAGGTCGTCGAGCGCCGCCGCGAGCGTGTTGTGGTACGTCCGGCCCTCGCCCGCCAGTTCGCGCTGACACCAGCTCGCACAGACGGCGAACGACGCTCGATCTGAGCCGCTCGCCTCGACGAGGTCGATGGCGCGGACATGGGGGCAGTCCGGGAGATGCAGCTTCCCGCCGGAGACGGCGCGGTACAGCGGCACGGCGGGGTCGCCGGGTGTCGGCATGCTGGCGAGCACCTGATAGCTCGCGTCGACCAAGGCGCGGCGCACGGGTGTGGGCACGTCGGCGAAGCCCTCGAGCGCTGCGAGCATCGCGCGCTCGGTGTCGAAGACCTGGTCGAGCACGCCGGCGAAGTCGAGTTCCGCCGCCTCCCGAGGCTCGGCCGCGGCGGGTCGCCCGTCCCACTCCTTCCAGCGCCTGTCGTCGATGAGGCCGCTCAGCGCGGCAGGCGTCACGGCCCAGCGCCGCCCCTCGATGACGGCGGCCTCGTCCTTCACGGCAACTCCTGCTGGGCGGGAAGCAGCGCGTGCTCCGGCTCGTCCAGGGCGGCCTCGGCCGACTTCGCGCGCCGCTCGGCCGACCTCCTGGCGTAGGCGGCCGCGACCCGATCGCCGCGGTCGAATGCTGCGTCGCGCGCACGATCCCCGATCTCGCGAGCCGTGCCGAGGCCCTCCGAGCCCGCTTCCCGAGCCGACCGAGCGAGTTGCCGAGCGGCACCCGCCCACGTCGTCGACTCGAACGGCTTGACTGCTGATTCGATACCTAGCACCTCGCGGGCGGTGACGACCGACTTCGTCGCGCTGGTGCCGGCGCGCGCGATCAATGCGGCAGGACCCGGATGGAACAGGACTTTGCTGTTCGAGAGGCCGAGCGTTGCTGCCAGGCGATGCAGCAGGTCGTCGGTCGCGTGCGCGATGGCATCGAGTCGGCGCTGACGGGCCGCCAGCAGGCCGGCCCGATGGCGGTCGAGAGCCTCGCTGCCTACGTCCAGCACGCGCTCGATCTCGAGCACGGCGAAGGCGTCCTGCAGTTGGAAGCTCCGAGCCAGGACCGCGAGCCACTCGCGGACCTTCGGCTCCGCAGCCGCGACCGATTCGGCGACGTCCCGCAGCTTTGGCTTCGTCTCGATCTTGTCGACGAGCGCGTCGATTTGCCGGAGGGCATACGCCTGCACCGACGCCAGGATCTGCGGGCTCGTCTGCACCTTGGACCAGGTGACCTCCGAGACGTGACCGGTGTGCTCGCGGATGACCATCGCCTCGTCGAGGACGAGCCCGACGCCGATCATGTCTGCCAGCATCGCGTCCTTCTGTGCACGAAGCACGTCGTCAACCTTCTCGTCGATGACGACGAGGTAGTCCTTGATCTCGTCGATCGCCTGCTGCATCGCCAGTTGCGTCATCATCGCACCGACGTTCGTCAGGACGGCCGGATTGGTGAGCTTCGTGCCAGGCCCGTTCACAACCTTGAGCCAGGACTTGCTCGCGCCCGCCTTCCCGATCATCGCGTAGCTGATCCCCGCTTCGCCGGTCTTCGTGAGGCCGCCAAAAGACTTGATCTTCGCGGCCGATTCCTTCGTCAGCTTGAGCCAGCGGCCGGATTCCGCGGAGATCTGGCCACCGGCCTGGACGGCCGCTCCCATGGTTGGGAGAAGCCTGTTCAGCTTCGGAGTGGCCGGCCAATTCGCGGGCAACGACTGTTCCTCGAGGAAGCTCTCGATGTCGGCCGGGTCGCCACGCAGCAACAGGCCTTGACCGTCGCTGATCAGCTCGATCTCGCCGCCCATGTTGCCCCCGCGCATGTCGGTTTCGTCGGTCTGACCTGACGCTAGATCATCGAGCCTGTGCCCGCGTGCCGAAGGCGGGCGAGCTTGCGGCTCCTCGGCGAGCGATGCCTCCTTCGTCGCTCTAGCGTTCCTTCGGTGGAACTCCGCATCGCCAGCTGGAACATGGAAGGGCGCTGGTCCGCGCGGCACGCCGCCCTGATCGAGCAGTTGGACGCAGACGTCCTGCTCCTGACGGAGGTGCACCGCGATCTCGATCCGGTGAGCCTCGGCTTCCATCACTCGACCCCGATGATGCGCCCGCACAAGTGGTGGGCGGCGATCGCGTCGCCACGGCCGATGGCGGCGCTGCCCGATCCACACCCGGCGTCGGTCGCGGCGGACGTCGACGGCGTGACGTTCGTCTGCTCGATCCTGCCGTGGCGTGGAGCCAGCGGCGAGCCCTGGCAGGGGAGTGCACATGGCGAACGCACCGAGACCGCTGTCGCTGCGTTGACCGGCGTCCTCGAGCGACGCCCGCTGGTCTGGGGTGGGGACTGGAACCACGCCATGAGCGGGCTCGAGTCGGCGGGGAGCCGGCGCGGACGCCGGTCGATCCAGTCCGCGCTCGACCACGCCGGCCTCGCCGTGCCGACCGCGGACCTGCCGCACCGCATCGAGGGCTTGCTGTCGATCGACCACATCGCCGTGCCGCAGGAGTGGACCTTGCTCGACGCGGAACGCGTCGACGCGACCGGCCTGTCGGACCATGACGCCTATGCCGTCCACGTGCGCCTCCCGCACAGCGTCGAGACCGGTTGACGGCCGTCCGACCCACGCGCCGGGGAGCGCGGTCGCGCGCGCTGGCGCGCCTCGCCCGACACCGCACCGACCTCCAGCACGCCGACGCGGCGGGCGGAGATTGCGAGCATATCAACCCATCGCAGCCGTGTGATGATATTCTCGCAAATGGAGATGTGATGATATCCGCGCGTGAGGGTTGGTGATCAGTGGCGAAGCGATGGGCGCGCGTGCTGTCCGCCCAAGATCTCGGGCGATTCCTGGGTGACCTGCGAGCCGAGCGTGGCTTGACCCAGGCGCAGCTCGCCGACGAGCTGGGCATCAGCCGCCGGTACGTCTACGAGATCGAGTCCGGCAAGCCGAGCCTCTACAGCGACCGCCTGTTCGCCACCCTGCGCCTGCTCGGGGCGCGTCTCACCGTCGAAGCTGAGGTCGACGACGGGCCGGTCGAGGTGGTCGACGATCGACAGCGAAGCGTCTTGGACGGCGAGGCGAGGCATGGCACCCCGTGAGCCGCTGGCCGTATGGCTCTACGGCACGCGCATCGCCACGCTCGCCGAGACCCGTGACGGCCGGCTGCAGCTGCGATGGACCGACGATGCGTACGACCGTTGGGGCGACGGCTCGCGGGTGATGTCCCACCTGCTGCCGCTGTCCGTGCCGACCAGGACGCCACACGCTGCACGGGTGAAGGTGTTCCTCGACGGACTGCTGCCTGAGGGCCACGCTCGCGTCAACCATGCGATGGAGGCCGGTCTCCGGCCTGAAGACACCTTCGGGCTCATTGCTCGCTACGGCCGCGACACCGCCGGCGCGTTGGTGTTCCAACCCGCCGACGAGCCCTCACCCCTGCGGGTCGGCAGCTACCGGGCGCTCGACGAGCGTGAGGTGGCGCAACGGCTGCGCGACGCCCATCGGCATGCACCTGGTCACGGCACCGACGCCGGGCGCGATTCGAGCATGCTGGCCGGATTGCAGCCGAAGATCACGCTGCACCGCGCTGACGACGGCGCATGGCAGGCCTGCGTGGACGGCGCACCATCGACCTGGATCGTCAAGGTCGCGCAGGCCGCTGACGGCCCGTCAGGCGATGTCGTCGACACCGAGGTGTTCAGTCTCGACCTCGCACGCCGTGCCGGCATGGCGGCGGCCCACGCGCAGCTCCACGTCTTCGACGGTGTGCGCGCGATTGCGGTGCGCCGCTACGACAGAATCCAGGCACCTGACGGGTTGCGTCGGGTGCATCAGGAGGATCTCGCCCAGGCGCTCGGGCTGAACACCGACGACCCGCTGCGGAAGTTCCAGCGTGGCAACACGATCCCATCGCTGCGCGCTGCCGCCGAGGTGCTCCGGCGGGGCGGTTCCGAGCCCGACGACCTGGTGCGCCTGACGACGCTCAACTACGTGCTGGGCAATATCGACGCGCACGCGAAGAACATCTCGTTCCTGCGTCACGACGACGGCACCGCCACGTTGGCGCCGGCGTATGACATCGCGATGCATCTGCATCACGACGACGAACAGCATCGATCGGCGTTGGACATCAACGGCAAGGTTGACTACGCCGACATCACCCCCGACGACCTCGTCAGCGAAGCACGTTCCTGGGGCATGCCCCTGCGTCGAGCGCAGCGGACGGTCGACGACACCGTCGAGGCGCTGCGCGCCGCGCTCGGCACGATCGATGTCTCGGAACATCCCGGTGTCAGCGAGCGGGCTGTGAGCACGGTCGTGAGCCGGCTGCCTCGGTCATGAGCCGCGACAGGCACGCGACGGCTCGCCGCCGACCAGCGCGAAGTTCGCGCCGGCTGGGAGGAGCGGATCAAGGTCCGGCGCGGCGGCACAGCCTGGCGGCTCGCTGACCTCATCCTGCGGCAACCGGTGCTCGACGCTGCCATCGTGGCGGCGGAACTCGGCATCGACACCGGCAACGTGAGCCGCGTGATCGCGGCGCTCGTCGAGGCGGGCGTGCTGGCAGAGTTCACCGGCTTCCGGCGTAACCGGATGTGGCAGTCGCGCGAAGTGCTCAGCGCCCTCGATGACTTCGCCTCACGCGCCGGCCGCCGCCGGTAGCTCACCGTATGCGCCGCGCGGCTGTCGGTGTGCCGACTGTCGCACGCTCGCGGACTTCCTCGCGTCACCGGATCAACAGGTGCAGCCGTGGCCACTCGCCGAGCAACGGCGCAGGCACGTCCACGAGCGGCTCGATCGGCACGAACTGCCGGTGACGCACCGGACGCGGAGGACGGGCCGTCCGCACACCTTGGTGTTGACGAAGCGGGCGTCGTTGTTCGATGAGGAGGCACAGGCTCGGGCAGCCGACAGCACCGACCTCGCCTGGCTCGAGGATTATCTTGACCGCGCGAAGCCTCGCGCTCGCAGACGGACGCACTGACCAGGGCGGCGTCGCAGGCAGCCCCGCTATCGTCTGATCCCACATGGCCGACATCGTCATCCGCGACGTCCCTCCGGACCTCCTCGCTGCGGTCGACGCTCGCGCGTTCCGACTGGGTCTGTCGCGGTCGCAGTATGTGTGTCAGCTACTCGCCCGAGATCTTGCGAACGACGTGGTCGAGGTGACGGATGACGACCTCCGACAGTTCGGCGAGCGATTCACCGATCTCGGCGATGACGACCTGATGGCAACAGCGTGGCGCTAGTCGAGCGGCTCGACGCAGCATGATCACCTGGCTCGTGCTGGCGCGCGATGTGAGCGACAGCGTGTCCGTGCAGGGCGAGGCGCAGCTCGAGGCCGCGATGATCCTCGACTTCGACACGGGCCTGGTGCGCGGACTCGCCATCGAGACCGATCAGGCCGCCGCGCTGGAGCGGGCAATGACCGACGCCGTCACGCGGCCGGCAGCTGAGTTGCCACCTGGTCGGCCGACGCAGGTGCTGTGCGACCGCGCCCTACGGCCGGCCGTGCGAGCCGCGCTGATGGCGGCGGGTGTCGGCGGCGTCGTCGTGCAGGAGACGCCGCCGAACGAGGAGGCCGACGCGATCTTCGAGTCGTTCCTCGCGCACATGACCGGCCGCCCGCAGCCGGTCGAGCCGCCCCGTACCGCCGACTGGGAGACGCTGCTCGCCGCGGCGCTCGCCTTCCGGCGGGCCGAGGTCTGGACGCGGTGGAGCGACGAGCGCGAGCTCGCCGTCGAACTGCAGCTCGCCGACGTGACCGCGGAGTTCACCGCGATCGTGATGGGGCAGGCCGGCGTCCAGCACGGTCTGGCGGTCTATCCAGGTGACGAACTGCCGGCGTACCTGTCCGCCGAGCCGGGCGAGGAGGAACCGCCGCCGGGCACGATCCTGCTGTTCCTGGACGCACCAGCCGAGGTGCCGGCCGACGTCATTGCCCGCGCAGAGCGCTACGGGTGGCCGGCGGGCGACGACCTCGTGCCGTTCGTCATCGTCTACGGCGACGGCGGCCCGACCGAGGTCGGCCGCGAGGACGCACGGCTGCTCGCCGCCGTCACGGCCGCGGTCACCGCCTTCGACGGGCGCGGGCCGGTGTCGGCGTCCGCCGGCCCGGTCACCGGCTCGGCCAGGGTCGGCGACCGCCAGACGATCCGCTACCGCGCCTGGCACCGCGCGCGCCCCGACGAGTCCGGACCACAGCTGCGGATGACCATCGCCGGGCACGACCTCGTGCGCCCGGGACAGCCGGTCACGCTCGGCCATCTCGCGTGGGACGCGTTGCCCTATCTCAGCAGCGAGGCCGCGGTCTACCGGCCGGCGCCGAGCGACGCGCCACCGCCCCGCGGCGACGAGGTGCCGTTGATCGTCATCCACCCGACGCAGGGCGACGGCCCGCTGCTCGCCGCGAAGGTCGCCGAGCTCGACCCGTACGGCGCGACGGCCGTCGACGCGCCGAACGGCGAGCGCGTGCTCGTGCTCGCCGGAGGCGGCGGATCGCAGATCCTCATGCAACTGGACGCGAAGCACCCCGCGCTGCTGGCCTACGAGCGCCGGCTGCGCGCGACGAAGGGGCGCAGCGTCGTCCTCGTCGCCGATGCGGAGTCGCGCACGGAGCGCGGCGGCATCTACGGCATGTTCGAGTGCCACCAGTCGCTGACGCCGCCTTCGAACACCCCGGCGACCCGGCACAAACCCACGGCGAAGGCGGCAGCTCGCAATCGGTCGGGCAAGAAGCGGCGCTGACCGACCGTGGGCGGCGCGACACAGCCGACGACTAGCGAGGGGCGAGCACGACCAGTCCGGCATCTGCGGCAACTGCAGCGAGCTCCCGGTCGTACGTGGCGATCTCGTCGACTCCCAGCCGGATCGCCACGGCAAGGTGCAGCGCATCGTGCGATCGCAGCGGGGTATGCGTTCCGGCGGCGATGAGATCGCCGCGGATCAGGTCGACCAGGTTGACGGTGTCCAGCACCGCGCGGACCGACGTCAGATCGATGTCGTCGGGGTGACGACCTGCGGCGCAGTGCAGTTCGGTGTGCAGCAGCCACGATGCGACGAGCTGCCGAGCGGAATCTGCCGACAGCGTCTCGACGAGCGCCGCGGACTCTTCCTCGTCGACGACCAACTTCATGGCTGCTGACGTGTCGAGATAGGTGATCGTCACCAGCGGCCGCGCGTATCGCTGATCATCTCGTCGGCCGTCCGGCCCGCGCGGCGGCGAGTGATCGCGCGCAAGCTCGCCAGGTCCCGGCGGGCGGGCCGCAGTTGGCCGCGCTGCGCCAGTGTGGCAAGGAGGTCCGCCGTCGGTGGCACGAGCACCGCGGCGACGTGCCCGTTGTTCGTCACCTGGATCGACTCGCCTGCCTCGACCCGCCGCAGGATCTCGCCGCTGTTGTTCCGCATCTCGCGGTGCGACACGGTGTCCATGTAGCACACTGTAGCAACCTGCTGTCGGTGTCGATGACGGACCGATCCGGCAGCCGAGGCCGGCCGGCCTTTTCGGGCCGCCGGTGAGCGGCGGACGTCCCGAATGGTGCGACCGCACCAACCCGCAACGTTCACCCGCCGATGTCTTGATCACCCGACATGCGCGGCGCTAGGGTTCGCGCGGCGGCGGGGGCCCCAGCAATGCCCAGGAGGGCTCCCTTGCGCAACCCCGCGCGCTCGTTGCGTCCGAAAACAGCCCTCGTCGCGGCGGTCACGCTCGCGATCACCGGCGTAGCCTTGCTGGACGCGAACCCGGCGGCCGCCGCCACCGTCCTCACCGTGACCAACCCGGCGGACGTTGCGACCAACTTCGGCGGCTGCGGCAACTCGTCCATCACGACAGGGTCCGGGCTCAGCCTGCGCGAGGCCGTCTGCATCGCGAACAACAACGGCACGACGCCGGTGATCATCGACGTCGCGGCCGGGCACTACACCCTCACCAACGGCGAACTGCAGGCCGGCAAGGTCTCCGGCTCGAACATCTCGATCGTCGGTGCGGGTGCGGGGTCGGCGGTGATCGACGGCAACGGCGCCTCGCGGGTGTTCGACCTCGACCCGCTCGCCGGTGGCGGCGTCACCACGTCGATCTCGAACGTCACCATCACCAACGGCGTGGACAACACGGTCGGCGGCGCCGGCATCCTCGCGGGCTCGGCCGGCCTGCTGCCGGTCGACTCGCTCACGCTCACCGGCGTGGTCGTGAGCAACAACCAGGCGGGCGGGTCGGCGCCGACGAACCCGAACCTGCCGGGCGCCGGCGTCAGCTTCCAGGGCGGCAACCTGACGGTCAGCGGCTCGACGTTCAGCGGGAACAACAGCCACAGCAGCATCGGGTCGGGGCTGTTCTACCAGTCGTTCACCGCCGGCGAGCACCTCACGGTCACCGGCTCGACCTTCAGCGGAAACCAGATCGCGGCGAACACCTCGTCCGCGTACCAGTCGGGCGGCGCGCTCGCCACGATCTCGTCCGGCACGGACATTGTCTCAGTGAGCAGCTCGACGTTCACGAACAACACGGCCACGGCCACCGGCTCGGCCACCGCGGTCGGCGGCGGTATCTACGCCCAGGGCGGCGCGCTCACCGTCACCGGCTCGACCTTCACCGGCAACACCGCCAGCGCCAGCGGTGGCGCGATCTACACGCAGGCCACGAGCAGCACGCTGCACTACAACCGCATCGTCGGGAACAACGCCGCCGCAGCGTCGGGCGTCGGCTCGACGGTGTCCGCCGGCTCGAACAACGCCACGGAGAACTGGTGGGGCTGCAACGCAGGTCCGGGCAGCACCGGCTGCGATGGCGCGAGCAGTGTCACGACGGCGCCGCAGCTAAGCCTGAGCACCAGTGCCAGCCCGTCACATGTGAATGCGGCGAGCGGCACGTCCACCCTCACGGCATCGCTGCTCACCGACTCGGCGGCCGGCAGCGTGTCGAGCAGCAACCTCGGCGCCTTCGCCGGGCTGCCGGTGTCGTTCGCCGACCCGCCCGGCGACGCCACCGTGACCTCGACGCCCGGCGCACACAGCGTGAACCTCAGCGCGGGCACGGCGAGCATCGACTACCACGCGAACACCACGCTCGGCCCGGACAACACGACCGCGACGTTCGACAACCAGAGCACGACGGTCATCCTCGAGGTGGACGCAGCGCCCGCCATCACCAGCGCCGACCACGCCGGATTCACATTCGGCACCTTCGACTCATTCACCGTCACCACCACCGGCTACCCGGCGGCCGGGCTGTCCGAGTCGGGAGCGCTGCCCTCGGGCGTCACCTTCCACGACAACG